>NZ_JANRML010000005.1:0-150153 GCF_026930265.1 Corynebacterium pilbarense
GACACACCACGACAAGTCCTCGGCGGAGCAACCCCACGTGAGATACTCCAGCAAATATTCAAACGTGGCGCATTAACCGCTTGATCCCGCCGGCCGTTGCCTGGCTTTGGATCCCAGGGTTTGTGGGACGCGGACGGCAGAGTCGCTCGTGCGCGTCGGCGAGGTGGCGGCCACCGAGCGCGGGAAATGCCGGGTGCATGGGCGCCGCGTGGGGTAGGGTTCTACGCATGCGAAAGACTCTCACCGCGGGCGTTGCAGCCTGCGTCGTTGCTGTTGCCTCCGCCGGGATTGCCGGCGCCGTGCCTGCCGTCGACCCGGGCTTATCCCGCGTCTGCGCCGTCGAGTACAACGCCGACCAGATTCCCGCCCTGGCCGCCGGCCTCAACACCGACGACATCCTCTACCACTCCGGATCCCGCGCCGACGCGCTCGCGCTGTGGGCGAAGAAGCAGGACGAGCTGCGCGCCGGGCTCGGCAAAAACGGCTGGGGTGCGCTGAAAGACATCGACAAAGACTCCCTTTGGCCCGTTGAGGAGCACACCACCAGCTCCGTGATCGCCGACGACCTGGGCAGTTCCAAGACCGGCGCGCCGTCCACCTTTGACACGCCGTTTAGCGCCGGCGAGGTCGCGTACTTCAAGTCGGCCGCCTCCTACACCGCGCAGCGCGTTCAGGACTGTGGCAAGGACATCAACCGCACCGAGCCGGCGGTGCCGTCGAGCTTGGGCTCGAAGCTCGCGCCGGGCGCAATCGCGGGAATCGTCGCCGCGGTGTTGGCGGTGCTCGGGGCCGGCGCGGCGTTTGCGGGCATGATCCCGGGGCTCACACTCCCGACGCTGCCGTTCTAATGACACAAACCCCGAGTAAGACCTCCTGAGTATGGCCGAAAATGGGCATACTCAGGAGGGCTTACTCGGGGTCTGCGGGTGGGGGCGCACGCCACCGGTCCCCGCGCGGCGCACGTAAAGTGAGCGGCATGGAGCTCGAGAAGTTTTTCAGCAACTGGCCGGTGGACAACGTCGCGGCGGCCCTCGTCGGCGACACGGAAGCCACGCTCGGCGACCAGGACAAAGTCTTCGAGCTCGCCAGCGTGACCAAGCTGCTCTCCGCGTACGCGGTGCTCCTCGCGGTGGAGGAAGGGGCATTCGAGCTTGACGACGCCGCCGGGCCCCACGGCGCAACCATCCGCCACCTCCTCGCGCACGCCTCCGGCGTCGGCTTCGATTCCCGTGAGCCGCAAAAAGCACCGGGGGAGCGGCGCATCTACTCCTCGGCCGGCTACGAGATCCTGGCCGACCACGTCGAAGAAACCACTGGCATTGCGTTTGCGGACTATGCCCGCGAAGGGGTGTTCGAGCCTCTCGGCATGGATTCCACCGAGATCTACGGCTCGGCCGGCCACGGCGGGCGCTCCACCGTCAGCGACCTTGCTGCGTTCGCCTCCGAGCTCCTCTCACCGCGTCTCCTGGACCCGTCGACGCTTGGCGAGGCCCTGTCTAACCAATTCGGCGACCTGCGCGGCGTCGTTCCCGGCTACGGCATGCAAAAACCCTGCCAGTGGGGCCTGGGCTTTGAAATCAAGGACGAAAAATCCCCGCACTGGACCGGTGACGGTATGCCCGCGGACACCGTCGGCCACTTCGGGATGGCGGGGACGTACCTGTGGGTCGCGGGAGGGCAGGCGTGCGTGGTGCTCACAGACCGCGAGTTCGGCGACTGGGCCAAGCCGCTGTGGCAGGAGACCAACACCGCGCTGTGGGAGGCGCTGGGGTAGGGCGGCCATAAACCTTCCACGAGGTACGCGAAAAAGTCGTGTAGCCGAAAACCTGAATTCCGCGCGGGCGCATGGTGCGAGCCGCACGAGTTTTCCCAGGGCGGACGGGTGCGCGCCGGGCCGTCCCCTTCTGCGAATTCAGGTCAAGTGCGACGCGACTCAATCGGACACATAGCCTGCCCGCAAACGCGCTGGGGGTAGGCAGCGGTGGCCAGGTGGGCGTCGATAGGCAAAATGCCCCCGCATTTCGGGTGTAGCCGCCGCCTTTTTCGTGTAGGCGCGCGGCGCGCAGTGTTTTAAACTGCACGCATGACTACGACGAACACCCCGCCACCAGCAGCGGGGCGGAAGCTGCCGACCAACCAGGTCGTGCCCCTGATGACGGCGCTGCTGGTCGCCGTCTTCGCGTTCCAGCTCAACGCCTCCATGCTCGCGCCGGCGCTGCACACGATGGAGATCGATCTTAACGCCACCACCGCGCAGATCGGCATGACGCAGACGGCGTTCTTCACCGCGGCGGCCGTGTTTGCGCTGTTCATGCCGCGCTGGGGTGACCTGATTGGGCGCCGCAAGGTGCTGGTGTGGATGATGATCGTCACCGTCATCGGCTCGATTGTCGCGGCGCTGGCCACCAACGTGACCATGCTGTTCATCGGCCGCGTGATCCAGGGCGTGTCCGGCCCGACCGTGGCGCTGACGTCGGTGATGCTGCGCCAGGCGGTGCGCGAGGAGAAGCAGTTCGCGTTCCTGGTGGGCATCCTCACCTCCGTCAACGGCGGCATCGCCGGCATCGACGCGATTTTGGGCGGCTGGCTTACCGACGCCTTCGGTTTCCGCTCCCTCTTCTGGGTCATCGGCGCCTCCGCCCTGATCGCCGTGTTCGCCGTGCAGTACGGCGTGGAAGAGACCAAGTCAGACCAGCTCCAGCCGATGGACTGGAAGGGCGTTGTCGGCCTGGTCGTCGGCGTCGGCCTGGTGCTGACCGCCCTGAACATGGCCGGTGAGCTGGCCGCGGCGAACTGGTTCATGGTGATCCTCCTGCTGGTCATCGGCGGCGCGTCGCTGGTGTGGTTCTGGCGCACCGAGAAGTCCAGCCCGCACCCGCTGATGTCCACCGACCTGCTGTCCCAGCGCCGCACCTGGGCGCTGCTTCTGACCACCACCCTGACCATGACCGGCGTGTTCGCCGTGATGAACGGCCTGGTGCCCAACCTGGCGCAGGACCCGGCGGCCGGCCCGGGCATGTCCGCTGGCGTCGTGTCCTGGTGGACGCTGACCCCGTACGCCCTGGCCGGCCTGGCCATGGGCCCGATCTCCGGCTGGCTCGCGGGGCGTGTGGGCTACAAGATCATCCTGCAGATCGGCATCGCTGGTGCTGCGCTGTCCGTGGTGTTTGGCCTGGTCGTCGTGGGCAACGCCACCCACGGCATGCTTCTGGCGATGTCGCTGCTCGCCGGCATCACCTACGCCGGCATGGGCAACATCATGCTCGGCTCGCTCGGCGTCGTGCTGGCGCCGAAGCACAACCAGGGCTACCTGCCGGGGCTCAACGGTGGCGCGTTCAACCTGGGCGCGGGCCTGTCGTTCACCATCATCTTCGCCGTGTTCACCGCCACCGGCGGCAGCTACCGCGCGGGCATGATCGCCGGCGCGATCCTGCTGGGCTGCGCGTTCGCGGCGTCCTTCCTCATCCCGAAGCCGGAGACCGTTCCGGACACGATCGCCGCGGAGGACCTGGCTGCCCGTGCGTAAGATCATCCTGGACTGCGACCCCGGCCACGACGACGCCGTCGCGATCCTGCTCGCCGCCGGCAACCCGGACATCGAGCTGCTCGGCCTGACCACCGTCGGCGGCAACCACACCATCGACCACGTCACGCGCAACGCGCAGCAGGTGCTTACGGTCGCCGGTTTGCGCGATGTCCCCGTCTACCGCGGGGTGACGAGGCCGTTGCTTAACGACGTTGTCACCGCCGAAGACATCCACGGCAACACTGGCATGGAAATCCACGGCTTCGACCTGCCCGAACCTGCTGTTGAGGTGGGGGAGATCGGGGCGGTGCAGTGGATCGTCGATACGCTGATGCGCGAAGAACCAGGGACCGTGACCCTGGTGCCCACCGGGCCGCTGACCAACATCGCGCTGGCTGCGCGCCTGGAGCCGCGCATTGTCTCGCGAGTGCGCGAGGTCGTGCTGATGGGCGGCGCGTACGGGGCCGGCAACTTCTCGCCGTCCGCGGAGTTCAACATCGCCGTCGACCCGGAGGCCGCCGCGATCGTGTTCGGCGAGGACTGGCCCGTGGTCATGGTCGGGCTGGACCTGACACACCAAGCCTTAGCGACGCCCGCAGTGCAGGAACGTTTTCGGAATTTGGGCACGCCGAGCGGCGACTTCCTGGCCGCGCTTGTGGACGCGTTCCGGTCCAACTACAAAAACGCCCAGGGCTTTGACAACCCGCCGGTCCACGATCCGTGCGCGGTGGCGTACGTCATCGACCCGACCGTGGTCGAGACCGTTTCCGTGCCGGTGTCGGTGGAGCTTTCGGGTGCCCTGACGCGCGGGCGCACCGTGGCGGACCTGCGCGCGTTCGGCGCGGCACTCGCGTCCGGCGTTCCGGGCGAGGGCGCTGCTGGCGCTGCCGCCTCCTCCGCTGATGCCGACCCGGCTTGCAACACCTCGGTGGCGACGCGCCTGGACGTGGACCGGTTCTGGGACCTCGTCGTCGACGCCGTCGAGCGCCTGGGCTGAGGCGCGGGCTCTTCTGCCGCTACATGTCGATTGGCGGATGGTGAATATGCGCAAAATGGGCGCGGATTCACCATCTGCCTTTCACCATCTGTGCGTCGGGGTGAACACGAGCGCCCCGACGGAGCAACCCCACACCGACCACCCAACGCCCGTCCAGACGCCGCGCCCACCGGAAAGCTAGCCTTGGCGCCCATGGACTTTTCTGATGACGTGGACACTCTTTACTTTGTCCTCGAATACACCGGTGTGTTGTTGGCGGCCACGATCGGCGGGACCGTGGCCAAGCGGATGAACTTCGACATTGTGGGGTTCGCGTTTGTGGCGCTGATTTCGTCGTTGAGCGGTGGCCTCATGCGCGACGCCATACTTAACGACGGCCCCGCCGCCGCCATGACCAACCCCGGCTACCTGATCACCGCCACGATCGGCGGGCTGATCGCCTACTTTGCGCCCCTGCGCGGCAAACTGTGGGAGAACTTCCGGTTCTACGCGGACGTGGTCACCATCGGCGTGTGGGCGGTCGGCGGCACGATCAAGGGGCTCAACGCGGAGCTGAGCTGGGTGCCGTGCGTGCTGCTGGCCGTGATCACCGCAACCGGCGGCACGCTTGCCCGGGACGTTGTGCTGCGGCAGATCCCGGCGCTGTTTACCAGCGAGAAGATGACGGTGTTCCCGGCGATCATCGCGTCGGTGATCATGTTGGTGCTCAACCGCTTCGACCTGGTGTGGGAGGGCATGCTGGCCGCCGCGATCGCCGCGCCGCTGTTTGCGTTGGCGGTGTACTTCGGCGGCGACAAGCTCTTAGGGCTCCAGACCAAGCGTCTCGAGCGCCCGCTCGAAGAGAAGATCGGCGAGGCGTTGGGCGTGGACACCGACTCGCGACGCCCGGCCGAGTCCGGCAAGGAGGTGCGCAACGCGCTGGAGACCGCCTCGGACGAGCAGCTGGTCCAGGCGCTGCGGGTGATGTTGCAAAACGAGGTGCGGGAGAGCACGGAGGCGAAAAGCTAAATCAGAAACCCGCCCCGAAGCCGCGCCAACCCCTTTACGATGGCGCGCATGTACTTCGACAACGTGCTCACCCCCGTGGGTTTTTCGTTTGCCGTGATGGATCTGATCGGCGTGTTCCTCAACGCGTTGATGGGCGGGCTTGTGGCCAGGCGGATGCGTTTCGACGCCGTCGGGTTCATGGTCATCTCCATCATCTCCGGCATGGCCGGCGGCATGATCCGCGACGCCCTGATCGGCTCCACCCCGGCGGGCGCGCTGCAGAACCCGTGGTACATCGGCACGGCGCTGGTGGGTTCACTGGTCGCGTTCGCGCTGTCCATCGAAGGCCGCGCTTGGGAGTTGTTCCGCTTCCACGGCGACATGGTCATCGTGGGCGTGTGGGCGGTCACCGGCACGGTCACGGCGTTGCGTGAGGACGTCACGTGGTTCGGATGCATCCTCATGGGTGTGCTCACCGCCACCGGCGGGATGGTCATCCGCGAGATGATGATTGGGCAGATTCCCAACATTCTCGTTGACCGCCAGTTGTACGTGGTCCCGGCGATAGTGTCGTCGATAAGCGTGCAGCTCTTCTACGACCTCGGCTGGCAGTCGGTGGGTCTGGCCGTTTCCGCGCTGCTCGGCATTGCGCTGGGTGTGGCCGCGTACTGGCTGGATTGGTCGGTGCCGGGGGTGGAGGCGCTCGCGCCGGTGGACAGCTATTTCACCCGGGTGAAGGACCGGGTCGGCGGCAAGCTTCCGCCCGTGTCGTACCGGCAGCGCACCGCCAACCCCACACTGATCTCCGCCCCGACGCGCAAGGACGTGCGCGACGAGCTCGCCGCCATCGACGGCGACATCACCCACGAGGAGTTCATCGCCGCGCTGTACCGCGCCTACGGGCTGAAGTAGCTACCGGCGCGGCGCGGTGGGCCAGCCGGTCGGAGCGCCCGGCCCGGAAAGCGGGTCCGTGGAGTATGGGTCGAAGGTCTGGTTGAGCTGCTCGAGCTGGCGCTCCAGATCCGTGAACTGCGCCGTGGAACTGTCGAACTGCGAGGTCACCTGGTGTTGCACCAGCATGATGCTCAGCGCACTGCCCAGGATCGCGGTGATGAGCGCCGCGGCCGGCCATACCTTCTTGGCCCCTTGCGGGAACAGGCCCACCACGCCGAGGATGAACGCCGCCTGCAACAGTGGCGCGCCGAAATTGGCGGTTACGGCGTTGAAAGAAAGCAGCGTGCCGAGCACAGCGCAGACCAGGCCGATGATGCCGATGAGGTTGTCCCCGAAGGCGTCGATAGGCGAAGGCTTCGGTGCGGTGTGCGGCTGAAATGGGCGCTCTGGGCCCGTGTATGCAGTAGTCATAATCCCCCCTTAATGGATTCGCCGGTGAGCCTAGCGCAATGCACGGCGGCGCGCTCGGCGTGAGAAGATCGGCGCATGCTGTTGCTTGTAGCGCTCGCAGTAGGCGGGCTGATCCCGATCCAGACCGCGGCCAACTCACGACTCCGCTTGAGCGTGGGCAATAAGCCGGTGGTCTCAGCGCTGATTTCGTTCACCGTGGCGCTGTGCGTGGCCGTGATTGCGACGGCCGTGCTGCAGGGCAACCCCGTGCCGCAGTTCGAGGACGGCGTGAGTGTGCCCTGGTGGGTGTGGCTCGGCGGCGCGATGGGGGTGTGCTTCGTGCTGGGCAACATCCTGCTGTTCCCGCGCCTGGGCGCTGTGCAGACCGTGGTCCTGCCGATTCTGGGCCAGGTAATCATGGGTCTGGCAATCGACCGTTTCGGCCTGTTCGGCGCACCGGTGCTTTCCGTGTCGTTCATGCGCGTGCTCGGCGCAGTGGTGGTGCTGGCCGGGATTGTGATGGTGCTGCGCGCCGGGAAGCGTCCAGCCGCGGAGGGCGACGCCGAGGGGCTGGAGCTGTGGCTTTTCCGGGCACTCGGCGTGCTGGTGGGTGTGGGCTCCGCGGTGCAGACGGCGGTGAACGGCTACCTGGGCACGATTGCCGGGTCCTCCATGCACGCCGGCGAGATCAACCTGGCCGTTGGTGTGGTGTTGCTGCTGGTAGCGGCGCTGGTGACCAGCCCGCGCCAGCTAGCGCGGCGGCCGGAGCGCGGGCCGTGGTGGATGTGGGTCGGCGGCCTGGTCGGCGCGACGTTCGTGATCTCGGGCGCGACCCTGGCGCCGCTGCTTGGCACCGCCACGACCGTGATCGCGTTCAACGCGGGCACCATCGCCGCCGGCCAGGCGCTGGAGGCGCGCGGGGCGTTCGGCGCGCGGAAGAATCCGCTGACCGCGACCCGCCTGGTGGGCCTGGTGGTGATCTTCCTCGGCGTGCTGGCGGTGCGGCTGCTGTAGGGCGGGGTGCTAAATGACGATATCGGCATTTACCCGTAGCGGCTCCGCATAAGCCCAGGTCGCTGCATCTCGGATGGTGTAAACGCCGATATCGGCATTTGCGCCCGGGGCGGCACGGGGGCGGCAAAAGAGACGCGAGGCCTGGCCGCGCCCGCGGTCCCCTCAACCTCAACCACAACTCGAGCAAATAGGGGGATCAACCAGCGGTTGAGGGTTGCTCGAGTCAACTGGTGTGAAGCAATATCGGCCGAGAGAAATCAGAGGCCGTTGGGGAAGACGAACCTCTCGTCTCACACTCCGCCGCGCGGACTAGTCACCCGCCGCGGCACTCCCGCCTAGTCACCGGGGTTGGAGTGTGCCGCCATCGATGCGGGCACGCCGAAAAGGCGCCCGCAAGAAGGGTCCCCACCAATGACGACAACACTGGCCGCACCCACCTGCCGCGCCCCGCGCACCCGACTCGCGTGGACATTCTGCGTTGAGGGGATGCCGGTGCGGGAGCGACGGAGCGTCGAGAAGCAGATGCTTTTGCTTCCCGACGGCGCGCCCGGCGAAATCTGGTTCACCCGCTGGCAGCGGCGCGCGGACCGCACGTACTCGTGCCGCGAAACAATCCTGGCCACGCGCGAGGAGATCGAGCCGTTTGCGCAGGCCATGGACCGGCTGTCACGCGAGAAAGATTTTGTGGCGAGCCTCACGCCACGCTCCTACGATGGGCCGCATGTCTACTAAATACCGCGTACAAAACCCGAAGAACAACGAGATCGTCGAGTCCTTCGACTTCATCACCGACGACGAGCTCGAAAACGCGCTGGCCACCGCAAACGACACGTTCAAGCAGTGGCGCGAGAAGAGCTTCGAGGAGCGCGCCGAGGTGCTGCGCAAGGTAGCGAAGCTTTTCGACGAGCAACGCGCCGAGCTCACCCGCATCATCGCAGAAGAGATGGGCAAATCGGTCAAGGAAGGCGACGGCGAGATCAACGACGTCGTCGAGATCTTCAACTACTACGCCGACAACGGCGCGGAATTCGGCGCCGACGAGGAGATCCCGAACCAGCGCGGCGGCACCTCCGTCATGCGCAAGGTCCCGCTCGGCGTGATCCTGGGCATTATGCCGTGGAACTTCCCGTATTACCAGGTCGCGCGCTTCGCAGCACCGGCGCTGATGGCCGGCAATGTGGTGATGGTCAAGCACGCCGAGATCTGCCCCCGCTCCGCTGCCGCGATTGCCAAGATCTTCGACGAGGCGGGCGCGCCGAAGGGCCTGTACACGAACCTGTACGCCAAGCACTCGCAGGTCTCCACGCTGATTAACGACGACCGCGTCCAGGGCGTGTCCCTGACCGGCTCCGAGCGCGCCGGCCGCACCATCGCCTCCCAGGCCGGCCAGGCGCTGAAGAAGTGCGTGCTCGAGCTCGGCGGCACCGACGCATACGTGGTGCTGGATGCTTCCGACGTGGCTAAGGCCGCGGAGACCGCGTGGAACAAGCGCATCGGCAACGTGGGCCAGGCCTGCACCTCGAATAAGCGCATGATCGTCATGGAGGACATTTACGACGAGTTTGTGCAGGCGTTGGTGGACCTTGCGTCGTCGTATAGCGAAGGCGACCCGCTTAACCCCGGCGAGGGCAAGGAGTTCTACCCGCTGTCCTCCCGCGACGCCGCGGAGCTACTCGCGCAGCAGCTGCGCCTAGCGGTGGAGGACGGCGCGAACCTGCGCGTCGGCGGCGAGGTCACCGGCAAGGGCGCCTACATCACCCCGGCCGTGATCACCGACATCCCGGTCGGCTCCGACTCCTACTACGAGGAGTTCTTCGGGCCCGTGGCCGAGGTGTACAAGGTCTCCTCCGAGGAGGAGGCGATCGAGCTGGCCAACGATTCCCGCTACGGCCTCGGCGGCGCGGTTATGTCCGAGGACGCCGAGCGCGCCAAGAAGGTCGCGGCGAAGGTCGACACCGGCATGATCCACGTGAACATCCCGCAGGCGCGCGGCGCCGAGCTGCCCTTCGGCGGCGTGAAGGCCTCCGGCCTGGGCCGCGAGCTCGGGCCGCTGGGCATGGACGAGTTTGTCAACCACCAGCGCTTCTACGTCGCTGGCTCCGACTCGGCGGTGTAACCCGGGGCCTGGGGCCCGGGGGCTGCTTGGCCGTGTCAGTTTTGACGCAGGCGTTTCAAAAATGACACGCACGTGTCAAAATTGACACTATGAAGCTCCAGAACCCGTTTACTGCCATCTGCTCCGACGCAGATGCAGCGGTGCTGCTCGCACTCGGCCGGGCGCCGGTGGAGCTCACTGCCCAGCAGGTTTACGGTCTAGCGGCGGGTCCGTCGCTTTCCAGCGTTCGCCGAAGTTTGGATCGGCTCGCTCAGGGTGGGGTCATTCACGAGCGGGTGTTGGGGCAGGCGAGGGGCTACTCCTTGAACCAACAGCACCTGCTGGCTCGACCAATTCAGGACATCGCTCACGCAACAGCGGAGCTCCACTCCCGCATTGCGCAGTGCGTCGAAGCTTGGCCGGCAGACGTGGCGGGATGCGTCCTCTTTGGCTCGGCAGCCCGGAGCGAGATGGGGGATTCCAGTGACATCGACCTGCTCATTTTGGTGGACAATGAGTCGGCGGCGCTGAAGGCGGAAAGTGGAGTGTATGAGCTGTCGCGCCAGGTAGAGGCATGGACGGGAGCGGCCGCCAACGTCGTGGTGTGGACCGCGGACCAAGATCACCCAGGCGCAATCCTCGACAACATTGTGGACGAGGGCAAAACCATATACGGTGATCTGCAACACGTACGGGGGATTCTGAGGGGGATTCGTGACACCGCGAGCGGGCAAAGGAAAGACCGCACAGGCTAGTGATGCAGTTCTTCGCAAGCGAATGCTTCGGGTCGAAGAGCATTTGGAACTGGCGCAGTTCGCCGAGGGGGAGTTCGGCGCAAACGCAGTGATTTCCAACTACATCAACGCGGCGATAGGCGGATCTGTGGCGCACTAGGCGGCTCTTATAACCGCTCAGCGGACCATTTTGAGGCAGTGCGGATGCTGGAGCTGGTTGGTGAAAAGGATGCCGCGAAGGCATTGCACACGGTGCTGCAAAACAAGACGATGGCCAATTACAGCGACGTCGGCCTAAGCGAAGTTCAGGTTAAACAGACTTCGCGGCTGTCAGTGAAGCTCGTCAATAGGGCGCGCCAACTCGCGCCGTAGACTGCGATTACTTGCTGTCGCTTTCGGTGTAGAACCCGTCGTCGAACGGATCCCAGATCCGCTCCACCAGGTCCGCCACCGAATCCAGCACCGCGGTGGGGCGGAAGGGGTATTTGGCTATCTCGGAGTCATCGGCAATGCCCGAGCGCACGAGCACGGTGCGCATGCCCGCCTCGAGGCCGGCCTTGACGTCGGTGTCCATGCGGTCGCCGATCATCACCGTGTTCTCGGAGTGCGCGCCGATGTTGTTCAGCGCCGAGCGCATCATCACCGGGTTCGGTTTGCCCACGTAGTAGGGGCTCATGCCGGTCACGGCGGTGATCATGGCGGCCACGGACCCGGTCGCCGGCACCACGCCCGCCGGCCCCGGGCCGGTCAGGTCCGGGTTGGTGGCGATGAACCGCGAGCCGTTGCGGATCAGGTTCGACGCGGTGGTCAGCGCCTCAAAAGAGTAGGTGCGCGTTTCGCCGAGCACCACGAAGTCGGGGTCCGCGTCGGTGAGGATCCAGCCGATTTCGTGCAGCGCCGTCGTCAAGCCAGCTTCCCCAATGACGTACGCGGAGGCCTCGCCAGCCTGCTGCGACAAAAACTTCGCGGTCGCCGTGGCGGAGGTCCAGATGCGCTCCGGCTCGATGTCCAGGCCCATGCGCATCAGCTTCGCGGACAGGTCGCGCGGGGTCTGGATCGAGTTGTTGGTCAGCACCATAAAATCGATGTCTTCGCTGCGCAACGCGCCGACGAACTCCTTGGCACCGGGGATGATCTCGCCCTCGCGGTGCAGCACGCCATCCATGTCGGTCAGATACGAAATCACTGGTGCTCCTCCACATAGTCGGCGAGGTCCTGGGCGGTGGTGCATTGGGCGTAGACGTGCTCGTCGATAGACACTGCGAACTCCTCCTCGATGCGAACAGCGAGCTCAATACGGCTTAACGACGAAATCCCGCTCCCGTCAATCCTTGCTTCCGGTTCAAGCTCGACGCCGGAGACATCCTCCACGAGCTCCGCAATGCGCGCGAACGTGCCCCGCGCCTCCGTCTGCTCTTGGGCGTCCGAGTCGTCGGCGAGCAAGCCGCCAAGATCCAACCGCTGCGAAAGTTCCATGCCGTTATGATAAGCGCATGCAACGCTTCGCACTGCCGGCCGTGGTCGTCGTCGCCGCCGGCCTGTTCGCGCCCGCCGCCTCCGCCGCAATGGATGACGAGTACGCGCCGCACTTCGATCCGGAAGCTCGGCACGTTAAGGGCAAACCAGGCGACGGATACACGTTCCAGACCTTCTATGAGCTGGAAGATGTGCCGGAGGGCGCGACCTGGAAGCTGACCGGTCGGGACACCTCGAGGGAGCTGATGCAGCTTGAAAAGCGCGGTGACAAGCTCGGCGTGCGACTCAACCACAACGACGCGAACCCGCCGCAGCCTGGGGAAAACACGCAGCCAATCGACATTCGCGTGACGTTTCCGGATACCTCAACCGACGTGTACTCCCCGGAGATCACCCTCATTCCCGACGAGGCCTTCCTGTACGAGCCCATGTACAAAAGCGCAGTCGGCGACGGAGGGCAGACCATCACGCTGGAGCCGTTCAACCGGTGGGAGCTCGACCTGCCCGCGGACGCCAAATGGGATGTCACCGGCGGCGGCAGCGGCTGGGATTGGAGCCACGACGAAAAAACCGGCGTGATCACGGCGAAGGTGCCTACCGACTCCTACGCGGACGCAGGCTTTTCCGTGGTGACCACGTTCGCGGACGGGTCCAAGCGCAGCTCCAACGCCAAAATCGAGAACTCGGGCAAAGGCGTGACGCTGCCCGAGGATCCGGCGCCGCAGCCTGAGGCATCGAAGCCAGCTCCTGCGCCCGAGGCGGAAACGGGCTCGTCGACGGCGCAAAAGCTCGGCCTCATCTTCGGTGTCCTCGCGCTTTTGGTCGGCGCCGCAGCCTTCGCGTGGCCGCAGCTGCAGCAGTTCCTGCCCAAGATGTAGGGGGGGACCGTCGCAGCAGCGGCGGGCGTCGGGGCTTGCCGCAAAATTGTTCACTCGGGTTCTGTGATCCAGTGAACAAATCTTCTTCCCCCGTGCAATTTGTTCACTCTGCCCAGGTCGGATGTTCGAATGGTGCGGGATCATTCATCACGCCGTGAACAAATCTGCGCCGGGCCGCCAAGACACGCTCAGCGGGCGGCGCTCAATGACGGATCGCGGCGGAATCTGTCAGCGGGCCTGCATCGTCCCAGGTCGGCGCAAGTGTCCGTCGTAATCTGTCAGCGCACCCGCCAAGCGCCACCAACCAAGCCCCACCAAACCCCAATAAACCCACGACAAAAGGGGCGCTCCGAAACCGGAACGCCCCTAAAGCCCTAAGACCCTAAGGCCCGAGATAACCCCCTACTCGGCGGCGTTCTCCGGGCCGACGTCCTCGCCGTCCTCGTCGGCGGCGGTGGCGGTCGGGTCGTCGATCTTCAGGTCCTTGGCCGCCTGGGCAGCCACGGAGCGGTCGATCTTGCCTTCGTTGGCCAGGCCCAGCAGGGCGGCGACGGCCATGGACTCGGCGTCGATGTTGAAGTAGCGGCGGGCGGACTCGCGGGTGTCGGCGAAGCCGAAGCCGTCGGCACCGAGCACGATGTACTGGCCCGGGACGTAGGCGCGGATCTGCTCCTGCAGGTCGGAAGCGAAGTCCGAGGTCGCAATGTAGGGCCCGGAGGTCTGCTTCAGCTGCTTGGTGGCAAACGCCTCCTCGACCTCTTCGCCCGGGTTGCGCAGCTGCTCGGCGGCCTTGGCCTGGCCCTCGCGGGCGAGCTCGGTCCAGGAGGTCACGGAGTAGATCGCGGCCCCGACGTTGTACTTCTCCTGCAGGATCTCCTGGGCACGCAGTGCCTGCTGCATGCCCACGCCGGAGGCGAGGAGGGAGACCTTGTTGTCCAGGTCCTTGCCCTCGTCGTAGAGGTAGATGCCCTTGTGCAGGCCCTCCACGTCCAGGTTCTCCGGGCGTGCCGGCTGGTGGTGGGGCTGGTTGTAGACGGTGATGTAGTACATCACGTTCTCGTCCTTGTCGGCGCCCTGGCCGTACATGCGCTCGATGCCCTTGGAGATGATGTACGGCATCTCGTAGGCAAACGCCGGGTCGTACGGGATGACGGCCGGGTTGGTGGACGCCAGGATCGGGGAGTGGCCGTCCATGTGCTGCAGGCCCTCACCGAACAGGGTGGTGCGGCCGGCGGTGGCGCCGATGATGAAGCCGCGGCCCATCTGGTCGCCGGCGGCCCAGAAGTTGTCGCCGGTGCGCTGGAAGCCGAACATCGAGTAGAAGATGTACATCGGGATCATCGGCTCGCCGTGGGTGGCGTAGGACGTCGCCGCGGCGATGAAGGAGGCCGACGAGCCGTCCTCGTTGATGCCCTCGTGCAGGATCTGGCCGTCGGTGGCCTCCTTGTAGGACAGCTGCAGGTCGTGGTCCACCGGCACGTAGTTCTGGCCGTGCGGGTTGTAAATGCCCAGGGTCGGGAACCAGGAGTCCAGGCCGAAGGTGCGGGCCTCGTCCGGGATGATCGGCACGATGCGCTTGCCCAGCTCCTTGTCGCGCATGAGCGCCTTGAAGGTGCGCACCAGCGCCATGGTGGAGGCGACTTCCTGCTTGCCGGAGTCCTTGAACAGCGCCTTGAAGGTCTTTTCAAACTCCGGAAGCTCAACCGGGGAGTAGTCCTGGCGGCGCTCCGGCAGGTAGCCGCCGAGCTCCTCGCGGCGCTGCTTCAGGTACTTGATCTCCTCGGCGTCCTCGCCGGGGTGGTAGTACGGCGGCATGAACGGATCCTTCTCCAGCTCCTCGTCGGAGATGGGGATCTGCTGCTTGTCGCGGAAGAGCTTGAGGTCCTCCAGGGCCAGCTTCTTCATCTGGTGGGTGGCGTTGCGGCCCTCGAAGTTGTGGCCGAGGCCGTAGCCCTTGACGGTGTGGGCGAGGATGACGGTCGGCTTGCCCTTGGTGTCCAGGGCGCGCTTGTAGGCGGCGTAGACCTTGCGGTAGTCGTGGCCGCCGCGGCGCAGGTTCCAGATTTCCTCGTCGGTCATGTCTTCGACGAGCTTCTTGGTGCGCTCGTCGCGGCCGAAGAAGTGCTCGCGGACGTAGGCGCCGTCGTTGGCCTTGAAGGTCTGGTAGTCGCCGTCCTTGGTGGTGTTCATGATGTGGACGAGCGCGCCGTCCTCATCCTTTTCCAGCAGTTCGTCCCACTCGCGGCCCCACACGACCTTGATCACGTTCCATCCGGCGCCGACGAAGAAGCTCTCCAGCTCCTGGACGATTTGGCCGTTGCCGCGCACCGGGCCGTCGAGACGCTGCAGGTTGCAGTTGATCACGAAGGTGAGGTTGTCCAGGCCGTACAGGGAGGCCATCTGGATCAGGCCGCGGGATTCCGGCTCGTCCATCTCGCCGTCGCCGAGGAACGCCCAGACGTGCTGCTGGTCGGTGTCCTTGATGCCGCGGTCCTGCAGGTACTTGTTAAAGCGTGCCTGGTAGATCGCGTTCATCGGGCCCAGGCCCATGGACACGGTGGGGAACTCCCAGAACTCCGGCATGCCGTGCGGGTGCGGGTAGGACGGCAGGCCGCCCTGCTTGCGGGAGTGCTCCTGGCGGAAGCCGTCCATGTCGTCTTCGCTCAGGCGGCCTTCCATGAAGGCGCGGGCGTACATGCCGGGGGAGGCGTGGCCCTGGAAGAATACCTGGTCGCCGCCCTGCGGTGCGTCCTTGCCCTTGAAGAAGTGGTTGAAACCGACCTCGTACAGCGCCGCTGCGGAGGCGTAGGTGGAGATGTGGCCGCCGACGGCGATGCCGGGGCGCTGCGCGCGGTGCACCATCACTGCGGCGTTCCAGCGCATCCAGCGACGGTAGCGCTTCTCAATCTGCTCGTCGCCCGGGAATTCCGGCTCGAGCTTGGTGGGGATGGTGTTGACCAGGTCGGTCGAGGACAGCGCCGGCAGCGGCACACGCTTCGCGTTGGCGCGCTCGATCAGGCGCAGCATGAGGTAGCGGGCGCGCTCCGGGTCGGATTCCTCGAGCAGCCCGTCGAGGGAGTCCATCCATTCCTGGGTTTCCTCGGGGTCCGCGTCGTGCAGGTAGGACGCCACGCCTTCGCGCAGCGAGAGAATGTTGGTGTCAACCTCGGACGCGGTCTTCGCGCGAGCGTCTTCCATGTTGGTCTCTTTCTGGGCCACTTCAACCTCCTGGCTTCAGTCGGGCAATACGCCCCCAAGAATACGTGTTCGCGCGCGTGCGGTCTTACAGTGGGTACTCTTTGGTGAGACTAATCACGGGTTTGCAAGCATTCTTTGCCTCTCGACGTTAAGCTATCGCCCAAACCACATCTTGATAAAAACGGAGGACATGGAGTTTTGAGTGCCACAGGAGTGGACACCTACGCATCCCGCCTGGGGGTAAATCCGGGTGATGTTGTGCAGGAGATCGGCTGGGACGAGGACGCGGATTGCGCCATCTCGGAGGCCATCGAGGACGCCATCGGGGCCGAGCTTCTCGACGAAGACGTGGACGAACCCTGCGACACCATCCTCCTCTGGTTCCGCGACGGCGACGGCGACCTCGTCGACGATCTCGTCGACGTCTCCCGCGGCCTCGGCCCCGGCGGCCGCATCTGGCTGATGACCCCCGGGGCCGGCTCCGCCGCCTCCGCCGGGGTGGTCCCGCCCAGCGAAATCGCCGAGTCCGCCCAGCTCGCCGGCTTCACCCAGACGAAGGCGGACCGCTTCGGCGCCTGGCAGGCCTCCTGCCTCACGCCGCGCAACCGCTAGCCGGTGCGGGTTTCCGCGCGTTGGCCACGTCGCGGGGCTAGGCAGCAATGCGTATGGTCCCGTTCCGGAATGCCGGATCGGGACCATCGATCTGGTGCGCCATGACGGGCTCGAACCGCCGACCTACTGGGTGTAAACCAGTTGCTCTTCCAGCTGAGCTAACGGCGCGCGTAGCAAGCAGAATAGCAGAGCCCGTGTGGGAAGCGAAAACTGCTGTTGGCTGGGTAAATCAACCCATCTCGGCCGAGGATGCTTACCCCAGGATGCTTACCCGGTCTAGATGCTTACCCCAGGATGCTTACTTCTCGAGTGCAGTAGCGGGCGCGGCCGGGGATTCGTCGAGAAGTAAGCGTTTAGGAGTAAGCATCTAGCGCGGGGATGGGGCTTGACCGTCCGCACACCCTGGGAAGGGGCCGACAGCCCACAGACCCTGGGAACTAGACCCTGGGATCGGTCGATTTTTGCGCGAACCCAGGGTTTGGTGCCCAGGGTCTGCGCTGTTTTTGAGAGGGGAGACCGGTCAGGCGAAGGGGCGGGACTCGACGGCGGCGAGGATGGCCATCTCGAAGCGGGGGGAGGGGCCGGAGAAGGGCACATCGGCGACGTCCCACTCGGAAAACCGCACCCGGGCGGAGCCTGCCACGGAGCCTTTGGCATCGGGGACGACGGCGAGGTCCCACAGCTCGACGCCGGCGGCGGAGCAGGCGCGGGCGGCGCGGGTTTCCAGAGAGCCGGGGTGGGCGAGGGCGAACAGCGTCTCGTCCTCGGCGGCGGACTCGGCAAGCTGCGCCACCTGGGACAACACTGCGAAGGGCCGGCTGTTAAACGTGACGGGGTGGTCGGCGGCGGCGTCGTCGATGTCGTCGGTTTCGATGCCGTCCGCCAAACCAACACCTGCGGTTTCCAGCGTGAACAGGGCGGAGTGGAGCTGTTCGGCGTCAATCACGGTCAACCGTCCCCCTTTCAGGCGGGCGAAGCTAGCGTTCTTCTTCCTTATCGTAGGCCTTGGCCCACGGGTTGGCGCGCGACGAGCCGTAGCGCTGGCGGGTAGGGGCAGCGGGGGCAGCGGGAGCGGTGGGGTCGGGGCTGCCGGCGGGGGAGTCGTCGAGAAGCAATTGCTCCTGCTCGGCCTCGAAGCGGCGCCGCTCGCGGGAGTCGGAGTAGAGGAAGTAGATCAGGCCGGCGGGGGCGGCGAGGCCGAAGAGGATCCACTGCAGCCCGTAGGAGAGGTGGTTGCCTGTCTCCAGCTGCGGCAGCGGGATCGGGTCGAGCACGCCCGCTTCACCGCCGAGGAGCTGCAGGTACGGCGAGACCACATCGGTGCCGGTCAGCGAGCCGACCTGTGTGGGGCTGATGGAGTAGACCATGTCGTAGCCCTGCTCGTGCATGGGCGGGTTGGGGTGCTCGCCTTCGTCGGCGCGCAGCAGGCCGGTGATGGTGACCTCGCCGGAAGGTGCAGGCTCCACGGCGGGTACCTGGGTGGAGTTTTCGGCCTTCACCCAGCCGCGGTGGACCACGATCACGCGCCCGTCATTCAAGGCAAACGGGGTGAGGACCTGGAAGGCGGGGGTGCCGTCGACGGGCCGCAGGCGAAGTAGCACGTCGTCGCCGGTGTAGCGGCCGGTGGCGACCACGCGGGACCACTCGGCGTCCGCCCCCAGGGAACCGTCGTCGTCCACGCGGGACGATAACGGCTCCGGGTCGTGCTCGAAGGCGGCGGAGATGTGTTCGTTGCGCTCTACAAGCGCTTCGTTTTTGCCCAGCTGCCACGGCGCCAGGAACGTAAACGCGTAGTAGGAGAACACCCCGATTAACAGCGCCGCGATGACCCAACCGGGGGTAAGAACCTGCCGCCACCACGGCTTGGACGATTGATTGTTGGCGCTCACGCCGGGTCAGTCTAGTCGCTCGCGCACCCAGGCAATAATGCCGTCAGCTGCGGACTCGATCTGCTCGCGCACGACGGTGAAGCCCTGGGGCCCGCCGTAGTAGGGGTCGGCCACGCCCGCGCCTTCCTCAGCAGCGGGGTCGAACGAACGGATGAGGCGCACCTTGTCCTCGTCCACGCCACGCGCGACCAGCTCGGAGACGTGGTTCGTATCCAGCGCGACAATCAGGTCCGCCTGCTCCTGTTCAAACCCGAACTGTTGGGCGCGGTGCGCCTCGCCGTCGTAGCCGTGAGCCGCCAGCTCCGCGCGCGCCCGCTCGTCGGCCTTTTGCCCGACGTGCCAGCCGCCAATGCCTGACGACGTCACCGTCACCGCATCCCCCAACCCAGCCTGCGCCAATTTCTCCCGGACGATCACCTCCGCCATGGGCGAGCGGCAGATGTTGCCGGTGCACACAAAGTCGATATGCAATTTAGAACTCACGGATGATCCTTTCTAGCTCGTCGGCGTCGCGCGCCACGTAGTCGGCCAAATCCCACTCCTCAGAGGCGCCGTAGCCCCAGGTCATGGCCACGCTCGGGATGTCAAACGCTTTCGCGCCCTCGAAATCGTGCAGCCGGTCGCCGACCATCAGCGGGCGCTCGGGCGCGGCCTGGTCCAGCACGTGCCGGATCACGTCGACCTTCTTCGCGCGTTTCCCGTCGTTCGACGCCGCACCCAAAAAGTCGATGTGTTCCAAAACCCCCGCGCGCTCCAGCGCGGCGCGTGCGAAGCGTTCGCTTTTCGACGTCGCCGTGCATACGCGGTAACCCTCCCCGGCTAAGCGCCGCACCAGCGCATGCATGCCGGGGTAGACCTCGAAGCGCTGCCACCCCTCGCCGGACATGTAGTCCGAGTAGGCGCGCATGGCGGTTTCTACCTGCGCGGCAGACATGCCGAGTGAGCGCATCGTCTCCGGCATGGGCGGGCCGGGGATGCGGCGGATGAATTCCTCGTCGGGTGTGTCCCACCCCACGGCCTCGAGGCCTACGAGGAAGCCGTGCCTGATGCCGGGGAAGGAGTCGATCAGCGTGCCGTCGACGTCGAAAAGCAAAGTGGCGTTCACACCTGCCCACTGTTCCAAATTTGTAGGCTGGCTGCCATGACAGACGTAACAGTGCAGACAGTTGTTGACGCGCTCGAGGCGGCCTACCCGCCTGCGCTGGCGGAAAGCTGGGACCAGGTGGGGCTGATCTGCGGCGACCCGGACGCGAAGGTGGCCAAGGTGGCCTTCGCGCTCGACTGCACCCAAGAGGTGGCCGAGCGCGCCGTCGCCGCAGGTGCCCAGCTGCTGGTCGTGCACCACCCGTTGCTGTTGCGCGGCGTGCACTCCGTGGCGGCGAACACCCCGAAGGGCAAGGTCATCCACACCCTGCTGGCCGGCGGTTGCGCGCTGTTCGCCGCGCACACCAACGCCGATTCGGCCCGCCCGGGTGTCTCGGACAAGCTGGCGGAGCTCGTCGGCATCACGCCCGGCCGCCCGATCAAACCCGTCACCCTGGACGCCACCGATCGCTGGGGCGTGCACGTCCCGCTGGCAGCCGCCACGGACTTAAAACGCGCGCTGTTCGAAGCCGGCGCCGGCGCAATCGGGGACTACCGCGAGTGCGCGTTTTCCTTCGAGGGCACCGGCGAGTTCACCCCCGTCGAGGGCGCGAACCCCACCGACGGGGCCGTGGGCACGCACTACACGGGCGACGAGATCCGCATCGAGTTTGTGGCGAGGGCGGCGGATCGCCGGAGGATCGTCGAGAAGCTGCGCGAAGCGCACCCCTACGAAGAACCCGCGTTCGATGTGGTGCAGATGGCCGACACCAGCGACCTCGAAAAAGCGACCGGCCTGGGCCGCATCGGCGAGCTGGAGGAACCGATGACGCTTAGCGAGTTCACCCAGCAGGTGGCTAACGCGCTGCCGGAAACCGCGTGGGGCGTGCGCGCCGCCGGCGACCCGGACCAGATGGTGCGACGCGTCGCGGTGTCCTCGGGCTCCGGCGACAGCTTCCTGGCAGATGTGGCGAAGCTCGGCGTGGACGTCTACGTCACCTCCGACCTGCGCCACCACCCGGTGGACGAGCACCTGCGCGCCGGCGGGCCGGCCGTGATCGACACCGCCCACTGGGCCAGCGAGTTTCCCTGGACCGAGCAGGCGGAGAGTATCGTGGCTCCGTTGAGCGTGGACACCGAGATCCTGCACATCCGCACGGACCCGTGGACCATCTCCGCGCACCCCGAGTAAGGAGAAACGATGCACCTTTCCAAAGACCTGCAGCCCGTCCTCCTGCAGCTCGCGCAGGCAGACGCCGCGTCTTCCCAGCCGCGCGTGCGCCCCGAGGAGCAGGAGCTGCAAAAGCTTATCGACGAGCGCAAGCGCCTGACCGACGCCTCCGCCGCTGCCCAACTCGCAGTCGACGACATGGAGCTGGAGATCCTGCGCATCCAGGAAGACGAGCGGAAGCTGAAGAAGCGTGAGCTAGACGACAAGCGCCAGCTGTCTGCCGAGACCGACCCGGAGCGCCGCAAGGACCTCGAGCACGACCGCTACGCCGCGAAGTCCCGCATCGCGGACCTTTTGTCCGAGCTGAAGGAGGCGCACAACGAGATCGCTGCGCTGCGCAACAACCGCGACGTCCACGCCGCCCGCGTCGACGAGGCTAACCGCAAGGTCGAGGCCGCCCAGCGCGCCGTGGACGCGCTGCCGGAGGAAAATGACGTGGACGTGGATGCGCTGCGGGCGAAACTGCCTGACGACGTGTTGGGCGGCTACGATGACATCGGCGCCGCCAAGTTCAACGGCCGCGCCTGCGGCGGTTGCTTTATCCAGTTGCCGCCGGCCGAGCGCGCCGAGGTGCTCGGCGAGCCGGAAGACGAACTGCCCACCTGCCCGAACTGCGGCACGCTGCTGGTGCGGGTTTCTCCGGTGGACGCTGCATCGGCTACGGAGTAGCTGATGCAGGTTTCCATGTATTGCGACGGCGGCTCCCGGGGTAACCCGGGCGTGGCCGGATCCGGTTCCGTGGTCTACGACGCTTCCGGGGAGACCTTGGGCGAGATCGCCTACGTTGTGGGCAAAAAGTCCACCAACAACGTCGCCGAGTACTACGGCCTGGTGCGCGGCCTGGAGGCCTGCCGCGAGGTTGGGGCGACGCACGTGGACGTGTTCATGGACTCCAAGCTGGTTGTGGAGCAGATGACCGGCCGTTGGAAAATCAAACACCCCGACATGCAGAAACTGGCGCGTGAAGCGCGCGATCTGGCGTCGTCGTTTGAGAAAGTCACCTACACCTGGGTCCCGCGCGCGAAGAACAAGAAGGCCGACGAGCTGTCGAATGTGGCCATGGACGCCGCCGCCCGCGGCGACGCCCCCGGCATCGTCAAAGGCACCGGCGTGTGGGTGGGGGAGAAGGCCGGGGAACCGGAGGACGTCGAGAAGCCCTCGCACCAGACCGCTAGCCCCGCGCACTGGGCCGGCTCCGACGCCCCACGTACCCGGTTCATCCTGCTGCGGCACGGGCAGACCCAGCACTCCGCCGAGCAGCGCTTCTCCGGCACGTCCGACCCGGAGCTGACCGACACCGGCCGCGACCAGGCGCGCCGGGCCGCCGACGCACTGCGCAAATTCGGGCGCATCGACGCCGTTGTCGCCTCGCCGCAGGCTCGCGCGCAGGGCACCGCCCGCATCGCCGCCGGCGCGCTGGGGCTCGACGTGGTGGTGGACGAGGGGCTGCGCGAGCTCGACTTCGGCGACTTCGAGGGGCTCACCCGCGAGGAGGCCGTGGCGCGCGACGCGGAAGCGTTTGAGACGTGGCAGTCCTCGCCCAATAGCGCGCCCCCGTCTGGCGAGTCCCTGACCGCGCTGCACCGTCGCGTGTCGCGGACGCGGGAGAAGCTGCAGGAGCGCTACGAGGGGCAAACAGTGCTGGTGGTCACGCACATGACGCCGGTGAAGTCGTTCCTGCGCCAGGCCCTCGGCGCCGGGCCGGAGCTGTTCAAGCACGTGTTTTTGGACCTGGCTAGCATTTCCGTCGTGGACTACTACGGCGACTTCGGCGTGGTGCGCTGCGTCAACGACGTCGCGCACCACCGCGGGTAGGTTCCGGCGCTAGATGCTTACCCCAGGACGCTTACCGGGGGAGGATGCTTACCCCAGGAAGCTTACTTATCGAGTGGACACGAGAAATGCCCGTCAACGCTCTCGAAGGATAAGCATCCTGGGGTAAGCATCCTCGAACGATGCCCGGCAGTTCCGTTCCAACCGGCGGAAAGCGTATGCTGTACCTCGCGAATGAGCCGGCCGGGCGGCCGCGGCACCGCGAACCACCCCAACCTTGGGGAAGGCGTGGGTCGAGGAAAGTCCGGACTCCACAGGGCACGGTGGTTGCTAACAGCAACCCGGAGCGATCCGCGGGAAAGTGCAACAGAAAGTAGACCGCCTCGGCAACGAGGTCAGGGTGAAAGGGTGCGGTAAGAGCGCACCGGCATCTGCGGTGACGTAGGTGGCCAGGTAAACCCCACCGGGAGCAAGGCAAGAGCCCCCGCCCGAAACGGCGGAGGTCGTCGGATGTGGGCTGCCCGCCCAGTCCGAAGGTAGCTGCTTGAGGCCCCCAGCGATGGGTGGTCCAGATGGATGGTCGCCGCCCCGCAAGGGGAACAGAATCCGGCTCATAGGCCGACTCATTCGCCCTTTTCGTGGCACGATGGCTGCTTATGAAGCTCTACGCCGCGCCTTTAAACTTCCGCTCGATTGCGCGCGAATTCGACGTGCGCACAACGTTCGCGCCGGCGCTCCACACGGAAGCCTCGCAGCTTCAGGACCGCTTTGCGCAGTCGCGTATCGACGCCCGCTCCGTGCCCCTCGTCACCATCGATCCCGCCGGCTCGAAAGACCTGGACCAGGCGGTGCACATCGAGGCGCGCGACGGCGGCGGCTACGTGGTGCGCTACGCAATCGCGGATGTGGCGGCGTTCGTGGACCCGGACTCGGCGGTGGCGGACGAATCGCTGGAGCGCGGCCAGACGATCTACCTGCCCGACGAGCCCGCACGCCTGCACCCGGAGGAGCTTTCGGAAGGCTCCGCCTCGCTGCTTCCCGACGTGGACCGCCCCGCAGTGCTCTGGACGTTCGAGCTGGACGAGCGCGGCGAAGTCGACTCGGCGCACGTGGAGCGCGCGCTGGTGCGCTCCGTGGCGCGGCTGGACTACGAAGGCGTGCACAAAGACATGCAGGCAGGGTCAGTGCACCCGTCAATTGCGCTGCTGGAGGAAGTGGGGCAGCTGCGGCAGCAGTCCTCGCTGCGCAGGCACGCGATTAACCTGCGCCTGCCGTCGGTGCGCGTTGTCGGCGACGGCGACACGTTCGAGCTGGTCATCGAGCCGCGCCACCCGGTCATGGACTACAACTCGGAAATCTCGCTGCTCACCGGCATGGTGGCGGGCCGGATGATGGTCGACGCCGGGGTGGGCTTCCTGCGCACGTTGGGCCCGGCGGATGAGGGCGGCGAGGCGGAGTTTCGTCGAGAAGCACGCAACTTGGGCTACGAAGTCGCCGGCGACATCGGAGAGTTCCTCGCCGGCGTGGACGCCGACACCCCGCGCGGCATGGCGGTGATGCGAGAGGCGCAGAAACTCCTGCGCGGATCCGGCTACGTGGACCTGTCCGAGAAGCAGGCCGAGGTGCACGCCGGTATCGGCGGGTTCTACTCGCACGTCACAGCACCCTTGCGACGGTTGATCGACCGCTACGCCACCGAAGTCTGCCTCGCCATCTGCGCCGGCGAGGACGTGCCGGAGTGGGTCGAGCGCGACGCCGCTCGGGTGATCAAGACGATGGGCCGGTCCTCGCAGCTCGCCAACACCGTGGAGAAGGCCTGCCTGCACTTAACGGAGGCGACGGTGCTCGAGCCGTGGGTGGGCCACAACTTTGACGGCGTGACTTTAAAGAGCGGGGAGGACGCCGCGCGCGTGTTCATCGTGGACCCGCCGGTGCTCGCGCCGTCCGCGGGCGCGCCGGAGGAAGGCGCGGAGACGAAATTTTCCCTCGTGCGGGCGGACCCGGCGGCCCGCGAGGTCGGCTTCGCCTGGCCCGCGGACTAGGCCGAACAGCGCCGCCTACCCCTCGAGGCGGGCGGGTTCGCCGGCGGCGACCTCCACCACCTCGAACTCGCGCGCCATCGCGGCCGCGAACGAGTCCGCCTCCTGCACCGGCACGAACGCGATCACAGCGTCGGAGGTGCCGATGGCGGCAGGCCGGGCGGCGACGGCGCCGCGCTTGCGGGCGAGGGCGACCAGGGCGTCCGGGGAGGCAAGGTCGTGGGCCTCGGAAGGTGAGTTGAGCAGGGTAAACAGCTCGTTGGCGCGGCGCGAACGCAGGGCCTTCGCCGCGGCGAGCGAGCGCAGCGTCTCCGATTCGCAGAACGTCACCCAGCGCCGCGCGGCCTCCGGCTCTGGCGCGGCCGAGTCGCCGGCGGCGCGGCGTGCTTCGACCCATTGGACGGCGCGGCCCGGGGCGTCGGGAAGCTGGCGCAGCGAGGAGACGCCGAAGTTGGAGCAGGCGGCGTCGATGAACGCGCGGCGCTCAGCGATCGCCTCGCGGGACTGCGTAAACGGCGCGCCCAGCTCTTGGGACACGGAAAACACGCGCACGCCGTGGCGCGAGGGGTGCGGCGCCTGGGTCAGCGAGCCGTCGGCGTAATCCACCACCGACACGCCCTCGGCCCCGCGCAGGGCCACCGAGTGGCGGGCGCGCAGCACCGGCAGCGAGGAGTAGGTGGCCACGGCGTGCGAGCAGATCTCCGCAAGCCGGGCGCGAAACGGGGCGGTGTCCACGTCGTCGTGCTCGCCGGCCAGGGCCAGCGCGATCGCGGCGTCGGCGGCGTAGAGCGCGCCAAGGCCCGCACCCACCGGCACGTCCGATTCCACGGTGATGTCCATCCCGGACGTGTCGCGGGAGAGGATTTGGCGCTGCACGAGTGTGTGCACGAGCCCCCACCAGCGGCGGGAGAGGCCGTCGGCAGGTTCGTCGCTGTAAGGCAACTGCTCAGAGAACTCCTGGCCGAGCGGGCCGCGGGCTGCAATGGAGATCACGCCGTCTGTGCGCGGGGACACCGCCGCCGCGGCGCGCAACGACGACGTTCCCACCAGCGTCACGCCGCCGAAGTGGTCGACGTTTTCGCCGATGAGCACCCACGTTCCGGGCGCGGATGCGACACGCCCGGATGCTGCGCGGACGCGCTCTGCAGGCGACTTCGAGGGGATTTCAAATAATGCCATGTCACGCTCCTTTTAACCGCCCCCACACTACCAACCGCCCCGGTACAGTCGGACGGGTAAACAACACCCGAAAGGAACGAAAATGGCAGACGAGCAGTACTACTACAACCCGTCCACCGGCGAGGTCACCCAGGGCAAGGAGGCCGCCTGGGACAACCGCATGGGCCCGTACGCCACCCGCGAGGAGGCGGAGTCCGCGCTGCAGATCGCCGCGCAGCGCAACAAGAGCGCCGACAACCAGGACGAGGCGGACGACAACTGGGGCGAGGCCCCGTCCTGGGAGAAGTAAGCCCGCTTACGGCTTGATCTTCTTAAACGCCTTGCGCACCTCGCGCACGGCCTTGTCGTAGCCGCTTAGGGCCTGCTCGCCGCGGTCGAGTTCGCGCTGGTAGAGCATGCCGTAGGCGAAGGTGTCCTCGCCGCGCTCGCGGGCCTCTTCGGCCAGGCGCTGGATGCGGTCGCGCGAGGTCACGGCGTCCTGGAAGTCGCCCAGCTTGGACTGCAGCGCCTTGCATGCCTTGGCTAAACGCCCCGCCTTCAAACCCGCGTCGGCCGCGGCGTTGGCGGAGTAGCGCAGCTTCTTTGCGGCCTTGCGCACGTCGTGGACGTAATCTTCGCGCTCGTGCAGCGGCAGGTCGGTGTCGTGGTAGTGCTCGTCGACCTTGTCGTGGCGCTTCTTCAGCTTCTTGTAGCCGCGCTTGAGGTGGTCGTAGAGGACTTCCTTCGACTCCGCCGGGGTGTCCTCAGAAGCCTCCTGCTTTGCGACGGGCGGTTGCGCCAACAACCCATCAATCGTGTCCAGCAGATCCATGAAGCGCTGCGAGTCGAGCATGGCCACGATCTTGGCGTGGGCCTCGTTGTAGTCGCGGCGCATGTCGCCGGCGATGTGCGCGCGGGCGGCGTCGTCCACAAGTCCGGACTCGTCCGAATCCAACAGCTCCAGGAAGCGCTCTTCCACCACTTCGGCGTCGCGGGCCACGCCCAACACCCCGGCGGCGTGCTTCAGCTCGTCCTCAAGCGTGGTGAGCTGCTCGCCCTCCAAGATGCCCTCGAAGGTCTCCAGCAGGGAGCGCATCTCGCGGGTGGCCACGCGCAGCTGGTGCACCGAGTCGAACTCGTCGGCGCGCACGCGCGGCTCCCAGGCGACGATGGCGTCGCGCTGCTTGCGCAGGGAATCCACCACGGCCGCCGCCGGGGAGTCGGCTTCCAGCTCGGCCTGCATGTGCGGGGGCAGGGGAGCGGTTTTGACGGAATCGCCCAACGCGGTGGCCAGCTTCGACGGCGAGGACGACTTGCGCGCGCCCGCCGAGATCAAAAAGCTGGTGCCTTGGTTGATCAGTGTGGCTCCCTCGTCGGTGCCGGCCAGGGCCTCAGCAAGCTCGAGCTCCCACTCGCGCCAGCTGGTGCGCTCGCCGCCGGGCAGCAGCGACCAGGCGGTGACGTGGTCGTCGCAAAACTCCGCGACGGCGCCTTCGGCGCCGGAAAGCAAAATCTCAACCCGGCGGTTGTCCACCTGCGCCACCGGAATCAGCTCCTCGGTGCGCACGATCGAGCGCACCTGGGCCAAAAGTTCCTCGGGCACGGCCGAAGGGTCGTCGAGAGGCATGCGCACCTCGTTGCGGCCGCCCTCCTTCGGCAACTTCAGGTGCCAGCCGTCATCCGCCCCGCCGGTGCGGCGGCGCAGCGTGATCTTGGAACGCGTCAGGCGCAGATCCTTCGTGTCGTAATACACGGCGGAGAGGTTGTGCTCGCGCATGCTCGCGATCTCCTCCACGCCGGGCAGTTGCGTCAGGTCCGGCATGCCGGTGCCCTCGTCCACGGCGAGTTTGATCTCCACCTCGAGGAACTGCTCGGGTGCTTGTGCAGCCATGATCGTTGTCCTCCTTCAATGGTTAGTCACCCCCAAGCTTAGCCTGCTAATCGACGCCCAAAGGCCCGCTACAGTTGATTGGCATGAGCGCCCAAACCGACAATGTGCTGCGAATGGTGGAGCAGCAGGACATCGCCTTTATCCGCCTCTGGTTCACCGACATCTTCGGCTCGCTAAAAACCGTGATGATGTCGCCGGCGGAGCTGGAAAGCGCCTTCGAGGAGGGCGTGGGCTTCGACGGCTCCTCCATCGAGGGGTTTTCCCGCGTCTCCGAGTCGGACACCCTGCTGCGGCCCGACCCGTCGACGTACCAGCCGCTGCCATTCGACGAAGAGGCGGGCCTGCAAACCGCGCGCATGTTCTGCGACATCACCATGCCCGACGGCGACCCGCTCTACGCCGACCCGCGCCAGGTGCTGCGCCGCCAGATCACCAACGCCCGCGACATGGGCTTCGAGTTCGTGGCCAGCCCGGAGATCGAGTTCTACGTGGTCAAACCCGGACACGCGGACCAGCCGCCCACCCCGGCGGACAAGGGCGGCTACTTCGACCAGGCCAAACGCAACGAGGCGCCGAAGCTGCGCCGCATGGCGGTCTCCGCGCTGGAGTACATGGGCATTGTCACCGAGTTCTCCCACCACGAGGGCTCGCCGGGCCAGCAGGAGATCGACCTGCGCCACACCGACGCGCTGACCATGGCCGACAACATCGTCACCTTCCGCTACATCGTGAAAACGGTCGCGGAGATGAACGGCGTGCACGCCACCTTCATGCCCAAGCCGTTCAAGGACCTCGAGGGCTCGGCCATGCACACCCACTTCTCCCTGTTCGAAGGCGACACCAACGCCTTCCACGACCCGGACGACGAGATCAGTTTGTCCACCACCGGCCGGCAGTTCATCGCCGGCATCATCGAGCACGCGGGCGAGATCTCCGCGGTGACCAACCAGTGGGTCAATTCCTACAAGCGCCTCCAGTTCGGTTCCGAGGCGCCCACCGCCGCCACCTGGGGCATCTCCAACCGGTCTGCCATGGTGCGCGTACCCACCTACCGCCTGCACAAGGCGGATTCGCGCCGGGCGGAGGTGCGCTCGCTGGACTCGGCGTGCAACCCCTACCTGGCGTTCGCCGCGGTGCTCGCCGCGGGGCTGAAGGGCATCGAGGAGGGCTACGAGCTGGACGAGCCCGCCCGCGACGACGTGTTCGCGCTAACCCGCCGCGAGCGCCGCGCGATGGGGTACCGCGACCTGCCCAACTCGCTGGACCAGGCGCTGCGCCAAATGGAGCGCTCCGAGTTCATGGCCGAGGTCTTGGGCGAGCAGGTCTTCGAGTTCTTCCTGCGCGCCAAGTGGGCCGAGTGGCACGACTACACCGCCCAGATCACCCCCTGGGAGATCGATACGGGGATTGACCTGTGATTTCACCCGCCAAGCTCGGACTGACCAGCCCGCGCGCCGCCAAGGACATCGAGGAGCTTTCGCTTATCGACGAAGCTTCGCTCTACACCCTCGCCGGCGCAAGCGACCCGGACCTGGCGCTCAATAACGCCCACCGGCTCTTCGACGCGCTGGGAAGCGGCTGGGCGCAGCTGCTCGAGGCGCTGCGCGACTTTCCCGTATTCCGCACCCGGTTCTTCGCGCTGCTGGGCGGCTCCACCGCGCTGTCGGACCACCTGATTGCGCACCCGCAGCAGTGGCGGCTTTTGCTCGAGGACCTACCGGACGAGGCTGAGCTCTACCGCACCATGCTCGCCGCCGTGGGGGTCGACGCTGACGGCCCGGGGCTGTACATGGCGGGGGAGGGCGACGTTAACGCGGCTAAGCAAAAGCTCCGCGCCACCCACCGCGACCTGGTGATGCGCATCGCCGCCGCCGACCTCGCCGGCACGTTCGCCGCGGTGAAGGGCTACGGCGAGGGCGAATCCATGAGCTATAGCTACACCACCGAGCGGCTCACCTGGCTCGCGGACGCAGCACTGACAGCAGCGCTCGCGGTGGCGGTGCGCGACGTCTACGGCGACGAGGAACCCGACGCGCAGCTCGCCGTGATCGCCATGGGCAAGTGCGGCGCGGGCGAGTTGAACTACATCTCCGACGTGGACGTGGTGTTCGTGGCCGAGCCCGCCTCGCCGAAGATTACGCGCGTGGCCGCGGAGATGATGCGCATCGGCTCCGCATGCTTTTTCGACGTGGACGCGAACCTGCGGCCGGAAGGCGCCTCGGGCGCGCTGGTGCGCACCTTAGAATCTCACCAAGCCTACTACCGGAAATGGGCCGAGACCTGGGAGTTCCAGGCCCTTCTGAAGGCGCGGCCGCAGACTGGGACGATGGAGCTGGGGCGGGCGTACTCCGAGGCGATCACGCCGCTGGTGTGGGAGGCCTCCCAGCGCGACTCCTTCGTCGAGGACGTCCAAGCCATGCGCCGGCGCGTGTTGGAAAACGTTCCGGCCGAGGTGCGACGCCGCGAGCTCAAACTCGGCCCCGGCGGGCTTCGCGACGTCGAGTTCGCCGTGCAGCTTTTGCAACTCGTGCACGGGCGCATCGACGACACCCTGCGCGCCCGCAACACCTTGGAGGCACTCGCTGCCTTGGCTAAGGCCGGCTACGTCGGCCGCGAAGACGCGCGCGTGCTCACCGAGGCCTACGAGTTTTTGCGCCTGTTGGAACACCGGCTGCAGCTGCAGCGCTTCAAACGCACCCACCAGCTGCCCGAGCCGGACGACGAGAAGCGCAACCGCTGGCTCGCCCGCGCCGCCGGGTTCACCGCCAACCACCGCGGCACCGCCCCGGACGCGATGTACCGCGAGCTCAAACGCGTGCGCCGCGACGTCTCCGACCTGCACGAGCGGCTGTTCTACCGCCCGCTGCTCGGTGCGGTGGCCGACATGTCCGTCGGCGAGGCCACCCTCTCCGCCGACGCGGTGAAGGCCCAGCTGGCCGCGCTTGGCTACCGCCACCCGGCGCGCGCCTTCGACCACCTCTCCGCGCTGGTCAAGGGCACCTCGCGCAAGGCCAAGCTGCAGGCGATCCTGCTGCCGAGCCTGATGCACTGGCTCGCGGACACCGCCGACCCCGGCCAGGGCTTGCTGAACTACCGCAAGCTTTCCGACGCCGCCGTCGACCGCAGCTGGTTTCTCCGCATGCTGCGCGACGAGGGCGTGGCGTCGCAACGCCTCATGCACATCCTTGGCACCTCGCCGTACGCCTCCGACCTGATCATCTCCGCGCCCGATGTGGTCAAACTTCTCGGCGACGGCTCCAACGGTCCCCGGCTGCTCGATGCCGCCCCCGACCAAGTCCACAAAGCCATCATCGCCTCCGCCAAGCGCCACCAGGCAGACCCCGACAAGGCCGTCGCCGTGGCGCGCTCGCTGCGCCGCGCGGAGCTCGCCCGCATCGCGAGCGCCGACCTGCTCGGCCTGATGGAGCCGCGCCAGGTCTGCCTCGAACTGACCTACGTGTGGGAGGCCGTCCTCGAGGCGGCGCTTCGCGCCGAGGTGCACGCGGATCTCGCATCCTCGCCTCACGACGAGCCTCCGGCCCGCATCGCCGTCATCGGCATGGGCCGCCTCGGCGGCGCCGAACTCGGCTACGGCTCCGACGCCGACGTGATGATCGTCGCCGAACCGAGCGAGGCAGCCGATGAAGCCAGCGCCATCGCCTGGGCGGCGAAGATCGTCGACCAGATGCGCGCGCGGCTGTCCAAACCCTCCGGCGACCCGCCGCTCGAGGTGGATCTGGGGCTGCGCCCGGAGGGCCGCTCCGGCCCGGTGGTGCGCACTATCGCCAGCTACGAGCGCTACTACCGCGAGTGGGGCGAAGTCTGGGAACGCCAGGCGCTGCTGCGCGCCGCAGTCGTCGCCGGCGACCGCGGCGTGGGAGATGCGTTCTTGGAGGCCATCGACGCCTTCCGCTACCCGGCCGGCGGCGCAAAACCCGCCGACATCCGGGAAATCCGCCGCATCAAAGCCCGCGTGGACAACGAGCGCCTGCCCCGCGGCGCCGACCGCGCCACACACACCAAGCTCGGCCGCGGCGCGCTCGCGGACGTGGAGTGGACCGTGCAGCTTTTGACCATGCAGCACGCCCACACCCACGAGGAACTGCGCACCCCGTCGACTTTGGACGCGCTGGACTTCCTCGCCGAGCTCGACGACCCGTCCGTCATCCGCGGCTCGCACGCCGAGGTGCTGCGCACCGCGTGGCTCACCGCCACCCGCGCCCGCAATGCCATCGTGCTCGTCGCCGGCAAACGCACCGACCAGCTGCCCGCGCCGGGCCCGCAGCTCGCGCAGGTGGCGGGCTCCGCCGGCTACGACCCCGACGACCAACAGGAGTTCCTGGAGGACTACCTGCGCATCACCCGCCACGCCCACAAGGTGGTGGAAGAGGCGTTCTGGGGCGAGGTGCCGTCGCTGGAGTTCGACTAGGCAATATGCTCGGGGACATGGCAGTGAACATGACCATCGACCTGAACAACGCCACCTTCGCAGACCTCGTCGCGCTGGTGGACGCCGCGCGCGTGGCCGGCGTTGACCCGAAGACCGGGCTGGAACTCGACGGCGAGACGCTGAGCATCACCGTCGAGCCGACTACCCGCACGCCCGCGCGCGAGCAGGCGCCCGAGAAGGAGCGCACCGTGCCGCCGCTCGGCGACGCCGCGATTCGCTCGGTGGTGGATATTTTGACCGGTCGACAGGAACCGCCCCGCAGGTAAGGGCCCATGACGTAGACTTCGCGGGGTGGACTACATCTCAACTCGCGACGCATTGGCGCAGCCGCGCTCCTTCACGGACATCCTGCTCACGGGCTTAAGCCCCGACGGCGGCCTGTTCATGCCGGCGGTGTACCCGTCCATAAGCAATGAGCTCCTGGATCAGTGGCGCGAGCTTTTGCTTGACGACGGCTACGCAGCCCTCGCCGCCGAAGTCCTGAAGCTCTACGTCGACGACATCCCCGAGGCGGACCTCGAGGCGATCGCGCGCCGGGCGTACCGCACGCCCGTCTTCGCCAACGAGGAAATCGTCCCGGTGACCCGCCTGAACGACCAGCTGCACATCGGTCACCTGTCCGAGGGGCCGACCGCGGCGTTCAAGGACATGGCGATGCAGCTGCTCGGCGAGCTGTTCGAGTACGAGCTGGCCCGCCGCGGCGAGGAGATCAACATTCTGGGTGCGACCTCGGGCGACACCGGCTCCTCGGCCGAGTACGCGATGCGCGGGCGCGACGGCATCCGCGTGTTCATGCTCACCCCGGCCGGGCGTATGACCCCGTTCCAGCAGGCGCAGATGTTCGGTCTGGACGATCCGAACATCTTCAACATCGCCCTGGACGGCGTGTTCGACGACTGCCAGGACGTGGTCAAGGCCGTCAGCGCTGACGCGGCGTTCAAGTCGAAATACTCCATCGGCGCGGTGAACTCCATCAATTTCGCGCGCCTGCTTGCGCAGGTGGTGTACTACATCGCGACCTACCTGAAAGTCACCGAGACGAACGACGAGCGCGTTTCGTTCTGCGTTCCCACCGGCAACTTCGGCAACGTGTGCGCAGGCCACATCGCGAAGCAGATGGGCCTGCCCATCGACCGTCTCATCGTCGCGACGAACGAAAACGACGTGCTCCACGACTTCTTCGCCAACGGCGAGTACCGCCCCCGTTCCGCCGCGGAAACCCACGCGACGTCGTCGCCGTCCATGGACATCTCCAAGGCGTCCAACTTTGAGCGGATGCTTTTCGACGCCACGCTGCGCAACTCCGACCTCACCGCCGAGCTGTTCGCCAACAGGGTGAAAAACGGCGGCTTCGCTGCCTCCGACCTGGGTGGGGAAGAGGTGATGGAGCGTATCCGCGGCGAGTTCGGCTTCGCCTCCGGCACCTCCACCCACGCCGACCGCGTGGCCACCATCAAGCGCGTGAACGACGAGTTCGGGGTGCTGGTGGACCCGCACACCGCCGACGGCGTGCACGTGGCCGAGCAGCTCGCCGGCGAGGTGGATACCCCGATCGTGGTGCTGGAGACCGCGCTGCCGGTGAAGTTCGCCGACACGATCGCCGAGGCCATTGGGAAGGCCCCGGAGGTGCCGGAGCGCTTCGCGGACATCATGGACGCCGAGCGCCACGTGACCGACCTGCCCAACGACGCCGAGGCCGTCAAGGCGTTTATCGCCGACGCCATCGAGGCCACTAACGTCTAGGGCGACAGAAAGGAGCGCGCGCGACAATGGCACAGGAGCAGTTCGCAGGCCCGGAGCACTACACCGACTTCGATCCGGAGAAGTTCATCCGGGACATGAAGATCATGGCCGAAGAGAAGGACCAAGCAAAGGACGACGAGTCCTGCGACGAGGGCTCGGCGGTTGACGCCTCCGAGTAACCAGCCCGGGCAGCCGAACCGGCCCAGCTCGGCCAAGCGCTACCAGCCCGAGCAGGGGCAGCAGTGGCGCTTCCCGGACATGCCGGTCCAGCCTGCGCAAAAACCCCAGCAGCAGTACCCGCAGCACCCGCTGAAGTTCCCGGACATGCCCGCGCCGCAGCCGGCCCGCGCGCGCCGCAGCGGGCTACAGACGGGCGGGTGGATCACCGTGATCGTCGCCACCGCGATGATTGTGGGCATCGTGGTGTGGCTGGGCCTGAACGCATCCAGGGTGCCCACCGGCACCGTGGAAGAGCGCGAGGCACTGTCCGAGGTGCAAACGCCTGGCGACGCCTCACCCGCGCCGGGCAGCGAAAACAACGTGCTCGTGCCCGCGTTCGCCCCGTGGGCGCCGGGCACGAAGATTCAGACCACGGACCACCGCCCGGCGCCCGGTGAGCACTTCACGGCGCAGTCGTGCACCGCGGCGTTCTCGTTCACCGGCAAGGACGGACGCGCCTACGCGGTGACCGCCGGGCACTGCGGCCGCGAGGGCGACCTGGTGTGGCCCACCAACGCGTCCACGGCCATCGACTACGCCTCCGAGGTCGGCCACTTCATCTTCTCCGGGCTGTATTCCCAGCACACCCCGGCCACGGAGGGCACGGACGTGGGGATCATCGAGATCACAGACCCCGACCGGTTCATGGACGTGGTCGGTGCGCCGATTCCGACTGGGATCGGGGAGGGCCTTGGGCCCGTCGATAGGCTATGTAAAACGGGGGCGACCACCGGCTACACCTGCGGCACCTTCGAGGCCACCGAGCGGGTGCAGATAGTCAACCTCGACCCCGGCGTGGAGGACGAAACGTTCGGCGACATCGCCGCCGTATGCGCCGCCTCCGGCGATTCGGGCGGGCCCGTGTTCGCGGACGTGGGCGGCCGCGCCACCGTCATCGGCGTCGTCTCCGGCACCGAAGCCGGCCGCGCGGGCGAGGAGTGCTACGAGGGCATGGAGGACCCGCACCTGATGAGCTACTCCAACGTCAAGCAGGTCATGGCCGTGATCCGGCACGCCGTGCCGGACGCGGAGTTTATTCCTCAGCGTTGGTGAGCAGCGGCCAGCGCTTGAGTTGCTCACCGGTTTCCTTGTCGTTGTCCACCACCACGACTTCGTCGTCGGTGTAGCCGTTGAACGTCACGCGGTCGATCTCGTCGGGGCGCTCTACGTCCAGCCAGCGCTCGGACATCGCGTCGGCGTCGTCCACATCCATCCAGTTCAGGGTGATTACGCGGAAGTGGTTGTGCGAGGCGTAGTCGACGAACGACACCGAATCGGCGCTCTCAGCCACGCCGAAATCGATGAACTGGGCGATGGTCTCCGGAGGCAGCGTCGAGAAGCAAAAGCCCCAGAAGTTAAAGCGCATACCGCTTTTCGACGTCAACGTCACCGTGTCCAAACAATTCTGCTCCAGCAGACGCGAGAGGTGACCCGCGATCTCAGTGGAATCGTCCAGCGCCCCGACCACGACGTCGCCGCGCATCATCGCGCCCGTGTTCGTCTCACCCACGCGCACATTGTCGATCAGGTGCGGGCGGATACTCGCCGCGACGTTGGACGGATCCGCCGGCGCCGGGTTGAACGGCCGCTCCGGCTGCGGCAACTCCGCGTCCGCCGGGGTGCTCGCCGTGGTGCGGCTCGCCGCCATCGCCACCCCGAAAATCACCAGGATGACCAGCGCGCCATACACCGCGACGAACAGGGGAGCGGGGACGCGTCTGACCAAAGGCTGCGTGTCGGAAACGGCGGTGCTCATAATTCTGGGGATTGTACACTTGCCACCATGCCTATCCCGGAGTTCATCGTGGAAACCCGCAAGAAGATCGGCACCGACCTGATGTGGGTGCCGGCCGTGTGCGCCGTCGTGCTTCGCGACGCCACCGTTACCTCCCCGTGGGCCGTCCCCGAAGTGCTGCTGGTGCGCCGCGCCGACAACGGCGAGTGGACCCCTGTGACCGGCATCGCGGACCCGGGCGAAGAGCCGCACGTCGCGGCGGTGCGCGAGGTGCTGGAGGAAACCGGCGTGCGGGTGACTGCCGCCGCGATTTTGGGTGTCGGCGCGCACGGCCCGGTCACCCACGCGAACGGGGACAAGGCCAGCTACATGACGGTGCAGTTGCGCTGCGAACCGCTCGAACCCACCGCGGACCCTGTTGTCGGCGACGACGAGAACACCGAGGCCGGCTGGTTCCCCATCTCCCAGATGCCGGTGACGGACCCGAAGTGGCGCCTGGCCATCGCCGACGCCGCCTCGCAGCGCCGCCACCCGGGCAGCTTCGCGCCGCGCATGGGGCTGACCAAGAGGTGAAGCTGGGGCTCGACGTCTCCGAGCACCAGGCCGGGCTGGACGTTTCCGGCTTCGACTTCGTCATCGCCCGCACCACCGACGGCACCTACCAGGACGCCGCGTTTTCGTCCTTCGCCCCGCATGCGACGGCGGCGTACCACTTCCTGCGCGCCCCGTCCGAAGGCACGTCCGTCGCCTCGCAAGTTGCCGCCTCGCTCGAGGTCTTAGGGGATCGCCGCCTGCCTATGTGGCTCGACGTCGAGTCCCCCGTGGGGCTTTCGCTTCTCGACGTCCACTCCGCCCACCACGCCTTCACCTCCGCAGGCGTCGAGGTGGCCGGTGTCTACACGAGTGCCTGGTACTGGCGCCGGCACATGCTGTTTGCTTCTGTGTCCGAGTTCGGCGCGCTGTGGCTCGCCCAGTGGGGCACTAACCCAGTCGTGGACGTTTCTGCGTTGCCGGAGCTGGGGGATTGGCCGCGTCCCCTCGGCTTCCCGGAGCCCACGGTGTGGCAGTTCACCTCCCGCGGGCGCGTCGACGGGGTGGACGTCGATTTAAATCTGGCGCGCTGACCTGCTGATTGTGAATTTCACAGGTTGAGTTCTCCACAATTCGCCGCGGGTCTAGTTTTGGGGGTTGCGCTGTTTTAGCTTCTGGGCCATGAACTTCACCGACTTTGTTACCGCAGGCGTGGGTGTCCTCGCCGACTTCGACCGCGACGTGGCCATGGCCGCCGGCCTATCGTCTGGCCGGGTGCGCGATTTGGCGCGGGTGCACCACACCTACTTTGGCCCGACCCAGTTCACCCGCAAACAACGCGACGCTCTCGAGGCTGCTCATGGTCTGCCGGTCGACCAGCTGGTGCACATCGAGAAAAAGTTGCTCGCCGTCGAAGGAGCCGCGGAACGCTGGCGCATCCGCCTCGACCTAGTGCGCCACCGCGGCTCATATAGGGCACTGACCAAGCGCATCAAACGGCTGATCAAACAACCCATCAAACCCGCCGCACCCTCGTGCAGGTTTTCCCGCTCCAAGGCCGGCATGCGCACCATGATCCTCACCTACAACGAGCGCGACCTGGCCGATCTTGAGCACCTGCTGCGCCAACTCATCGACGCCGACGACCCGGCGGCCGCCCAAATGGCCCACACCCTCATCAGGATCCTGCGCGACGGCAAAGGTATACCGAAGGCGAACTTCCGCCCGATCATCCTGGTGCCGATCGCCGACTGGGCCCGCATCCAATCAGGCCACGCAGACGAAGTCACCCTGATCTGCACCGACGGCACCACCATGACCGGTGCCGAATACATGGAGCACGAATTCGGCGACATACTCGAAGTCGCCGCGTTCCACCCCCAAGAAGGCCCCGTCAACCTCTACCACGCAAAGCGCTGCGCCAACCCCAAACAAAAGACCATGTCGAAACTCACCTGCCCGGCCTGCGCGTTCCCCGACTGCAAACACTCCGCGGAGACCACACAAACCCACCACATCAACGCGTGGCGCTTCGGCGGGATGACCAACATGGACAACCTCGCCGAACTCTGCCCGTTCCACAATGGGGTCAACGCCGACAACAGGAAGGGAAAGTTCGGCTACATCGACAACCCCAACGCCCGCATCCGCTGGGTCGCGCCCAACGGCACGAAAGTGCCCATGACCACCCCGGGCGCGATGGAGTTGCTCTTCGACTAACCACCACACACCGAAAACCCGCCCCACCGGGCGGGCCCATCGGCATGCCGTTTTAGCGCCGCCCCTCAAGCACCCAGCTGATGAAGCGGCCGGAGCACAGCGACCAGTGCACGATGAGCAAGAACGGGAGGGTCAGCGCCACCACGTCGAGCCAGTGCGAGCCGTTGACGAGCGCCACCTGGTGCCCGCCCATGCTCACCGTGCCGGGTGGGAAGGTGCACGCCCACCACGCAGGTGTGTACTCCACCCAGCGCGCGACATTGGGGTAGAAGTTCCACATCGCCCAAATACCCAGCGGGATGGCCAACACGAGCGCGACGTAGCCGTAGTAGATCGAAACCTTGCCCGGGTAGAGAATCTGCATCGCGGTGGTGGATTGTCCGATCACGCCCAGGGGCACCCACGCTGTCGCCGATAGCGGCCCCGAAAGGTCCACCTTGCCGTGCCACGCCGCCCAGTACACGCGGGCGAAGGTCGGCACCGCGGTGAACAGGGACATCAGGAAGAACACGGTGCCGAGTACGTGGTAGAACTGCCCGTAGTCGCGGGCGAGCCAGCCGGCCACCGACGCGGAAATCATCGGGCCGACCAACGGCAGGCCCCAGGTGAACTTCGGCGCGCCGTCGAAGCGGGTGAGTTGGATGGCCCAGGTGATTGCGGTGACAGGGGCGCCGATCCAGAAGCCGATGAGGCGGTAGACGCCCTCGTCGGTAAGCCCGGAAAGCGCGGCACCCAGTGCGAGGATGCCGATGAAGAACATCGACCATTCCGCCATGGTGGTGCGCTCGAAGCTGGGGTGGCGGTAGCGCGCGAACCCGAACACGAGCACAACGAGGATGAAGCACGCGATCGCAGCGAAGACGGCGGAGAAGAACTGGTGGTCCATCTCCACGAGCAGTCGCGACACGATTGAGGTGCCCATGAGGCTGCCGCCCCACGCGGGGCCGGGCGGTGGCAGTTGGCGGAACTTGTCAGTCACTCAGCGCATGGTAATCCCTTTTAGGTAACGGTGCTTGCTCGGCCCACCAGGCGGGCCCCGTTGCACCGAAACAGCCCCGGAAACACAAAACCCGACCTGCGGTTTTGTACCGGTGAGGCCGGGAGCTGGTTGGGCAGGTCACTGTTGAGCCGCGGTGTGTTTCTAACCCACGTTCGCCCCGAACAGCGAGCCGATGGCGAACGTGGCCGCCAGCGCCATGGTGCCGCCGACCACGATGCGGGTCACCGAGCGTGCGACCGGGGCCTCGCCGAGTTTCGCGGACAGCGCGCCCGTCAACGCGAGTGCCACTAGGGTCAGCACGAAGATGGCGGCGATGCGCCAGGACGCGGGGGCGAGCAGCGCCGTCGCAAAGGGCAGTGCGGCGCCGAGCAGGAACGACAGGAACGACGCAATGGCTGCGGACCACGGGTTGACCTGCATTTCTTCGGCGAGGCCCATGGCGCGCTCGGAGTCGCGCTGCGAGGAGACCGAGACGTACTCGCCCAACGCCATCGACACCGCGCCGCCGATCACCGCGGCCAGGCCGGACATCGCGATCGTGGTCTGGTCGGACGTCGCGCCCGCCACGCCGACGACAACGGCGGCGGTGGAGACGATGCCGTCGTTCGCGCCCAACACCGCGGCGCGCAGGCGGTTCAGGCGCTCGCCGGTGCCGGGCTCATGCCTATCGACGCCCCGTTCCTCCGTCCCCGGACAATCCGCGGGGCAGTCGGGCTGGGGGCGGTTCATCAGATCAGTCATGATCCAATCATCACCCGGCCCGGTCACCCCCGCAAGGAAGTTCGGCCTGCCTTAGTGCAGGTCAGGCTATGCAAACCTAGCAGTCGAAGTACATCTCGAACTCCTGCGGGGTGGGTCGCAGGCGCACCGGGGTGATCTCGTTGTCGTACTTGAGCTTGATGTAGGTCTCGATGAGGTCGTCGGTGAACACGTCGCCCTCGGTGAGGAAGTCGTGGTCCTCCTCCAGCGCCTTGAGCGCGGCCTCCAGCGAGGTCGGCGCCTGCGGGATGTCCTTGGCTTCCTCCGGCGGCAGCTCGTAGAGGTCCTTGTCCACCGGGGCGTGCGGCTCGATGCGGTTTTTGATGCCGTCGATGCCCGCCATGAGCATTGCCGCGAAACCGAGGTAGGGGTTACCCGACGGGTCCGGTGCGCGGAACTCGATGCGCTTGGCCTTCGGGTTCGCGCCGGTGATCGGGATGCGGATCGCGGCGGAGCGGTTGCGCTGCGAGTACACCAGGTTGATCGGTGCCTCGAAGCCCGGCACGAGGCGGTGGTAGGAGTTCAGCGTCGGGTTGGTAAACGCCAGCACCGCCCCGGCGTGCTCGAGCAGGCCGCCGATGTACCAGCGGGCGATGTCGGACAGGCCGCCGTAGCCGGACTCGTCGTAGAACAACGGCTCGCCGTCCTTCCACAGCGACTGGTGGGCGTGCATGCCGGAGCCGTTGTCGCCGGCGAGCGGCTTGGGCATGAACGTCACGGTCTTGTCGTACAGCGTGGCGGTGTTTTTGATGATGTACTTGAAGTCCTGCAGGTCGTCGGCCGCGTGCAGCAGGGTGTTGAAGCGGTAGTTGATTTCCTGCTGGCCGCCGTTGCCCACTTCGCGGTGGAAGCGCTCGATGTCGAAGCCGGCGGCGGCGAGGTTGCGCACCATCGCGTCGCGCACTTCGACGGTCTTGTCGTGCGGGGCGACGGGGAAGTAGCCGCCCTTCCAGCGGTTCTTGTAGCCAAGGTTCGGCGAGCCGTCGGCTTCGATTTCGTTGCCGCGGTTCCACCAGCCTTCTTCGGCGTCGATTTCGTAGAACGCGGAGTGGCCCTCCACCTCGTAGCGGATGGAGTCGAACAGGTAGAACTCGGCTTCGGCGCCGATGGAGCAGGTGTCAGCGATGCCCGTGGAGCGCAGGTATTCCTCGGCCTTCTTGGCTACGTTGCGCGGGTCGCGGGAGAACGGCTCGTGGGTGAACGGGTCGTTGACGAAGAACTTCACGTTCAGGGTCTTGGAGCCGCGGAACTGGTCGAGCTTGGCGGTAGCGAGGTCCGGCATGAGGGTCATGTCGGATTCTTCGATGGTGGTGAAGCCGCGGATGGAGGAGCCGTCGAAGGCGAGGCCTTCTTCCATCACATCTTCGTCGAACATCGACGCCGGGATGGAGAAGTGGTGCTCGATGCCGGGCACGTCGGTGAAGCGCACGTCGACGAATTCCACCTCCTCGTCAGCGATGAATTTTTTGACATCTTCGATGTTGTCGAAGGACACGGGTGGTACTCCTCGTTGTGTGTCGGACATAACGGTTTCAAGTCTACGCGCGCGTGACACTACGCTCGGAAGGCATGGCTGCTTCTCGACGACAAAACTGGCACGACGGCCCCGAAATCCCGAACCAATTCTCCGGCGAGGACACCTTGCCTGAGTACCCGGGGCAGTATCTCGGGATGCCGAAGGAGGGGACGGGCTCGCAGGCGTCGGTGCTGCGCCGCATGGGCGGGGTGTTCATTGACTGGGCGTTGTGCGCGGTGGCTGCGTCGCTGATCACGGCGAACACGTCCGCGTTGGGGGACCGCTACACCGCGACGTACCTGCTGTGGATCGTTTTGGGCATCGTGTGCGGCTGGTTGTTCTCCCGCACGCCGGGCATGGCGGCGCTGGGCATGGGGGTTGCGCGCGTGGACAAGGAGGCCCCGGTGGGGCTGTGGCGAGCGGCGGTGCGCACAATCCTCACCGGCTTTGTGCTGCCAGCGGCGCTTGTGGACGCCGATGGGCGCGGCATGCACGACCGAGCCACCACCACGACGGTGATCCGCACCTAGTTGTTGATGGGGCGTTCCTCGCCGACGAGTTCGTGGTCGAAGTCGATGTAGCGGTACATCGCCCAGTTCGGGTCGGTGAGCATGCGCGCCACCGCGAGCCCGCCGGCGATGAACAGCACCACGAACGACACCTCGGTGAATTTCGACAGCGCGTTAAGGATGTCGCCGTCGGCGAAGTTGTGCACCGCGGCGTAAATGACGGGGCCGGGGATCATCACCACCGCCGCCGGGATGGTCACGGTGGTGCGGGGCACCTTCGCCACCCGGCCCAAAAGCCCGCCGGCGACGCCGATGATAAGGGCGGCGACGAAGGCGGCGAGGTAGGAGCGCACCCCGTCCGCAAGCAGGGCGAGCCGTGCGACGTTGGCCGCCATCCCGAGGGTGGCGGCGATGACCGCCATGCGTCTCGACGAGTTGAACAGCAACGCAAAGCAGCCCACACTGACGAAGCTGGCCAGCGCCCCGGCGACCATGAACTCCGCCGACCGCGGCACCGCCGTCGACGGCAGCTCCGGGGTGCCGGAGAGCATCGCCACCACGGAGACGGTCAGCATGATCACCACGATGATCTCGAGGGCGAAAAACAGCCTCGGGATCCCGGCGGTGAAGTCGAAGCGGGCGAGGTCCACAAACGAGGTGAACAGCGGGAAGCCGGGGATGAGAAACAGCACCGCGGCGATGAAACCGGGGGAGACCACACTACTTAACTGCAGGAGCTGGTCGAGCAGCAAGAACGCTGACGACGCCACTAACGACGCCGCCATCGTGATGCCGATGAGGTTGAAGTGCGCCTTGTGTAAAAACGCCCGCACCAGCTGGCCCAGCATCGCCGCCAGGCACACCAGCGCGGCGGTGGCGAGCCCGAACTGGTTCAGTACTGCGAATCCGGCGCAGGCGAGTCCGGCGGCGAACGTCGATAGGCAAAGGCCCCAGCGTGGAGACGGGATGCGCTCGATCTCGTCGAGCACTGCATCGATGACCTCGGGCGTGCGGTAGCTCTGCAGAAGCGAGTGCGCCGCGGTCTCCAGCGCCTCGATGCGCGAGGCGTTGACACCCGGCAGCGGCACGTCGGACACGGCGGTGCGGAACTGCTGGCCGCGGTGGAACGTGCAGCTGATGGTGTTGAAGCCGACGATGACGTCGGCGTCGTCGAAGCCCACCGAGCGGGCGCAGCGCTTCACCGCGCGGATCACGCGGTAGCCGGACGCGCCGGCAGACAACAACAAGACGCCGAAGCGAAGGCAGGTGTTCGCTTCGGCGTCCATGCCGGGGTTGTGCTCGATCACTTGCCGCCCTTGCGCTCCTGCATGCGGCGCATCTTGCGGTTCATGCCCGCCATGTTCTGTGCCTGCTTCGGCAGCGGGCCGCCCGGCAGGCCGGCGGCCTGGGCGCCGCGGCCGCGCGAATCCATCGCGTCGAGCTTGGCGGCGAGGCTGTACACCTCGTTCTTCTGGTAGTTCTTCGGCAGCTTGAGCAGGTGCTTCTGCAGGTCGCGGTTGCGCACCTGGCCTTCGCCCTCACCGGCGTAAACCTCGTAGACGGGCACGCCCGCCAGGAGGCGCTCGACGCGCTTGTGCTCCTTGCTCATCAGGGACTTCAGGCGGTTCGGGTTGCCTTCGCCGACGAGCACAACGCCCGGGTTGCCCACCACGCGGTGCACGGTGTCCATGTGGGTGTTGGCCTGCACGCCGGTTTTGGTCTGCCACACGATGCCCATCGTGTTGCGCATGTTCTCCAGCGTCCAGCCTGCGGCGCCGGGGGTGTCGCCGACCTCGTCGTACATGGACTTTTCCAGGCGGCGGGAGAAGATGAACATCGCCAGCACGGCCCCCAGGATCAGGCCCATGATCAGCCAGAACCACTTCGCGCCCCACCACAGGCCGAGGAGGAAGAACAGCAGCCCGCCGCCCAGCACGCAGGCGAGCATGATGGGGATGAGCGCCTTGTCGCGCTTGCGCTGGATGTCAAACGCCTGCTTGAGCTGCGAGCGGGTTGCTTTGCCCTTGGCGCGCTTCGCGGCGCGCTGTTCTTTCTTGGCGGCTTTCGCCGCTTCCTTGTCCTGCGTCTTAGCCATGGACATAACTGTATGCCACAGCTAAGACGCGGGCCAAAGACCCTAGCGGGTCTCCACTGGGTGGTCGGCGGATGCGCCGTACTTCTTCAGCAGGGTGGAGGCCTCTTGCGCAGTATCGCCTTGCGACGTCTCCGCCAAGTGCTTCAGGTTCTCCGGCAGCTCGAGGCCACGGTGCGCCATCGCCTCGACGTAGAGCTTGCCGGCGCGGTAGGAGGAGCGCACCAGCGGGCCGGACATGACGGCGCCGAAGCCCATTTCGTAGGCGGCGTCGCGGTACTCGATGAACTCTTCCGGCTTCACCCAGCGGTCGATCGGGTGGTAGGTCGGGCCGGGGCGCAGGTACTGGGTAATCGTGATGATGTCGCAGCCTGCGTCCACCAGGTCGTGCAGCGCCTCGAGGACTTCCTCGCGGGTCTCGCCCATACCCAGGATCAGGTTGGACTTGGTGATCAGACCGAAGTCGCGGGCCTGGCGGATGACGTCAAGGGAGCGCTCGTAGCGGAACGCCGGGCGGATGCGGCGGAAGATGCGCGGGACGGTCTCCACGTTGTGAGCGAAGACCTCGGGGCGGGCCTCGAAGACCTCCTGGAGCAGGTCCGGCTTGCCGGAGAAGTCCGGGGTGAGGTTCTCCACGCCGGTGTGCGGGTTGAGCTCGTGGATCTTGCGCACGACCTCGGCGTAGAGCCAGGCACCCTCGTCGTCGAGGTCGTCGCGGGTCACGCCGGTGATGGTGGAGTAGTTCAGCTCGAGGTTCTGCACCTCTTCTGCCACGCGGCGCGGCTCGTCGCGGTCCAAGGGATCCGGGCGGCCGGAGGCGATGTCGCAGAAGTCGCAGCGGCGCGAGCAGCGGGATCCGCCGATGAGGAAGGTCGCCTCACGCGACTCCCAGCACTCGTGGATGTTGGGGCAGCCCGCCTCTTGGCACACGGTGTGCAGGCCCGCGCCCTTGACCTTTTGTTTCATGTCCTCGTATTCGGGACCGGTCTTGACGGAGTTGCGGATCCACCGCGGCTTCTTCTCAATCGGTGTTTCGGAATTGCGCGCCTCAACGCGCAAGAGCTTGCGGCCTTCTGGTGCTACAGTCACGCTAATTACCGTACCTTCCGTGTCAAACCCTTCGAGGGGTCCGGTCGGGTGGCGAATGTGTGGTCCGCCACGACCAGTTCGCCGGATAGTGCGCGCTCTAATTCGCGCACCATCGGGGCGGCCATATCGGCCGGGGTGGTGTCGCGCCCGAGCTCGAGTGACAGGGTGGTCACGTCGGCGTCGTCGATGCCGCAGGCGACGATGTGCTCGTAGTGCTCGAGGGTGTTGTTGCAGTTCAAGGCGAGGCCGTGCATGGTCACGCCGCGGGTGATGCGGATGCCCAGGGCAGCGATTTTGCGCTCGCGTGTCGACGCCTCCGGGTCCACCGCCTTCGTCTCCTCCGGCACCCAGACCCCGGAGCGGCCGTCGACCCGGCCCGCCGTGGTCACGCCTGCGTCGCGCACGACCTGGATGAGCGCCTCCTCTAAGCGGCGCACGTAGTCGACCACGTCCACCGGCTCGGCGAGTTTGATGATGGGGTAGATCACCAGCTGGCCCTCGCCGTGCCAGGTGATGCGCCCGCCGCGGTCCACCGGCACCACGGGCACCGGGTAGGCGGGGTCGGGCATGTCCTCCGGCTGCGTGCGCTTGCCGGCGGTGAAGGTGGAGGGGTGCTGGAGTACCAACACGGTGTCGGGCAGTTCGCCTTTGGCCCGTCGAGAAGCAATGTCTGCTTGGAGGTCCCAGGCCTCCTGATAGTCCACGAGCCCCAGCTCGCGCACATCAATGGGCGCGGCTGAGGCTCGGATGGATTTGTCGGCGGGGAAGAACGGATCGCGCGGGGCAGTCATGCCCCTCAACCCTAGTCCCCGGCCGGAACTACACGCCGTTGGAGGAGGCGTACTCGTCGGCGGTCATCAGCGGGCCGACTTCCTCGACCTCCACCTCGAAGAGCCAGCCCTCGCCGTACGGGTCGTTGTTGATGGCCTCGTAGGCGCCGTCGATGTCCTCGTTGACCGCGGTGACCGTGCCGGTGACCGGGGAGTACAGGTCGGAGACGGACTTGGTGGACTCGATCTCGCCGCAGGTCTCGCCGGCGGTGACGGTGTCGCCCACCTGCGGAAGCTCCGCGAAGACAACCTCGCCGAGGCGGTCAGCGGCGACGTGGGTGATGCCCACGCGCACAGTCTTACCTGCTGCCTCGTCCGGGGTGGCGTTGATCCACTCGTGGTCCTCGGAGTAGTAGAAGTCCTGCTTCAGCTCCATGGTTATGCGTCCTTTCGGGAGTAAAACGGGGTCGGTGCAATAGTAAACGGGTAACGGCGTCCGCGGATGTCGACGTCCACGTCCGTGCCCTCTTCAGCATGCGCCGGGTCCAGGTGTGCGAGCGCAACCGGGTGGCCCAGCGTCGGCGACGGCTGGCCGGAGGTGACCACGCCGATCTTGTCGTCGGAGTCTTTCAGGAAGACCTCGGCGCCCTCGCGGGCGGCGCGGCGCTGCTCGGAGGTAAGGCCCGCGATAACCACGCTCGGCTCGCGGCCGGTCAGCGCCTCCTTACCCACGAAGTCCGCCTCCTTTTTGGCAAACGCGCGGCCCATGCCGGCCTCCACCGGGGTGATCTCGGAGGTCAGCTCGTGGCCGTACAGCGGCATCGAGGCTTCCAGGCGCAGCGAGTCGCGCGCCGCCAGGCCGCACGGGGTGCCGTGATCGATGACGGCGTCCCACACCTTCTGCGCGTCCTCGCGGGTGCAGAACAGCTCGAAGCCGTCCTCGCCGGTGTAGCCGGTGCGGGCGACGAAGGTTTCAACGCCGTCGAGGGTCATCCACGCGCCGGAGTAGTAGGAAAGGGCGGAGGCGTCGTCGCTAAGCAAAGGCTCCAACACCTCAAGCGCACGCGGACCCTGGACGGCAACCAGCGCGAACGCCTCGGAATTGTTGCTGAGCTGCACCTCGAAGTCGCCCTGTCGCGCCTCAAACGCCGCCCACACCGCGTTGGTGTTCGCGGCGTTGGGCACGACCATGAAGTGGTTCTCGCTGAAGCGGTAGGTGATCAGGTCGTCGATGATGCCGCCGTCCTCGGCGACGATCATGGAGTACTTCGCCTTGCCGTCCTTGAGTGCGGTGAAGTTGGAAATCAGCGCGTAATCCAAAAACGCGGCGGCGTCGGGGCCCTGGACGGTGATCTCGCCCATGTGGGACAGGTCGAAAATGCCCACGTCGGTGCGTACCGCGCGGTGCTCCTCCAGCTCCGAGCCGTACTTCAGCGGCATCTCCCAGCCGCCGAAATCGGTGAAGCTCGCACCGAGCTTTTCGTGCGTTGCGTGCAGCGGGGTCTGTGGCATGTGTGTTCCTCCTTAGGATTCGGTTTCGGTATCGGTGTCGAAGGCTTCCGGCGGCGGGCAGGAGCATTGGAAGTTGCGGTCGCCGAAGGCTTCGTCGATACGCCGCACCGGCGGGAAGTACTTCGCGTGCACCAGCGAATCCACCGGGTATGCGGCTTTTTCGCGGGTGAACTCGTACGGCCACTCGGAGCGGATCACGCTCTCGGCGGTGTAGGGCGCGTTGTGCACGACGGAGTTTTCGTACTCCACTTCGCCGTCGATGATCTCCTGGATCTCCGCGCGGATGGCGCGCATCGCCTCGATGAAGCGGTCCAGCTCGGCTAAGTCCTCGGACTCGGTCGGCTCCACCATCAGCGTGCCCGCGACGGGGAAGGCGAGGGTGGGGGCGTGGAAGCCGTAGTCGATCAGGCGCTTGGCCACATCGGCCGCGGTGACCCCGGAGGCGTCGGTGAGCTCGCGCAGGTCCAGGATGCACTCGTGGCCGACCAGGCCGTCGTTGCCGGTGTAGAGCACCGGGTAGGAATCGTTCAGCTCGCGCGCGATGTAGTTCGCGCCCAACACGGCGTGCTCGGTGGCGCTGCGCAGGCCCGCGGCACCGGACATGGCGATGTAGGACCAGGAGATCGGCAGCACACCAGCGGAGCCGTACAAGGTGGAGGTCACAGGCACGCCGCCCTCGCCGTCTTCGGCGGTCGGGTCGCCAGGCAGGAACGGGATCAGGTGCTCGCCCACGCCGATCGGGCCCACGCCCGGGCCGCCGCCGCCGTGCGGGATGGTGAACGTCTTGTGCAGATTCAGGTGGCTGACGTCGCCGCCGAAGTCGCCCGGGCGGGCGATGCCGGTCAACGCGTTCATGTTCGCGCCGTCGATGTAGACCTGCCCGCCGGCCGCGTGCACCTTGTCGCAGACCACGCGCACGTCCTCCTCGTACACGCCGTGCGTGGAGGGGTAGGTGAGCATGATCGCGGCCACGGAGTCGGCGTGCTTTTCCAGCTTCGCATCCAGGTCCGCCAGGTCGATGGAGCCGTCGTCCGCGGTTTTCACCACCACGACGCGCAGGTTCGCCAGCGTCGCCGACGCCGCGTTCGTGCCGTGCGCGGAGGCCGGGATGAGGCAGATGTCGCGTTCGGCGTCGCCGTTGGCCACGTGGTACGCGCGGATGGCCAAAAGGCCGGCCAGCTCGCCGGTCGCGCCGGAGTTCGGCTGCACCGACACCTCGGCGTAGCCGGTGATTTCCACCAGCCAGGCGCGGATTTCGTCGATAAGCTCGCGCCATCCCGCGGTGTACTGGTCGGGGGTGTAGGGGTGCACGTTGGCGAACCCCGGCCAGGTGATCGCCTCCAGGCCGGCGGTGGGGTTGAGCTTCATGGTGCACGAGCCCAGCGGGATCATCGTGCGGTCCAGCGCGAGGTCCTTGTCGCCGAGCGTGCGGATGTAGCGCATCATCTGCGTCTCGGAGTGGATGCGGTTGAACGTCTCGTGGGTGAGGAACTCGGTGGTGCGCTCGAGCGACGCTGGGATGCGAGCGGCGCCCTCGGCGACGGAAGCGCCGAAGCCTGCCAGCAGCGCCTCGACGTCGGCGTCGGTGGTGTCCTCGCCGAAGGAGACGCCGACGGTGGTCTCATCGATTGCGCGGACCAGGTACCCAGCATCAGCCAGCTTTGCGACGACCTCCGGTGCCCCCGCAACCTCAACCGCCACCGTGTCGAAGAACTCGGCGTGCTTGACTGCCACGCCGGCAGCCTCGAGCGACGCCGCGAAGTCCGCGGCGCGCTGGTGGACGGCGCGCGCGATCTCGGTCAAGCCTTGCGGGCCGTGGTAGACGGCGTACATGGACGCGGTCACGGCAAGCAGCGCCTGGGCGGTGCAGATGTTGGAGGTGGCGCGCTCGCGGCGGATGTGCTGCTCGCGCGTCTGCAGCGCCAGGCGGTAGGCCGGGTAGCCCTCGGTGTCCTTGGACACGCCCACCAGGCGGCCCGGCATCTGGCGCTGCAGCTTCTCGCGCACCGCCATGTAGGCCGCGTGCGGGCCGCCGTAGAACAGCGGCACACCGAAGCGCTGGGTGGTGCCGATTGCGATGTCCGCGCCGAACTCGCCGGGGGACTCCAGCAGCGTCAGGGCCAGGATGTCGGCGTCGACGGCGACCAGGCCGCCGCGCTCGTGGATCGCCTCGATCACCGGGCGCGGGTCCACGATGTCGCCCTCGGTGCCCGGGTAGGCGAACACCGCGCCGACGAGGTCCTCGCCGACCACGCCCTCAGCCAGGTCGGCCACCTCGACCTCCAGGTCGATCGCGCGGGCGCGCTCGGAGGCGACCTTGATCACCTGCGGGTGCAGACGCGAATCCAGAAGCACCCGGCGGCCCTTCTTCACCACGCGGGACATCAGCCCGACTGCCTCGGCGGCGGCGGATGCTTCGTCGAGAAGCGATGCGTTCGCGATGTCCAGACCGGTGAGATCCTGCACCATGGTCTGGAAGTTCAGCAGCGCCTCGAGGCGGCCCTGCGAAATCTCGGCCTGGTACGGCGTATACGCCGTGTACCAGCCGGCATCCTCCACCACACCGCGGCGGATCACGGGCGGGGTCAGGGTGGAGGAGAATCCCTGACCGTAAAACGCGCGCAGCACGGTGTTCTTGTCTGCGAGTTCGCGCAAGCGGTCCTGGGCCTCGTATTCCGTCAGCGCCTCCGGCAGATCGAGCGGCTTGTCCGCCAGGATGCCGGAGGGCACCGCCGCGGTGATCAGCGCATCGATGGAATCGTAGCCCAGCGCATCCAGCATTTTCTGCTGTTCTGCCTGGTCTGGGCCGATATGACGGGAGATGTAATCCAAAAGAGGGCTCCTTGAAAAATCGGGTCGTACAACCACGCGACAGCTTAGCTGTTTCTCAGTTGCCGAAAGCCCGATTTAGAACTCGTCCACACCCGCTTCACCGAACAGCCACGTCACCGCGATCGCACCCGGATCGGGCACGTGTTTCGCGCTCTCGCCGAGATACGACGCGCGGCCCTTCTTCGCCTGCATGCCGCGGGTCGCCTTCGCACCTTCGACCGCCGGGGCGAAGACGTGCGCGAGCACCTCGTCGACGCTGCCGGTGGCGTCCTTCGCGGCGCGTGCGGCGGGGGCGAGCGCGTCGACGAGCGTGTTGTCGCCCTCCTTCGCGCCGCCGAGCTGCGTGATGGCGTCCACGCCGCGCTCAAGCCCCTCCGCGAGTGCTTCGGCAAATGCGCTGCCGTCCGCGTCGCGCGAATCCACGCCTGCGAACGCGTCGGCCATTTGGCGGAAGAAGGTGCCCAGCACCGCACCCGAGGTGCCGCCGGCGCGCACCAGCATGCGGTGTGCGAAAAAGTTCAGCACGTCCGCGTCCGCGCCGCGCACAGGCGTGACGACGTCACCAAAGGCCGCCTCCATATTCTGGCCGAAGTCGCCGTCGCCGGCCTCGCGGTCCAGGGCAGTCAGGTCGTCGTAGCTGGCGCCCAGGCGCTCGACAAAGCGGCTCAGCCACGCGTTTTCCTCGCCGCTGTCGGGCTGGGTCTCGTTGTCCACCAGGATCGCCTCGGCATACTCCGGGTCGTTGACGGTGCCGGGCCAGGCGGGAGCGGCGGTGGAGGCGTCGATGAGCTCGGTGAGCTCGTCGTCGAGCACGGTGAGCGTGAGCGAGATGCCCGCCATGTTCAGCGAGGTCACCAGCGTGCCGCGCATGCCGCGGCGCACCTTCAGCCCGCGGTCTGTCAGCTGCTTGAGCGCCTCGCCGAAGATCAAGTCCTGCTCCAGCTGGCTCGTGCCGCCGAGGCCGTTGACGAAGAGCATCACGTCGCCGCTGGGGTTGCCAAGCGAGCCGAGGATGCCGTCCAGCAGTTCCTCCACGAGAGCCGCCGCGGTCAGCTGCGCGCCGGCAATGTCGCGGCGCTCCACGCCCGGCTCGCCGTGGATGCCCACGCCGATCTCGATCTGGCCGTCCGCCAAGTCGAACGTGGCGCGGTCCGAGGTCGGGGAGTGGCCTGGCTGCAGCGCCACCGCCATGCTGCGGGACTGGTCCGCCGCGCGCTGGGCAACCTCAGCCACCGCCTGCAGGTCGTCGCCGCGTGCGGCGGCCGCGCCGGCGACCTTCTCCACAATCACGGTTGCTCCGGTGCCGCGGCGGCCCGGCGAATCATCGTTGTCGATCTCGGTTGCAACATCGTCGTCCACCAGCACCTGCGCCACCTCAACGTCGGCGTGGTTGGCCGCCACGGTGAAGTTCATCACGTCGCCGGTGTAGTTCTTCACCACGTGCACCACGCCGTTGCCGCGGTCCGCCCACTCGGTGGCCGCGCCGATCTGCACTGCGTTGGGGGAGGTGAACAACAGACCCGGGCAGGCCGCATCCAACATGCCGGAGCCGATAAAGCCGGCGTGCATCGGCTCGTGGCCGGACCCGCCGCCGGAGATGACGGCTACTCGTTGTTCGCCTTTGGTGGCGTCGTCAAGCGAAAGCCCCACGAAGCCCTCGTCGTGCCACTGCGCGCACGGGTGCGCGGCGACAAGGCCGCCGAGGGCCTCCCGCATGAAGTGGTCGGTGGCGTTACGAAATGATTTGAACGTGTCAGGCATGCCACCACTGTATGCCAAAAACGACGAAACCCGGCACCGAAAAACGGTGCCGGGTTCAGCGCATTCAGGCGTTAGATGTCGAGGTCAGCCTCGAAATCGCCCTCCTCGATGCGGTCCTTGATGGTGGTGACGAAACGGCCTGCGTCCGCACCGTCGATCAGCTGGTGATCGTAGGTGAACGGCAGGTAGCACATCTGGCGGATCGCAATCGAGTCGATGCCGTCCTCGGTCACGATGACCGGGCGCTTCTCAATCGCGGCGGTGCCCAGGATGCCGGCCTGCGGCGGGGTCAGCACCGGGGTGTCCAGCAGCGCGCCCTCCGAACCGATGTTGGTCACGGTGAAGGTTGCGCCGGACAGGTCGTCCGGACGCAGCTTCTTGTCGCGCGCGCGGGAGGCCAGGTCGGTGATCGCCTTCGCGATGTCGGCCAGGTTCATGTCCTGCACCTTCTTGATCACCGGCACCAGCAGGCCCATCGGGGTGTCCACGGCGATGCCGATGTTGACGTCGGAGTGGTAGGTGATCTCCTTCGCGTCAGCGTCGTAGGAAGCGTTGACGTTCGGGTGGGAGACCAGCGCCTCGGCCGTGGCCTTGATGAAGAAGGCGAGGTAGGTGATGTTTGCGCCATGCTTCTCGACGAATGCCGGCTTGACCTTCTTGCGCAGCTCCGCAACGCGGGTCACGTCGACTTCCTGCACGTGGGTCAGCTGCGCGGTGGTCTGCAGGGACTCCACCATCTTCGCGGCGGTGATCTCGCGGATGCGGTTCACGCGCTGGGTGGTGCCAATGAGCTCCGCCTTCGCCGGGTCCACGGACTTGGTGGACCAGTTGGCGCGCGGGCCCTTCGGTGCCGCCGTCTGCTCCTTCGTCGCAGACGAGGAAGCGGAGGTGCCCTCGGACTTGCCGCCTTCGGCAGCTGCCAGGACGTCCTGCTTGCGGATGCGGCCGCCGACACCGGTGCCCTCAACCGAGTTCAGGTCAACGCCGTGCTTGTCGGCGAGCTTGCGCACCAGCGGGGTGACGTACGGGACGTTGTCGCCGTTGTTCACCTTCGCGGAGGCGTTCTTGGACTCAGCCTTCTGTGCCTTCTCGGCCTTCGGCTCTTCCTTCTTCGGCTCCGGCTTCTCTTCAGCCTTCTCCTCGGCCGGCTCCTCAGCCTCTTCAGCCTCGTCGGCGTCGTCTTCCTCGACGGCGGCGTCTGCATCGCCGATGACCACGATGACATCGCCGACCTCGACGGTGTCGTCCTCCTCGGCGAGGATCTCCAGGATGGTGCCCTCAACCGGGGACGGGATCTCGGTGTCGACCTTGTCGGTGGAGACCTCGAGCAGCGGCTCGTCCACCTCGACCATGTCGCCGACTTCCTTCAGCCAGGTGGTGATGGTGCCCTCGGTGACGGACTCGCCGAGCTCCGGCATCTCAACCTTGGTGCCTGCACCGGAGCTCTTCTTCGGCTCCGCCTTCTTCTCTTCCTTCGGCGCCTCGGCCTTCTTCTCTTCCTTCGGCTCCTCTGCCTCTGCCTCGTCGGCTTCGTCGGCGTCGTCGGAAGCGGCAGCGGCGTCAGCGTCGCCGACGCGGGCGATGACATCGCCGACCTCGACGGTGTCGTCCTCCTCAGCGAGGATCTCGATCAGGGTGCCTGCGACCGGGGACGGGATCTCGGTGTCGACCTTGTCGGTGGAGACCTCGAGCAGCGGCTCGTCGACCTCAACCTCGTCGCCGACTTCCTTCAGCCAGGTGGTGATGGTGCCCTCGGTGACGGACTCGCCGAGCTCCGGCATCTCTACGTCGGTGGCGTCGCCGGAGGCCTTCTTGGCGGGCTTTTCTTCCTTCTTCGGCGCCTCAGCCTTCTCCTCGGCCGGCTCCTCAGCCTCGGCCTTCTCTTCCTTCTTTTCGGAGGAGGAGTCTGCTTCCTCGCCCTCGTCGCCGATGATGGCGATCACGTCGCCGATCTCAACGGTGTCGTCCTCGTCAGCCTTGATCTCCAGGATCACGCCTGCAACCGGGGACGGGATCTCGGTGTCGACCTTGTCGGTGGAGACCTCGAGCAGAGGCTCGTCCACCTCGACCGTGTCGCCGACTTCCTTCAGCCACGTGGTGATCGTGCCTTCGGTGACCGATTCGCCCAGCTCGGGCATCTCAACTGAGTGCGCCATTTCTTAAGTCTCCTCATTGAAACGTTGGAAGCTATACAGGCACAAAGCGTACCTGTAACAGGCCCCGCACGTTGCCCAAGGGGTGACCTTTGCTGCCCGAGGTGCACCGTATGATGTGGGACGTGTTCAACCTGTTCGGCAAAGGCAAGAAGTCCACGACGTTTAAACCGCCCCGCGCGCCGGGGGAGACGATCCGTCCGGACGATGCGCAGTACCTGCGCGACTGGGTCACCGGCCGCGCGTACGTCGAAGGCTTTGTCGAGCCGGAAACGATGGTCAACGAGATGTCCGTTGTCCTCGTGGACGAAAAAGGCAACTACACCCGCCGCCGCATCGGCGGGCCCAAGGGTATCGACCAGGTGGCCGACATGCTAGGCATCATGCTCTACGACGTCGAGGAGACCGGCTACCCCGACCGCATGCGCCGGAAAATCGAGCAGGAGCGCATCCTGCGCAAGCGCGAGGAACAAAAGCAGCGCCGCGCCCGGTTCGAGCGCGGCGAGAATCCTTACGGCTAGTTTGTACGAATCGACAACGCTCCGGCATTTCCCCAGGTGGGGGAATGAGGAACCGGGGCGTTTTGTCGATTCGTACAAAAGACGCCGCTTGCGGGCTCCGCATTGCGGACAACCTCGTAAAAGTTGACACAAAGCGCTGCCGAAATCGGCCCGTGGCGACCTGCGGAAATGTCGGTCGGTTGTCAGATCTTGCGAGCGCCGGGGGTTGCCGACTTTTACAAAGGCTATTGCTTATCGACGAGGCGCGACAACGTCTCCACAATCGTCCGCACAGGCGCGCCAGTGGCACGCTTCGGGGTGTATCCGTAGGGGGCGCCGCCGTTCCAGGCGGGGCCGGCGATGTCGATGTGCGCCCACTCGATGTCTTCCGGCACGAAGCGGGACAGGTACAGGCCCGCGAACAACATGCCGCCGGTACGCGCGTTGTGGGTGTTGCGGATGTCGGCGATGGGGGACTTCAGTTCGTCCTCCTGCTCCTCCAAAAGCGGCATGGCCCAGGCCTGCTCGCCCACACTACGGCCAGACTCGGCGATGAGGTCACGCAGCTCGTCGGAGCCCATCACACCTGCGGTGCGATTGCCCAGCGCCACCAACTGCGCGCCGGTGAGCGTCGCCGTTTCGATGAGGTAGGCGGGGTCGTCCTCGCAGGCGCGGGCGATGGCGTCGGCAAGCACGAGGCGTCCCTCGGCGTCGGTGTTAATGACCTCGCTGGTGATGCCGCCGTAGTGGGTGATCACGTCGCCCGGGCGAGTGGCGGTGCCGGACGGCATGTTCTCCGCCAGGGGCAGCCAGGCGTCGATGCGCACCGGCAGCTCCAGGCGCGCGGCCGCGGCGATGACGGCGAGCTGTGCTGCGGAGCCGCCCATATCCGAGATCATGTCCTCCATGCCGGAGCCGGGCTTGAGCGAGATACCGCCGGTGTCGAAGGTGATGCCCTTGCCCACCAGGCCGACCTTCGTCGATGCGCTCTCAGGTGCCCAGGTCAGGTGCACCAGGCGCGGCGGGCGCGAGGAACCGCGGCCCACGGACAGGATGCCGCCGAAGCCCTGCTCATCCAGCGCGGTGTCGTCCAGCACCTCGATGTCCAGGCCGGCTGTCGAGGCGACCTCGCCCATGATGCCGGCGTAGGACTCGGGGTAGAGGTAGTTCGCAGGGGTGTTGACCAGGTCGCGCGCCAGGTTCACGGACTCGGCGACAATCACCGCGGCGTTGTACTCGGCGTCGTCGGCGCCGACGACGGTGACCTCGGTGGTCTGTGGCGTCTCGGCATCGGAGTTCTCGTCGTCGTTGACCTCGGCCTGGGACTTCAGGCCGGTGTAGGTGTAGCCGCCCAGCAGGAGGCCCTCCACCACAGGCGCGACGCCGAACTCGGCGGAGATGGCGGCGCGCTCCACGTCGTTCAAGGCGCGAGCGGCCGCGCCCACGCCGCGGCGGACAGCTTCGTCGTCGATCTCGGAGGCGTCGCCGAGGCCGAATGCGGTGACCAGGTGGTCGTCGATAAGCAGGCGCGTCACCTCGCCCTCGGTGCCCTTGGCGCCGACCGCAACTAGCGCCTCTAGCAGACCCTTCGGGGCGAGTGCGGTGACGGGAACCTCGATGCCGTCCTCGCCGTGAGCGACGGGGATGAGCAGCGCTGCGCCGGACGGAGCGCTTTCGCCGAGGGTTGTGCGCACCGTCGTGCCGCGGGCGGGGAGGCTGATGTCGAAGGCCATGGATTCCTTTCGTTGTGCGGGCAATTACACCCTGTGAGCGTACTGAAATAGGGAGTACCCTGGGCCCCATGTCTGAGATCGAATTCACAATCACCCCCACTGAGCATCCCACCCCCGATGCGGAGCGCGCGAAGATCCTGGCAGACCCGGCTTTTGGCCAGGAGTTCACGGACCACATGGTCTCCATCGAGTGGACCGAGGACGAGGGCTGGCACAACGCGCAGGTGCGCGCTTATGAGCCGATCTCGCTGGACCCGGCCTCCAACGTTTTCCACTATGGCCAGGCCATCTTCGAGGGGCTGAAGGCCTACCGCCACACTGACGGCAGCATCACCGCGTTCCGCCCGGAGCAGAACGCGAAGCGCCTGAACAACTCCGCCGAGCGCATGGCGATGCCGGAGCTGCCGGAGGAGATCTTCTTAGAGGCGGTGCGCCAGATCGTGGACATTGATAAGGACTGGGTCCCAGAGGCCGGCGGCGAGGCGTCGCTGTACCTGCGTCCGTTCATGATCGGCACGGAAAAGACGCTGGGTGTGAAGCCGTCGTCGAGCTACAGCTTCTATATCATCGCCTCCCCGGCCGGCGCGTACTTCTCCGGCGGCGTCAAGCCGGTCAGTGTGTGGATCTCCGAGGATTACGTTCGCGCAGCCCCCGGCGGCACCGGTGACGCGAAGTTCGCTGGCAACTACGCCGCGTCCCTGCTCGCGCAGCAGCAGGCGGCGGAGAAGGGCTGCGACCAGGTGGTCTGGCTGGATGCGATTGAGCGCAAGTACATCGAGGAGATGGGCGGTATGAACCTCATATTCGTCGAGGGCTCGGGCGAGAACGCGAAGATCATCACCCCTGAGCTGACTGGTTCGTTGCTGCCGGGCATCACCCGCAAGTCGCTGCTGCAGGTGGCGAAGGACTTAGGTTACGAGGCGGAGGAGCGCCGGATCACCGTCGAGCAGTGGCGCTCCGGCGTGGAAGACGGCACGATCACCGAGACCTTGGCGTGCGGCACCGCAGCCGTGATCACTCCGGTCGGCACCGTGAAATCCAACGAGGGCGAATTCACGGTGAACAACAACGAGGCCGGAGAGATCACCATGGCCATGCGCGAGCGCCTGCGTGGCATCCAGACCGGCGAGGTGGAAGACATCCACGGCTGGAACACCGTGCTCATTGAGGGCTAATTGCTTGTCGACGCCCCTTCGGCCAGCACCTCACCCGCCAACTCCGCGGCGAGGTTGAGCTGTCCGAGCGCGGCCAGGGCCCCTGCGCCCTGGCCCGTTTTCATTTCCAGCGCCAATACCGGCGTGAGGCCGAGGGCCTCCAGGCAGCCGGTGTGGGCCGGTTCCGCGGTGGACTGGCCGGCGATGAGCCAGTCCTTCGTGCCGGGGGCGAGACGCTCGGCCACGTAGGCGGCGAGGGTGGGGTAGGCCTCGCCGAGCAGCACCGGGGTGCGCCGCGCTGCCGATTGGGCGATCAGGCCCACCAGGAAGGCGAAGTCCGGACCGGTGAGTTCGGCGCAGACGCGCTCAGTGTCCTCACGGAAGCCGCGCACGCGGAACATCGCGTCGCGCACCGCGGCGACTTTGACCTTCCACACCTTGTCGTTGATGCCGGAGCCGCGGCCGATTGCCTTGACCGGCTCAGTTCGGGTGAACACGCCGTACACGGCCGCCGCGACGGTGGTGTTGCCTACCCCGATGTCGCCGGGGATGATCAGGTCCGCGCCCGAGTCGATCTCGTTGTCGGCCACCTCCGCGCCGGCGGCAAGCGCGGCGTCGAACACCTCGGGGGAGGTGGCGGCCTCCACGTCGATGGTGCCGGTGGGCGCGTCGAGGTAGTCGTCGATGAACCGCACCGTCGCACCCGCCAGACGCGCCGCGGCGTGGGCCGGGCCGCCGCCTGCGCGCAGCTGCTGCGCCTGGGCGTCGCCCGCGTCCTGCGTCCACGCGGACACCTCGCGCGCGGCGACGCCGTGCTTGCCCGCCACCACCACAACGCGCGGGCGGGCGAACGGGGCGGGGATGTCCTTGCCTTGCACGGAGGCGGTCCAGGACGCCAGCGAGCCGAGCCTGCCCAGCGCCAGCCCTGCGGCAGAGCCCGCCAACGCGTCGGCGACGCCGTGGCCGTGGGACTGCTTTGGGGCTTCAACCGGCGGAAACTGCATGGCCTAGACCTTTGCTCCCACGGCCACGCGCGGCTTCGGGGTGCGCCAGTTGCGCGGCTGGGTGGCGCGGGAGAAGGCGTACATGCCCAGGCCGAAGCCTGTGTTTGCCTCCGGGAACTTCTCGCGTACGGCGCGGTTGGCCCGAATGCCGATGATGACACCCTCGATGAAGATAGTCAGCATGAACAGCAGGCTGAGCAGCGACAGCACGGCGGACACGCGCGGCAGCCAGGTGCCAATCAGCATGATCAGCAGCAGCACGAGGGCGGCCGGCATGACGTAGTTGTTGAAGAAGCGCTTGGAGTCCACCCAGTCGCGCACAAACCCGCGGACCTCGCCGCGGTCGCGTTCGGTGAGGTAGCGCTCGTCGCCGGCGTCGATGCGGGCTTGGATCTCGCGGTTGCGGGCGCGGTTTTCCTCCCGCACCTTCTTCTTGTGCGCCTTCCACTCCTCCTTGGACATGGTCTTCTTCAGCTCTTTTTCGCGCTGACGGATCTGCGCCGGGGTGGCGGCGTTGGGGTCGCGCACCACGCCGCGCTTGATCTCTTGGTCGATGCGCTTCGGCGTCGGGCGGCCCTTCGGCGGGGTGTAGCCCTTGGGGAGCTTCTTCTCCGCCTGCTCTGCTTCAGGCTTCGCGTCGGGCATTTCAACCTTCGTGGAGCCCGCCGCGCTCGCTGCGTCGGCGTTGTGCTCGGATTTCTGCCAGGGAAGTTTCACGCTCTTTAGGCTACAAGGCGCGCGAGCCCAAGTGGAATAGACCGGCGGGGCGGGCGGTTGCACAGTCTGTAGCGAGTGGCGCGTAGCATGGGCGCACACTCCAAATCGAAGCTTGAAGTCGACGCACGAAGGAGACTGCAATGACTGCCCCCACCTCTACCACCGGCGTGAATCTGACCGAGGCCGCCGCAGCGAAGGCGAAGGCGCTGCTTGACCAGGAGGGTCGCAACGACCTGTCCCTGCGTATCGCTGTTCAGCCGGGCGGCTGCGCTGGCCTGCGCTACCAGCTCTACTTCGACGACCGTGACCTGGACGGCGACAAGGCCGACGAGGTCGGCGGCGTGCGCCTGGTCGTGGACAAGATGAGCGTGCCGTACCTCATGGGTGCCACCATCGATTTCGCGGACACCATCGAGCAGCAGGGCTTCACCATCGATAACCCGAACGCCGGTTCCGCCTGCGCTTGCGGCGACAGCTTCAACTAAGCACTTTTTGCTTATCGACGACTAAAGCTCCGCACCGTCACACAGTGCGGAGCTTTTTCGTGCAGCTACCGGCAGCCGTGCTCCTCGGCGAGCCACGCCAGCGCCTCTGCTTCACCGCCCCCGGCATCGGGGTGGATGGGATCTTCCGCGAACGTTTCGCCGGTCCGGGCGCGGTCCTTCGCAATGGTGAGCATCAGGCTGCTCCCATCGGGGAAGTCGTAGACCATGTTGGCTGAGGCGTAGCCGGCTGTCGGGGCCCCGAAGCTGCGCGAGCGTTCCAAGCCGCGGAACGACAACATCGTTGCTTCACCGGACGAGGCGGTGTGTTCGTCCACAAGCACAGCGGTAGGCGCATCCCATTTGCCACCCGCGGTTTCAAGAGCGCTTCCTCCGCCGTTGACCGCGTTACCGCTGACGCTGACCGGCATCGAGCCGCCTGCTGCGACAAATTCGAGCACCTCACCGTCTGGAAGTAGAGGTGAGAGCCCAGCGAGCATTGGGCCCATATCGCCACCGTAGTTGCCGCGCAGGTCCACGATAGCCCCACAAGCCCCATCGTCCCGGGCCTGGATCAGGCCGCTGGTGAGAGTGTCCGCGTATGCCTGGATGTCAGCGTGGCGGTCGACTCCAGGCACCGTCGCAACCGCGACGCCGCCTCTGACCGCCACGCTGGCGGCCTCTGTTGCGGCAACCTCGTCATCGTCGCCAGTGGCCGGTGCGAGCATTTTGGAGTGCTTGCCTCCGGCGGCGTGCACCGCCTTATCGAGTGCGGGACGGATGTCCTCGAGCGTCTCGGCGTGCTTCGCTTCCTCTCGAGCGGCAGCGCTGGCCTCAGCAAACTCCGCAGAGTCTGCGTAGATGCCCTGGCTGGCGAGGTCGAGCACCGTAGAGGTGTAGCGCTTCGGGGTGTCCGTGCCAAAGAACCGAGCGGTGCCCGTGTACATGGCGGTGGCAGTGGGGCCGTAGACATACAAGGCGGCAACCGCTGCGAGAATAAGCGCGACCATGAGGCCGCCGACCGTGAGGAGAACTTTGCGTGCTGTTGACATGCATCTCATCCAACCCGCACTCGGGTCGCAGCACCACACCCCTGGCACTACGTCTGAGGTAGTGCTGGCGCTACCTAGAGCTGGACCGGGTAGTCCTTGTGCTCGATCTGCGGGTCGATGCGGTGCTCGACAAAGATGCCGTGCCAGACCATGAACGCCAGCACCGTCCACAGGCGGCGGGAGTGGTCGGAGACACCGTCGCGGTGCTCCTTGAGCATCTCCAGGACTTGGTCCTTAGCGAAGATGTCGTCGGTCTCGGACTCGCGGATGGTGTCCTGCGCCCAGCCGTAGAGCTCGTCGCCAGCCAGCCAGTGGCGCATCGGCACCGGGAAGCCCAGCTTCTTGCGGTGCAAAACGTGCGGCGGCACGATCTGCTCCATTGCCTTGCGCAGTGCGTACTTGGTGGTGCCCTTGGCGATCTTCTGGTCAAACGGGATGGTCTGGGCGACCTCGAAGACCTCCTTGTCCAAGAAAGGAACGCGCAGCTCCAGCGAGTTGGCCATGTTCATCTTGTCGGCCTTGACCAGGATGTCGCCGCGCATCCAGGTAAACAGGTCCAGGTTCTGCATGCGTGCCACGGGGTCCATCTCGGTGGAGGCGGCGTAGATCGGGGCGGTGACCTCGCGGTGGTCCCATTCGCGCTTCGCCCACGGCAGCACGCGGCTGAGCTGGTCGAAGTTGAAGGAGCGGGCGTTGCCGTAGTAGCGGTCCTCGATCGGGGTGGTGCCGCGCTCGAGCAGGCTCTTGCCCTTCATCCCCTCCGGCAGCACGCGGCTCAAACGGTTCAGGCCCTTGTTCAGTGCACCCGGAAGCTTCTCAAACGGCGCGAGCGACAGCGGCTCCTTGTAAATGGTGTAGCCGCCGAACAGCTCGTCGGCGCCCTCGCCGGAGAGCACCACCTTGACGTGCTTGCGGGCCTCCTGGGCGACGAAGAACAGCGGCACCAGGGACGGGTCCGCCACCGGGTCGTCCAGGTACCACATGATCTTCGGGATGGCGTCCGCGTACTCCTCGGGGGAGACAATCTTTACGATGTGCTCCACACCGATCGCCTCGGCGGATTCGGCGGCCACGTCCACCTCGGAGTAGCCCTCGCGCTCAAAACCGGTGGTGAAGGTGAGCAGGTTCGGGTTGTGGCGCTTCGCCAGGGTGGCAATTGCGGTGGAGTCGATGCCGCCGGAGAGGAAGGAGCCCACGGTGACATCGGCACGCATGTGCTTTTCCACGGAGTTCTCCAGCGCACGCGCGATGCGGTCGTAGAGATCCTGCTCCTTGCCCTTCGGCACTGGCTGGGATTTGAAGTGCGGCTTGAAGTAGCGGTCCGAGTGCACCTTTCCGCCCGGCTTCAAGGTGACGGTGCAGCCGGACTCGACGCGGCGGATCTCCTTGTGCAGGCTTTCCGGCTCGGGCACGTACTGCAGGTCCACGTAGTGCTCGATCGCACGACGGTCAAGATCCAGGCCTAGACCGAGCTCCGGCGCCATCTCCAGGATGGACTTCTTCTCGGAGGCGAAGACCGTGCCCTTGTCGGTGGTGGCGTAGAAGAGCGGCTTGATACCGAACTGGTCGCGCGCCGCGAACATCGTCTGCGTCTCGGTATCCCAGATGACAAAGGCGAACATGCCGCGCAGGTGCTCCACCACGTTCGCACCCCAGTGGTGGAAGCCCACCACAATCGGCTCGCCGTCGCCGGAAGTGTTGAAAGTGTGGCCGGCGGCCTGCAGTTCTTCACGCAGCTCGATGTAGTTGTAAATCTCGCCGTTGAAGGTCAGCGCGTAGCGCTCCGGGTTGTCTGCCGGGCCCCAACGCAGCGGCTGGTGGGAATGCTCGAGGTCGATGATGGCCAGGCGGTTGAACCCGAACACGGCCGAGTCGTCGTTCCAGGTGCCGGCCGCATCTGGGCCGCGGTGGTACATGCACGGCAGGGCGCGCTCGACAGAATCAACGAACTTGGCTGCGTTTGCGTCCGCGGTTAGCAGGGCAAGAAGGCCACACATACTCAAACCTCTCCGTATATATAAGGTGCGCCGTTTTCACGCGGCGGGAAGTCCCCTCAACAATAAGGTTTTGCACCACGTTTTCGTGAACCGGAACCGCCCAACTTTCGCCGTGCCCCATAAGGGGGCCAACTTAAGGATGAACTTTTTCGCGGTCGCGTTTGCTTGGCGGAGCATTATCGTCGCTAAGCACTTGCTTATCGACGAGCTCCCGGCCCCCACCGCAGCCCCCACTTTCAAGATTCCGACGGGCCAGGCCGGATGAACTATTCTGACCCCGTAGGAATGTTCTGTCACGAACATGAGCATTCAGTGTTTTTAGTGTGGACAGGAAGGCAGACACACGTGGATAAGGAAGTAAACCGCGGTTTCGCCAAGAAGGCCGGCGTCGCGGCAGCACTCCTGCTTGGCAGCTTCGGGCTCGCTGGCTGTGACGTCGCTGCGCCGGAGGCGGTCGCAAACATCCTCGACATGGGCTGGCCGGACCCGGTCACCCCGGAGGGCACCCAGATGTACAACTTCTGGGTCTGGACCTGGGTTGCCGCCTGGATTATCGGCATCATCATGTGGGGGCTGTTCATCATGGCCATCGTCCGCTGGAACTCTAAGGCCCGCGCAAAGAGCGGCGCCGGCGAGTTCCCGCGCCAGACGCAGTACAACGTGGGCCTCGAGCTGGGGCTGACCGTCCTGCCGATCATCATCGTGATGGTGCTGTTCTTCTTCACCGTGCAGGCGCAGACGAAGACCACCGCCCTGGACAAGGACCCGAAGGTGACTGTGGACGTCACCGGCTACCAGTGGAACTGGAAGTTCGGCTACGCCAACGTTGCCGGCGACCTGACCGCGGACGGCCAGGACTACGACGGTCTGGATGCCGAGCGTCAGGCGCTCGCCGAGGAGACCAAGTATGACCCGGAGGACATGCACAACGCGAACCCGATCCACGGCACGTCCATGGGCGACCAGTCCTACCTCAACTTCAACAAGATCGAGACCATCGGCTCCACCGAAGAGGTGCCGGTGCTGGTGCTGCCGACCGACACGGCGATTGAGTTCCGCCTCGCGTCCGGCGACGTGAACCACGCGTTCTGGGTTCCGGAGTTCCTGTTCAAGCGCGACGTCTACGCGCACCCGGAGAACAACCAGCAGCAGCGCGCGTTCCAGATCGAGCGCATTGAGGAAGAGGGCGCCTTCGTCGGCCGCTGCGCCGAGATGTGCGGTACCTACCACGCAATGATGAACTTCGAGGTCCGCGCCGTGAGCCCGGAGAAGTTCGAGCAGTACATCCAGTTCCGCCGCGACAACCCGGGTGCCCCGAACTCCGAGGCACTGAAGTCCATCGGCGAGGACCCGTACGCCACCTCCACCCGTCCGTTCGTCTCGGGCCGCACTGACACCCGCGACGGCAACAACTCTGTCGACCCGAACGCGAACGTTTAAGAAAGAGAGAGCGAAGCCATGGGAACTGGATCAAAGGTTTTCTACGCCATCGGCACCTTCCTTGCTTTGATGGCCGTGTTCTACATCCTCGCCACCGCTTGGATCGGTGAGGACGCGTACCTCTTCGGCGTGGAGTGGGTCGGCGCTGTTGGCCTCGTGCTGGCTGCTGTCATGTCCTTCATGCTCGCCGGCTACCTCGACATCACCGAGCGTCGCATGGATATTGTTCCGGAGGACTGGGAAGAGGCGGAGATTGAGGACGGCGCTGGCGTGCTCGGCTTCTTCTCCCCGAGCTCCATCTGGCCGTTCACGATGTCCGTCGCCATCTGCGTGCTCGGCCTGGGCATCGCCTTCTGGCAACTGTGGCTGCTCGCCCTTGGTGCAGTGTTCCTGATTTGGGCCACCACCATGCTGAGCCTGCAGTACGGTATTCCGCGCGAGAAGCACTAGACGCTGAAACGAGAATTCCCCCGCCGCTAGTAGTCGCGACGGGGGATTTTTCTGTTGTTAAGGTGCGGTTTTTGGCGCGGTCATCCGAAAGTTTGTCCCCCATTTAGCCCGTTGAGGCGGACCGCTACGGGTGTGAGATCAGGCACACTCGGGAACTTTACCGCCCGCCGAAAAATGGGCGGAAATTTGTGCCGAAACTGCTCGGTGGGGGGAGGGGGATTGCCGCCTGACGCGATGACCAGCATTGATCTAGTCGGATTTGGGGCAGAAAAGTTCCCGTAAAAATAAAAAAGTTTTTCCGTCATACGTGTGTATCCAAAAGGCGCTGGTTGCGCGCGACTTCACAGGGAAAATTCGGGGGTGGGTGAGATGAATATCAGGACGAAATAGGGGATAATCTCACCCGTGACGACCGCAATGACAAACCAAGATATGGCGACGCCGCAGAATCGCGTCCCAGCGCTGAACCGTCCGAACATGGTCAGCGTGGGCACGATTGCGTTCCTCGCCCAAGAGCTCATGTTCTTTGCCGGTTTGTTCGCGATGTACTTCACGTCGCGTGCAAACGGCCTCGCTAATGGTGACTGGAGCACCCAGACCGATCACATCAACGTTTTGTTCGGCGGCATCATCACCGCCGTGCTGATCGCGTCCTCCTTCACCTCCCAGTTCGGCGTTTTCGCCGCCGAGAGGGGTGACGTGTTCGGCCTGCGCAAGTGGTTCACTGTGACCGTTGTGCTGGGCGTCATCTTCCTTGGCCTGGTGGCCTTCGAGTGGAGCGAGTTGGTACTGGCTGGCGTAACGCCGCAGTCCTCCGTTTTCGGTTCGGTGGTGTACATCATCACCGGCTTCCACATGGCCCACGTGACCGCCGGCATCATCGCGTTCATCGTGGTGCTGCTGCGCGTGGCCAAGTCGAAGTTCACCCCGGCTCAGGCAACCGCCGCAATGGCGGTTTCCTACTACTGGCACTTCGTCGATGCCATCTGGATCGGCGTGTTCATCACCATCTACCTCGTTCAGTAGTGCACTTCCAGGCGATTGCCTGGGGAGCGGAAAAGTTCTGAAAAGTCGATAAAGGGAACACAATGGAAAACACACCCAAGAAGAAGCGCCAGGGACGCAAGACGCAGCGCACGCTCGCTGGCGCAGCGGCCCTGACGCTGGGGTTGACTGGTGCGGGTCTGCTCGCATCTGCTCTCACCCCGAACGCACAGGTGGCGACGGCGGCCCGTGATGATCAGGCGCTGATCCAGGAGGGCAAGGACCTCTACGACGTCGCCTGCATCACCTGTCACGGCGCGAACCTGCAGGGCGTCGAGGACCGTGGTCCGTCGCTCATCGGTACCGGCGAAGGCGCCGTGTACTTCCAGGTCAACTCCGGCCGTATGCCGATGATGTCCAACGACGCTCAGGCTGAGCGCAAGCGTCCGCGCTACACCGAAGAGCAGGCACTTGCCCTCGCCGCCTACGTTGCGGCGAACGGCGGTGGCCCGGAGCTGGTGTACAACGAGGACGGCTCGCTGGCCATGGAAGAGCTGCGCGGCAAGGACTACGACGGCAAGATCCAGGAAGCAGACGTTGCCCGCGGTGGCGAGCTGTTCCGTCTGAACTGCGCGTCCTGCCACAGCTTCACCGGCCGCGGTGGCGCACTGTCGTCCGGTAAGTACGCACCGGTGCTGGATCCGGCCAACGAGCAGGAGATCTACCAGGCCATGCTCACCGGCCCGCAGAACATGCCGAAGTTCTCTGACCGCCAGCTCTCTGCTGACGAGAAGAAGGACATCATCGCCTTCATCAAGTCCACCAAGGAAACCCCGTCCCCGGGTGGCTACGCCCTCGGTGGCCTTGGACCGGTTTCTGAAGGTATGGCGATGTGGATCATCGGCGTGACCCTGGTCGCTGCCGCTGCTATGTGGATTGGATCTCGCTCATGAGTGATGTGAAGAAGAATTACACGAAGGAAGAGCTGGACCGTATGAGCAATGCGGAGCTGGCCGCCCTGGGCACCGAGCTCGACGACGTCACGGTGGCGTACCGCAAGGAGCGCTACCCGGTCGAGGGCGACCCGCGCGAGAAGTCCGCTGCCACCGGCATCGGCATCTGGCTGACCATTTCGATCATCTCCGCGTTGGCCTTCCTCGGCGTTTACCTGTTCTGGCCGTGGGAGCCGAAGTTCCACGGCGATGAGGGTCTGTTTATCTACACCCTTTACACGCCGCTGCTCGGCCTGACCGCTGCTCTGGCGTTCTGCGGCCTCGGCGTCGCGATCATTCAGTACGTGAAGAAGTTCGTGCCGGAAGAGATCGCGGTGCAGCGTCGCCACGACGGCCGCTCCAGCGAGCTGGACCGCCGCACCACCACCGCGCTGCTGAACGACGCGTGGGAGACCTCGACCCTGGGCCGCCGCTCGGCGCTGAAGGGTCTGCTTGGCACCGCGGGTGTTCTGGCCGGTCTGATGGTCATCGCCCCGCTCGGTGGCATGATCAAGAACCCGTGGAAGGTCCGCCACGAGCTGGATTACCACGGCGACGGCACCCTGTGGACCCACGGCTGGACCATCCAGGACAAGGGCGTGAAGGTCTACCTCGGCCGCGACACCGGCGCGATCGCCGAGCTGCACGAGGGCGTGACCGGTTCCCACTACACCACCGCTGGTGTTTCCCGCCTGGTGCGTATGCGCCCGGAGGACCTCGCGGCCGGTGCAATGGAGACGGTGTTCCCGCTCTACCCGGAGGACGTCAACGACGGCAAGGACTTCGACCCGGAGCGCGACGTCTACGAGCACCACATGCACTCCCTCCACGGTCCGCGCAACGCTGTCATGCTCATCCGTCTGCGTTCTCAGGACGCGAAGAAGGCGATCGAGCGTGAGGGCCAGGAGGACTTCCACTACGGCGACTACTACGCCTACTCCAAGATCTGCACGCACATCGGTTGCCCGACCTCGCTGTACGAGGCTCAGACCAACCGCATCCTGTGCCCGTGCCACCAGTCGCAGTTCGATGCTCTGCAGTACGGCAAGCCGGTCTTCGGCCCGGCCGCCCGTGCGCTGCCGCAGCTGCCTGTGACTGTTGACGAAGACGGTTACCTCATCGCCAACGGGAACTTCATTGAGCCCGTCGGCCCGGCATTCTGGGAGCGTCAGTCCTAATGAGCACTAAACTTGAGCAAGTCGCGGACAACGTTGATTCGCGCTACACAATCTCGGGCGTGCTGCGCCCGCAGCTGAACAAGGTCTTCCCGACCCACTGGTCCTTCATGCTCGGCGAGATGGCGCTGTACAGCTTCATCATCCTGCTGCTGACCGGTATCTACCTGGCACTGTTCTTTGACCCGTCTATCACCAAGGTCATCTACGACGGTGCGTACCTGCCGCTCAACGGCGTCGAGATGTCCCGCGCGTACGCAACCGCGCTGGATATTTCCTTCGACGTGCGCGGCGGCCTGTTTGTCCGCCAGATGCACCACTGGGCCGCACTGATGTTCATGATGGCGATGTTCGCCCACATGATGCGCGTGTTCTTCACCGGCGCGTTCCGTCGCCCGCGTGAGGCCAACTGGCTTATCGGTGTCACCCTCGTGCTGCTGGGCATGATCGAGGGCTTCATGGGCTACTCCCTGCCGGACGATCTGCTCTCCGGCGTCGGTCTGCGAATCATGTCCGCCATCATTCTGGGCCTGCCGATCATCGGCACCTGGATGCACTGGGCGATCTTCGGCGGCGACTTCCCGTCGGACCTGATGCTGGATCGCTTCTACATCCTCCACGTGCTGATCCTGCCGGGCATCATCCTCGCCCTGGTTGCGGCTCACCTCGCACTTGTCTGGTTCCAGAAGCACACCCAGTTCCCGGGCCCGGGCCGCACCGAGAACAACGTTGTCGGCGTGCGCATCATGCCGGTGTTCGCCACCGAGGCAATTGGCTACATGATGGTCGTGTTCGCAGTTCTGGCCGCAATGGCTGGTCTGACCACCATCAACGGCATCTGGAACATCGGCCCGTACAACCCGTCGCAGGTCTCTGCAGGTTCCCAGCCGGACGTCTACATGCTGTGGACTGACGGCGCTGCCCGTGTCATGCCGGCGTGGGAGCTCTACCTGGGCAACTACACCATCCCGGGCGCATTCTGGGTGGCCCTGCTCTGTGGCCTGATGGTTGTCCTGCTGATCACCTACCCGTTCATCGAGCAGAAGGTCACCGGCGACACCGCTCACCACAACCTGCTGCAGCGTCCGCGCGACGTTCCTGTACGCACCGGTGTCGGCGTCATGGGCCTGACCTTCTTCCTGCTGCTGACCATCTCCGGTGGTAACGACCACGTGGCTCACTTCTTCCAGATCTCGCTCAACGCGATGACCTGGGTCGGCCGCATCGGCCTGATCGTGCTGCCGCCGCTGGCCTTCTTCATCACCTACCGCCTGTGCATCGGCCTGCAGCGCTCCGACCGCGAGGTTCTGGAGCACGGCATCGAGACCGGCGTGATCAAGCGCCTGCCTAACGGTGCGTTCGTGGAGATCCACCAGCCGCTGGGTCCGGTGGACGAGCACGGCCACCCGGTGCCGCTGGAGTACGCCGGTGCCCGCGTGCCGAAGCAGATGAACCAGCTCGGCTTCGCGGACTCCGACACCATCGGCAAGTTCTCCCCGGCAGAGCTCGGCGTCACCGAGCGTGTGCGCGACGCAGAGGAGCAGAAGCACCACGAGGCCGTCGAGACGCTGCGCGCGCTCGAGGCCACGAAGGACCGCTCCGACCGCGACGCCACCAACGAGAACGCGGAGTAGATCTAACGCATTAGCGGTCGCGATTTAGCCCCTTTCCCGGCTCCGGGGAAGGGGCTTTTTCTTGGTTACAAACCCGTAAACACGGCCATGTGACAAAGATCACAGAGATTTTCAGGTTGTGTCAGCGTGCAAGTTCTGGGCGCTGGTATGGTCGGCGCCGTGATGGGGAAAACGTGCAGCGTAGTAGGGGTAAATGCGGCATTTTAGGATGCCTGAGCGTCAGATGAAAGAAGCTGAGATGCGGACGCGTCACACGCATTTTTTATTGGTAACGGAACTGTAACGGCGTGGCGGGTGGACACCGTTGTTGCCGTTTCGTAACCTGTTCGAGACATTGCGACAACAGCCGTTGGCAGCATGTACCGAAAACAACATATGAGCCGTAACCCGAAGCGGCGGTCCGCACCCGCGGAACGCGCGCCACGGGGACCGGGGAACCAAAGGGGAGTCAGACGCTTCCTTGGGGCGCAAGGCCATTTCTCAGCACCCCGCCCGACAGCTAACCCGGTTGGCGAAGAGAAGATATGGAGAAAACTATCGTGGCAAAGCACCGTCGCCAGAACAACACCGCAGCACGCGCAGCAGCGGCTACCGTAGCCGTCGCAGCAGGCGCTGCACTGGTCGCGCCGGCCGCAGCCTCCGCAGCAGAGGTCCGTGTTCCCAACACTCCGGTTTCCGCCCAGATTCCGGGCATTGAGAATGTCCCGGGTATCACTTCCATTCCGGGCATCGACGCCTGGATCCCGTCGCTCGCAGGCGCACCTGCAAGCGGCAACGCGCAGAACGCTATCGCTTCCGTGAAGGCAATGCCGGGCGTCGACAACGTCCCGGGATTCAGCCAGTTCCTCGCAAACGTTGAGCAGCAGGTCCGTCCGGCAGCTCCGGCTCCGGTCCAGCAGACCTACTCCGCACCCGTTGCCGCTCCGGCACCGGCTCCGGAGCCGTCCATTGGTGAGCGCATCGTTTCTATCGCGCAGTCTAAGATCGGCTCCCCGTACGTCTACGGCGCTTCCGGCCCGAACGCCTTCGACTGCTCCGGCTTCACCTCCTGGGTTTACGCTCAGGCTGGCAAGTCCATCCCGCGTACCTCCCAGGCTCAGGCTTCCGCCGGCCAGCAGGTCGCTCTGAGCGACATTCAGCCGGGCGACATCGTTGCCTACTACGGTGGCGCGTCCCACGTCGCTATCTACGCCGGCAACGGCCAGATCATCGACGCGCTGAACTCCGGTATCCCTGTTGGCTACCGCGATCTGCACATGATGCCGATCCACTCTGTGGTCCGCTTCTAACAGCAGACTTTTTGCCCCGTCGCGCATTGTGCGGACGGGGCATTTTTCTCTTTTACCTCAGTAATCACTCAAATCACACGTTGAGCATTTTGCTTGGCCGCGGCCTTTAGAACAGCTATAGTTTGGTCGTTCTCGCCGAAATCTAAAGAGGTATCCAACGTGGGTAAACACTCGCTGCACTCCAACCGTCCCCGCGCTGTATTTGCGGCCGCCGTCGCTGGCGGCGTCATCGCCACAACGGTGTCTCCCATTGCGCACGCGGACGACGTCGACGCGTTGATCGAGGAAATGGAGTCCGTCTCCCACGACGCTACGGCGAAATCAGAGGAGATCAAGGAGCTGGAAGACGAGATCGCCCAGTCCGAGGCGAAGCTGCGGTCGGCGAATGCGCGCGCGGCTGAGGCCAAGTCGCAGCTGGAGTCTCTCCGCGGCGTCTCCGATGCGCAGCGGAAGAATGTCGGCGACATCGCGCAGTCGCGCTACCGTATCCCGAAGTCTGACGCGATTTTGACCACTCTGGATTCCGGTAATCCGCAAGAGGCGATCGACCGCTCGGCGTACCTGGCTGCTCTCGGGCGCAACTCGCAGCGCGCGCTGACGGAGCTGGAGGACGCCAACCGCGCTGCCGGCGAGCGCGCAAGTGTGGCCAGCATTGCGGTGGCTGAGGCGCAGCACGCCCGCAACGAACTCGACGGCAAGCGCAAGAAGCTCGAGGGGGAGCGCGAGGAGCTCGAGCTGCGCGTCGCCGACATCGAGCGCCGCGTGGACAGCCTGAGCGAGGCGGACCGCCAGCGTTGGATGAACAAGGACAACCCGGTGGACTCCGCGTCCCTTCCGGGCGTGGACTCCGGCATTGTCGGCGCTGCCATGGCGCAGTTGGGTAAGCCGTACGGCTGGGGCTCTGCCGGCCCGGACGCGTTCGACTGCTCGGGTCTAATGGTGTGGGCCTACGCCCAGAACGGCATTGGCATCCCGCGCACCTCGCAGGCGCAGCTCGCAGGCGGCACTCCGGTGTCCATGGACGCCCTGCAGCCCGGCGACATCATCGGTTACTACCCGGGTGTGACGCACGTCGGCATGTACGTCGGCAACGGCATGGTGGTCCATTCCTCGGACTACGGCATCCCGATCCAGGTGGTGCCGCTGAACTCCATGCCGGTCCAAGGTGCAGTCCGCTATTAGGACGCTGCTGGTCACCAACGACTTCCCGCCGACCGTGGGCGGGATTCAGTCGTATCTGCGGGACTTCGCCACAGAACTTGCAAACCGTGTAGGCCCGGAAAGCCTCGTGGTGTTCGCCTCGACGCAGGACGCCGAGGCTGCACACCAGTGGGATGCCTCCGTGCCCTACACAGTCGTGCGCTGGCCGCGCCGCGTCATGCTTCCCACCCCGGCCACGGCGCGGGAGATGCAGCGCCTGATCCGGGTGCACGGCATTGGAACGGTGTGGTTCGGCGCCGCGGCACCGCTGGCGCTGATGGGCGCGGCCGCGAAGCGCGCGGGAGCCAGCAACGTCATCGCCACCACCCATGGACACGAAGTCGGCTGGGGCATGCTGCCCGTCGCCCGCCGAGCCTTGGGCATCATCGGCCGCAGCGCCGGCACTATCACCTACATCTCCGATTACACCCGGCGGCGGCTGACGGCACTCGGCACTCGACCCCGGTTCGTGGCGTTGCCGTCTGGCGTCGACACCGAGTTCTTCCGCCCCGCCAGCGCGTCCCAGCGCGCCGCCACTCGCCAGAGTCTCGGGGTCGGCGACGCCCCGTTGGTGGTCTGCTCCTCGCGGCTGGTGGCCAGGAAGGGGCAAGATGTGCTGATTCGGGGGTGGCCGGAGGTTCGTCGACAAGCAAAAGGCGCGCGGTTGGTCATCGTCGGCTCCGGGCCGTACGAGCGGAAGTTGCGGGCGATGGCGGGCGAGGGTGTCGCATTCACAGGCGCGGTGCCGGGAGAGCGGTTGCGCGACATCGTCGCGGCCGCGGACGTATTCGCCATGCCCGCGCGCACCCGCCTGGGCGGTCTCGACGTCGAGGGCTTGGGCATCGTCTACCTGGAAGCGCAGGCGTGCGGCGTGCCTGTCGTCGCGGGCGAGTCCGGCGGCGCACCCGAGACAGTCACCACGGAGACTGGGGTGGTGGTGGACGGCGGCGACGCCGGTGCCGTCGCCAGGGCGATTTCGCAGCTGCTTCTCGACGACCAAAGGCGCACACGCATGGGCCGAGCCGGACGCACGCATGTGTCCGAGCACTTCTCCTGGGACGTGCTCGGGGCGCGGCTGGCTGCACTATGCAGCGCTGAAACGCGGCGGGACTAGACTGCGTTTCCATGGTTGCTCACTCACCGATGACCGTCGGATTCGACATCGGCGGCACGAACGCACGCGCAGCAGTGGTGGACGCTGACGGGGTGATCGTCGATTCGCTCGGCACCCACACGCCGCACGACACGGAGGGGCTTACCCGCACAATCGTGAAAATGGTCGACGAGCTGCGCGCATCCCACGACATCGGGGCGGTAGGTGTAGCCGTGGCGGGATTTTTGGACCCGGACTGCGAGATGGTGCGCTTCGCACCGCACCTGGCCTGGCGCGACGACCAACCTGTGCGCCGCGATCTCGAGCAGGCGCTGGGCCTGCCGGTTCGCCTGGAGCACGACGCGAACTCCGCGGCCTGGGGCGAGTACCGCTACGGCGCGGGACGCGAGCTCGACACCTGGGTGTTCTTCGCCGTCGGCACCGGCATCGGTGCGACACTGATGCACCACGGTGAGATCTACCGTGGCGCGTTCGGCACCGCGCCCGAGTTCGGCCACATCACCGTCGTGCCCGGCGGTCGCGTGTGCTCCTGCGGCAAGCAGGGGTGCTTGGAACGCTACGCCTCGGGCACGTCGCTGGTGGACTGTGCGATTGAAATCGCCACCAAGGGGAGTTTTCGGGATTCGTTGGTGTACCGGGCGGTCGTCGAGAAGCGGGCGAGCGGACACGACATCATGGCCGCAGCCCGCGCCGGCGACCCCCTGGGGCAAGCCGCTCTGGACAGCTTCTCCACCTGGCTGGGCCGAGGGCTGGCAATCGTCGCCGACGTGCTGGACCCCGCGCACATCGTCCTCGGCGGCGGTGTGAGCGAGGACGCGGACCTGTACCTGGACGACGCCCGCGCGTCCATGGAGGCCAACATCGTCGGCGCTGGCTACCGCCCGCAACCGGAGATCCTGTGTGCTGAGCTGGGATCCCGGGCAGGTATGATCGGGGTCGCTGATCTGGCCCGTGAACTGCTGTAGAAGGCGAGTAAACGATGAACAACAAGTGGTATTCCCTGTTCAAGGTTATTCTCGGGCCGCCGCTGCTTGTCTGGAACCGCCCCACCATCGAGGGTGCGGAGAACATCCCGGACGAAGGCGCCGCGATTTTGGTGTCCAACCACCAGGCCGTGCTGGATTCGTTCTACCTGCCGCTTCTGGTGAAGCGCCAGATCACCTTCCCCGCCAAGAAGGAGTACTTCACCTCGCCGGGCCTGTCCGGGCGCATCCAGAAATTCTTCTTCTCTTCGGTGGGCCAAATCCCCGTGGACCGCGGAGCCAAGGACGCCGGCGACGCGCTGCAGAACGCGGCGGAAAGCGTCCTGGCCAAGGGGGACCTGTTCGGCATCTACCCGGAGGGCACCCGGTCCCCGGACGGGCGCGTGTACAAAGGCCGCACCGGCATGGCGCGCGTGGCCATGGCCACTGGCGCGCCCATCGTGCTCATCGGCATGATCGGCTCCGGGGAAGCCAACCCGATCGGCACCACAATCCCGCGGCCGGTGAAGGTGCGCATCAAGGTCTCTGAACAGATCCACCCGCACGCCTGGGCCGCCGAGAATGGCTTCGACCCCGACTCGCGCGAGGTCATGCGGCCGTTCACGGACTACTGCATGCGCCGACTCGCGGACATGGTGGGGGAGGACTACGTGGATGTCTACGCCTCTGACGTGAAGAAGTCCTTGGCTGAGACGGGGGAGTACCCGGAGGAGGCACGCCAGTGAATAAACCCCTGATTATCCGTTTTGCGCTGGTGGCGGTTGTGGTAGCGATCTACCTCGTCGCCTCCGAGGCCGGTTGGTACCCGAAACTGGCCGGGCCGCTTGCCGTGCTGGCGGTGGCCGCGGTGATGTTCTGGCCCCGCCGCGGCGGCGGGCCGAAGGGGCCGTCGAGACGCGAGCTTCTCGACGACATCCGGTCGGAGCAGCGCAAGTAGATGCGGTATTTCTACGACACTGAATTTATCGAGGACGGCTCCACCATCGAGCTCGTCTCCATCGGCATCGTCGCCGAAGACGGACGCGAATATTACGCCGTGAGCACGGAGTTCAACGCCTCCAACGCGAATGAATGGGTGCGGGAGAACGTGCTGAACAAGCTGCCGCGCGCGTCGCACCCGGCGTGGAAGCCGCTGCAGCAGATCCGCGACGAGGCCCGCGCGTTTCTCACCGCCGGCCGCGGCAAGCCGGAGCTGTGGGCTTGGGTCGGCGCCTACGATCACGTCGTGTTCGCCCAGCTCTGGGGCGACATGGCCGGATTGCCAAAGGACCTGCCGCGCTACACACGCGAGCTGAAGCAGTACTGGCAGATGGCGGGGCGCCCGCGGCTGCCCAAGGTACCGGATGGCAACCACGACGCGCTCGTGGATGCGCGCCACAACCTGCGTAAATTCCGCGTGTGCATGGAGGCATTGCCTATCGACGCATCCGGCTCCGTGTCCAAATAGTGAGATACGTTCTTCATATATTGGGAAAATGCAGGTGAAAACGGTTGTAGTGCGAGGGGATTCGTGCTACTACTAAATAGGTGAGTTGGACAATCGACATCCCCAAAGACGTACTGCCGGACCTGCCCCCGCTGCCGGGCGACCTGAACGAGCAGTTCCAGGACGCACTCTCCCGCGACGCGAAGCAGCAACCCTCCTGGGACCCCAACCAGGCGCAGTATGTGCGCAAGATCCTCGAGTCTGTGCCCCCTGTTGTGCTCGGGCCCGAGGTGGAGGAGCTGAAGACCCAGCTCGCGGACGTCGCCAACGGCAAGGCGTTCATGCTGCAGGGCGGCGACTGCGCCGAGACCTTCGAGTCCAACACCGAGCCCCACATCCGCGCCAACGTTCGCACCCTGCTGCAGATGGCCGCGGTGCTGACCTACGGCGCGTCTATGCCGGTGGTGAAACTGGCCCGCATCGCCGGCCAGTACGCCAAGCCGCGCTCCTCAGACCTGGATGCCAACGGCCTGCCCAACTACCGCGGCGACATCGTCAACGGCGTTGAGCCGACCGAGGAGGCCCGCCGCCACGACCCGGCCCGCATGGTCCGCGCCTACGCCAACTCGTCCGCGGCGATGAACCTGGTCCGCGCCCTGACCGCGTCCGGCACCGCCGACCTGCACCACATCAACGACTGGAACCGCGAGTTCGTGACCAACTCCCCAGCGGGGGCGCGCTACGAAGCGCTCGGCCGCGAGATCTCCCGGTCTCTGGCCTTCATGGACGCCTGCGGCGTGCGCGACGACAACCTGCGCACCTCCAACGTCTACGCCTCCCACGAGGCGCTGCTGGTGGATTACGAGCGCGCCATGCTGCGCCTGGCCACCGACTCCAACGGCGACACCAGGCTCTACGACCTGTCCGCCCACCAGCTCTGGATCGGCGAGCGCACCCGCGGCATCGACGACTTTCACGTCAACTTCGCCGCCCTGATCTCTAATCCGATTGGTATCAAGCTCGGCCCGACCACCACGCCCGAGGAGGCCGTCGCCTACGCCGATAAGCTCGATCCGGAACGCGTGCCGGGCCGGTTGACCATGGTCATCCGCATGGGCCAGGACAAGGTCCGCGAGGTGCTACCGGGCATCGTCAAGGCCGTCGAGGCTTCCGGCCACAAAGTGGTCTGGCAGTCCGACCCGATGCACGGCAACACCTTCACCTCCTCGAACGGCTACAAGACCCGCCACTTCGACAAAATCATCGACGAGGTGCAGGGCTTCTTCGAGGTCCACCGCGAACTGGGCACCCACCCGGGCGGCATCCACATCGAGCTCACCGGCGAGAACGTCACCGAATGCCTCGGTGGCGCCCAGGACATCACCGATGTCGACCTGCCGGGCCGCTACGAGTCTGCTTGCGACCCCCGACTCAACACCGAGCAGGCTCTCGAACTGTCCTTCCTCGTCGCGGAGATGCTGCGCTACTAGTTCCGGCCCGCTTGTGAACTCCACCGGTCTCCGGGGCTTTCGGTGTCTTCGGGGCCGGTAGGTTTTGTACGAATCGACAACGCTCCGGCATTTCCCCAGGTGGGGAGATGGGGGGGCGGGGTGTTTTGTCGATTCGTACAAAAGAGCGCCACTTGCGGACTCCGCGTTGCGGACAACTCGGCCGGCGCCAATGATTGGCCTGCACCCACTATGCAGCCGCATAGCGATGGGGCGCCACTTGCGGACTCCGCATTGCGGACTGATTGGGGGGTGCCAATAATTGGACCGCGCCCAGTAGTGCTATGCAGCTGCATAGTAATGGGTTGTTGGGTGCGGGCTCTGCATTGCGGACTATTCGGCTGGCACCAATAGTTGGTCTTCAACCAGTAACACTATGCAGCTGCATAGTGGAAGTCGCCCGGCTAGGCCTTGGGCACGATGATCTCGGGGATTTCGCCGTACATGCCGGAGCCGAACCACCAAGCTCCCAGCACCACGGCGGCGATCGCGATTATCACGAACACGGTGTAAAGAGCCACGGCGAATGGGGAACGGTTCGACACTGGTTTAACGGCGGGACGCTGGGAAGCGGGCTCGCGGGTGGAAGGAACATCCGGGCCGTTAGGGGAGAGCTGTCTCGGAGCAGGCCTCTGAACAGCGGCCGGGCCAGGTACGGGACCCGCCGCGGGCCACTGGCCGCGCGCCGGGCCGGGTGCTGGCTGGGCGGGCCTGGCGGGGGAGGCGGCGACGCGGGTGGGGGCGTCGTCGCCGGGGAAAAGACGTTGGTGGGCAGCACTCTGAGCACTCGGGCCAGCACCGCCAGCACCATCGCCAACCCCGGCGGCCAGCCCGAAATTGGTCGGGTGTTCGGCAGCTCGGTGCGCGGCGGAGTTGCGTGGGGCGGGCACGGTGTAGGCGGGCAGCCGCAGCTCGCCAGCCACGTCGTCCAGCGCCGCCAAAAATTCTGCGGCGTCGTGGAACCGGTCGTGTGGGTTGCGGGCGGTGGCGGTGGCCACGAGCTCGTCGAAAAGCTTTGGCACCCCCGCGATCAGCGACGAAGGCGCGGGCACATCATCGTGCAACCGGGCGTAGGCGTGGGCCAGGGGAGTCTCGCCGCCGAAGGGGGTGCGGCCGGTGAGTAGCTCGAAGAGCACGATGCCGGCGGAGTAGACGTCGGAGGCTGCGGTCAGTGCGCCGCCGTCGACCTGTTCGGGCGAGAGGTAGGCGACGGTGCCGACGATTTGATCGGTGGATTGGGCGGTTTCGGCGGCGGCACGCACGAGGCCGAAGTCGGAGAGTTTGACGCGGCTGGAGGCGTCGATGAGTACGTTGTCCGGTTTGATATCGCGGTGGACCATGCCTTTGGCGTGCGCGACAGCGAGCCCGGTGAGCATGCCGCGCATCACGGACGCGGCGGCGTGCGGGGGCATGGGGCCGCGTTCGGCGAGCAGTTCGCGCAGGGTGCCGCCGGTGATCAGTTCCATGATCAAAAACACTTCCCCGCCGGATGCGGAGAAGTCGTAGACGTTGACCAGATTTGGGTGGCTGAGCTGGGCCATTGCGCGGGCTTCGCGGCGGAAGCGTTCGCGGAAGACCTCGTCGTGCACGTACTGTTCGTGCATGACTTTCGCTGCCACTTCGCGCCCGAGGCGTGCGTCGACGCAGCGGTATACGGTTGCCATGCCACCGCGTGCGATTGGGCGGTCGACAACGTAACGCCCGTCCAGAGTCGTGCCTGCGCGCAAGGTTGCCATGTGCACCAGAGTAGAATCGCGGACCGTGAGCGCACAAACGAATCTTGAGCAATTGCTTATCGACGAAACCCTGCTGCCGTTCCCGGATGTCGCCGAGAGGCTGGGCGTGCCGGTGACCAAGGTGCACGACTACATCGGTGCGAAGAAGCTGGTGCACTACGTCAAGGACGGTAAGAAGGTCGTGCCGGCGCGTCTGCTCAGCGAGGACGGCTTGAGCAAGTTCGTCTCCGGCGCGATCACCGTGCTTTCCGACGGCGGCTACGACGCCGACGAGATCCTCGCGTTTTTGTTCACGCCGGATGAGTCTCTGCCGGGGCGTCCTGTGGACGCGCTGCACGGCCAGAAGGCGCGCGAAGTGATCCGCCGCGCGCAGGCGATGGCGTTTTAGCCGGGCCCCGGAACAGCCACTCCACCGCCACGACGGCGGCGATGGCAGCGAGGGCGAGAAACCACATGTCGTAGAGGCGGTGGTTGCCGCTGCCTTGGAACGCCAGTGCCACGACTATCGACGCCCCGACGGTCACCCGCACCACCCAAGCAGGCGGCTTAAACGCGCCTGCCAGCGAGATGACGGAGGCGTAGTACCAGGGCAGCGTCACAGCGTTGGTGGCAAACGCCACTGCGTAGGCGGCGGTGGTGCCGGTGACGGCGCGCCGCTCGTAGGCCTCGCCGCGGCGGGGGCGGAAGATCCACCACACCACTGCCAGGCCCACGAGCATGAGCACGGAGAAGATCGTGCGGGTCCAGGCGAGGGCGGTGTTGTAGCGGAACGTGTCGTCGAAAAGCTGGAGCACCGGGGTGATCAGTTCGGCGGCGAGGGTGGGGCCGGCGAGCGGATTGATCACCTTCGAGTTGCCGGTGATCTCTTCGAGCCACCCCCAGGTGGTGCCGGATGTCCACGTGACCAGCTGGATCACCGCGACGTTGACGGCGAGCGCCCACGCGCCGCAGGCCACAAGCATGCCGGCGGCGCCGAGGGTGGTTGCGCTGCGGCGCTTGACCATCAGCCACACCACGAACGGCAGGGCCACCGCCGCGGTGGCTTTCAGCGACACCGCCAGCGCAATCAGCGCGATGCCGGGGGTGCACCAGCGGCTGCGCAGGCACCACAACAGCCCCACGCTGACCAGACCGACCATGACGGCCTCGTTGTGCATGCCGCCGATGAGGTGCAGCAGCATCACCGGGTTGGCCGCACCCAGCCACAGTGCAAGGGCGGGGTCGCCGCCGATCTGCTTGGCAATCCGCGGCAGGGCCCACACGATCAGCGCGAACCCGGCCAACGAGATCAGCCGGTAGACCACCAGGCCTAACGTGACGTTCTCGCCTACCAGCCACGTCACCGCCTTGCCCACGCCGAGGTGGAGCGGCCCGTACGGGGTGGTGGTGTTGCGCCAGTCGTGGGAGACCTCCCACAGGTACGGGCCCGGGTTGACGGCGGCGCCTTCGGAGTAGGGGTCGAAGCCGTCGCGAAGCATCGCGCCCTGCATGAGGTATGAGTACACGTCCCGCGACAGGATCGGCGCAGACACCGCGAGGATGCCTGCCCACCAGCACACGCTGCGGCGCACCTGCGTCAGGCCGGGACGGGTCTTCCACAGCAGCACCCACGCCACCACCAGGCCGAAAATGCCGGCGGTAAGCAGCACGTCCATCAGCGCGCGGCCGTGGCCGTAGGACAGGTGCTCGAGGCCGGCGGCGCGCAGCAGGCCGCCGCGGTAGCGGGTCGCGCCGGCGCCGAAGGACCCCACGGCAATCAGCGCGCAGGCGGCTAGGCCCAAATTCTGCGGACGCATCACATCCGCCGGTCGGTGGCCTTGTGCGCGAGCCCGGTGAGCGCTTCCACGGTGGCGTCGTCAATGCCGGCGCCGTCTAAAAAGCCCAGGCCAGAGGTGGTGAGTTCCTCAATGCGCGCCTCCACAGCGTCTTCTGCGCCGCTGGAGCGAATGAGCTCAGCTAATCGACGCAGCTCCGCCTCATCCTCCGTCTTGCCAATCCCGTCGCGCAGTTCCTGCGCTGCTGCCGGGTTGGCTTGGTCGAGCAGTTCAAGGGCGGTGGCGAACAGCTCCGTGCGCTTGCCCTCGCGGATGTCGTCGCCTGCTGGTTTGCCGGTGACCGCCGGGTCGCCGAACACGCCGAGCAGGTCGTCCCGGAGCTGGAAGGCGATGCCGATGTCGCGGCCGTAGCCACGGAATGCGTCGATAAGCGGCTCGCCCGCACCCGCAAGCGCCGCGCCCAAGTGGAGGGGGCGCTCGATCGTGTAGGCCGCGGTTTTGAACCGGTTGACGCGGTTGGCCATCTCCACCGACTCGCTGCCCAGGCTCTCCAGCATGATGTCTAGCAACTGGCCGCCGATGACCTCGGTGCGCATGCCCACCCACGGCTCCGCGGCGCGAGCGAGCGCGTCCTGGGAGACCCCGGAGTAGCGCCACATGTCCTCGGCCCAGGCAAGGGCGAGGTCGCCGAGCAAAATCGCGGCGTTTACGCCGTACTCCTCCGCGGAGCCGAGCAGGCCTTCGCTGCGGTGCTCCGCCTCGATCGCGCGGTGCACCGTGGGGTTGCCGCGCCGGGTGTCGGAGGCGTCGATGATGTCGTCGTGCACCAGCGCGCACGCCTGAATCAGCTCCAGCGAGCTCATTGCGCGAAGCACCGCCTCGGGGTCCTCGGCGCCGTCTAAGCCGCCCGCGCCGACGAAGCCTGCCCAGCCGTAGGTGGGGCGCACACGCTTGCCGCCGCCGAGGACGAAGCGCCGCAGGTGGCTGACCGCCTGGGCGACAGGCTCACCAATGGTCTCGATAGCAGCTGCGCGCTCGTTAAAAAACGCTTCCAGTTGCTGACCTACCTGTGCCGGTACGTCCTTGAGCCCAAGATCTGTCACGCCCACGCTCCTTGTGCCTGAATTTTTCCTCTTCCCGCAACACTACTCAGTGCGGTTGGGCAGTTCGAGGGCGAGGATGGCAAACGGGCGTTTATCCCCCTCGTAGAGATAATTGCGCGCCACGTCCGTGAACCCGAATTTGCGGTAGAGCCCGAAAGCGTTGTTCGCCTCGCCTGCAATTTCTGGCGTGGACAGCAGCGCCCAGCGTGTCGGTGCCTCCCGTAGCAGTTCCGTGAGCAGGCGGGAGCCCAGGCCTTTGCCTTGCAAGGCGGGGGAGACGTGCACCTCGGCGACCTCGAAGTAGCTGCGCAGCATGCCCCGGTCCTGGTCTGTGATCCCGCCGTTGGCGTTCATCGCGCGCACGAGCTGACGGTCCCACCAGCGCTCGCGGGTGCCGATGAAGCCGTAGGCGATGCCCACGACTTGGCCTGTATCGATCGCTGCGACCGCGGTGAATCCGGGGGAGCGCACCTCGCCTTTCCACACCTGGATGCGTTGTCGGCGCATGGTCCTCGGGTACCCCATGGCCTCTATATAGATGTCTACGAGCGTCGGGGTGAGCATGAGGAACTCGGCTGCCGTGAGGCGCTGGATGGTTGCAGTCACTCCTCTATGGAATCACTTGCGGGTGCTCGGCGTGGCAAGAACCCAAAGATTGGTTCGAACGCGTGTTCCCATGGGCGCCGGGTGGTGTCGAACGGGTGTTTTAGGGTGGGCCCATCACTTGGACAAAAGCGATGTTTCCGCAGGAGGACACAATGATGGGAAGCGTAGTTTCAGCAACAACCGGTGCGGTGTACGGGCGGGGCGCGCGTATAGGTAAGGCCGATCAATTCCTGGCGGCCGCCGAGGAGCTGATCGGTCTGGCGCACGATGACTTCGAGGCGGGCCGCCACGACGTGGCAATGGAAAACGCTTATCGCGCGGCGCTGCGGGTTGCCGGGGCGCGTAACGTGAGCTCGCCGATCGTGCGCAAGCGCAAGCGCCTTCCCACAAGCGCGTGGGACAAACTGGCGCTCACGGGCGAAGATGGGGTGCATTGGGCCACTGTGTTCAAGCGCTATTCGACGCAACGCGGCAGGGTGGCATCCGGCATTGAAACTGATCCGGGCGCGGCTGTGGTGCACCGGCTGCTTTCGGACGCGGAGGAGTTCTATCTGTCTACCCGGGCAGGGGAGATGCCGATGGTCGCTTAGCGGGATGGATGTGGGGCACGGGAACAATCTGCGTACCATGGCCGTTATACGGATAACGTCAGTCCGCCATCGGTATCTGGAGAGTGAGCAGTGTCTCTATCTGAGCAGGAAATGCGGGCGTTGCGCGAAATTGAGCAGTCTCTCTTCGCGGACGACCCGAAGTTCGGCAGCAGTGTCGTGACTGAATCTGGCTTCGGTTCCGCGCCCAAGACCGGCCAATTGACCATGCGCAGCGTCGCGCTGATTGTCTTAGGTCTCGTGCTGCTGCTCGGCGGCGTGGCACTGGCGAGCCTGAGCACCTGGACGATTGTGCTGAGCATCATCGGCTTCGCCGTCATGCTCTTCGGCGGCATCATGGCACTGCGCACCCCGACGCACCAGCCGTCCTCGTCTGCACGTGCGTCGCGGCCGGCGAAGCCGCGCACCCAGCGCAGCGCAAGCATGGAGGAGAGCTTCCGTCGGCGTTTTGAGGACCGTCAGTAAGACTTAAGCTTCGCGCACAGAAAACGCCTTCCCAGCAAAACGGGAAGGCGTTTTTTCGTGCTTTCCCCAGATCCCCCACTTCTCCCCACTGGCGCCCCAAAGGTGTCGAAAGCGGGGGATCGGCGCCCCATCTGGCACGTGACTTGTGGGGATAACGATGTTGTAGGTGGCGTGTGTGGGCGATGGTGCGCACCATTACGGGTAAACTCCCCACGGCGAAAAATATCCTTTGAACTGCAATAACAGGACGTGCAGGAACAAATACCCGCTGAGGTGTGGCGTTTGTGGGGGAAAGTGGGTTAAAGTGGGGCTCAGCGGAGTGACGTGGCGCGCATCTTGACTACGTGCGCGGTACGGAACGAAGCCGAGAAAATTTCACAGCCAACGTCTGAAAGTGAAGGAAGGTAGGTCGCCGGATGTTTCTGGGAACCTACACTCCCAAGCTCGACGACAAAGGTCGCTTAACGCTCCCCGCGAAGTTCCGTGAGGACCTCGCGGACGGGCTGATGGTGACCAAGGGGCAGGATCACTCGTTAGCGGTGTACCCGCGCGATGAGTTCGCCGCCCGCGCCCGCAAGGCCGCAGCGGCATCCCGCACAAACCCAAAGGCGCGCGCATTTATCCGCAACCTGGCTGCCAGTGCGGATGAGCAAACGCTCGACGGGTCTGGGCGAATCACCCTGTCTCCGGCGCACCGCGATTACGCAAACCTTTCCAAGGAGTGCGTGGTCATCGGTTCGGTGGATTTTCTCGAGATCTGGGACCTCGAGTCCTGGAACAAGTATCAAGAAGAGACTGAAGCCGCGTTCTCTGCGGCGGATGACGACGACATTCTCTCCGGTCTGCTGTAGGGCTGACTACCCGGCAGCAGGCATCGACTACGGAGAGCGTGTACGGACTCTGTCCGGGGCGTGAAGCGTTCTGGTGTACTTCCCCGACATCAGAACAGCCGCCCCGGGCAGGGCCCTATGCGCTCCCCGCGCTGATAACGCTGACACACCGCACGAGCTAGGGACACTACGAGGGACACGGAGGGCATGGCATGGCGGACTTCACGCTCGCTGACGACCCGCACGGTCACGTCCCCGTCATGCGCGACCGCATGGCTGAACTGCTCGCACCCAGCGTCGAGGCTTTCGGGGCAAATGCAGTGCTTATCGACGGCACGCTCGGCGCCGGCGGCCACACAGAGCACTTCCTCAACGTGTTTCCAAACGCCCGCGTTATCGGTGTGGACAGGGATCCGAACGCGTTGCGTCAGGCGTCGGAACGCTTGGCTCCCTTCGGCGACCGCTTCACCGCAGTGCAGTCCCGCTTCGACCATGTCGACGAGGCGGTGGCGAACAACGACGGCGAGATCTTCGACACCGCCCGCGAGCACGGCATCGCGGGCGCCCTGTTCGACCTGGGGGTGTCCTCCATGCAGCTGGACCAACAGGAACGCGGCTTTTCCTACCGCGGCGACGCCCCGCTAGACATGCGCATGGACCAGACGCAGGGCATCACCGCGGCCGAGGTGCTCAACACCTACAGCCACGGCGATCTGGCCCGGATTTTGAAGACGTACGGCGAAGAACGTTTCGCCGGCAAGATCGCATCCGCCGTCATCGCAGAGCGTGAGCGCGAGCCCTTCGATCGCGCTGCGCGTTTGGTGGAGCTGCTGTACGCCACCATCCCGGCGGCGACCCGGCGCACCGGCGGCCACCCCGCCAAGCGCACGTTTCAGGCGCTGCGCATCGAGGTCAACCGCGAGCTCGAGGCAGTGGAAAACGTCGTGCCCGTGATCACCGACCTGCTTGGTGTCGGCGGGCGCGCGGTGTTCATGAGCTACCAGTCCCTGGAAGACAAGATTGTCAAAGCCGCGTTCAACGAGCTCACCACATCGAAGACCCCGGCTGGTCTGCCGATGGATCTGCCGGGCACCGAACCGGAGTTCCGCACCGTCACCCGCGGCGCGGAGAAAGCCCCGGCAGACGAAATCGAACGCAACCCCCGCGCCGCGCCCGTGAGGGTGCGTTGCATTGAAAAACTCAGCCCACCCCAACCCACCCTCTAAGCCCGACAAAGGACGGACACCATGGCCGCACGAGCAACGCGATCGGCAACGCTGACACGTAACCAGACCCGCACAGCCCGCCGCACCATGCCTGGCGTGAAGCCACATGTGGAGCACCCGCGGTCCCGCGGCCGTTTGGGGTCCAACCAGGTGGTGTCCGTCCGCGGACGCCGCGTGGCCACCACACGGGCGCGCTCGAAGTTCTCGTCACTGTCCCAGATCGCGTTGCCGCTGCTGGTCATCGGCATCGCCGCGGCGATGATCCTCTCCGGCATCGCCACCACGCAGACCTTCGCAATCCAAAAGCTGCAGGCCAAGGAGCAGCAGCTGGTCAACGAGGTTGAGTCCCTCAACCGAGATCTGGAGGACCGTCGTTCCTCGGCGGCCCTTGCGCAGCGCGCGGATTCCATGGGCATGGTGCTGGCTGGCGAGCCGGGTGTTGTAGCGGTCAATGAAGAGGGCCACGCTGAGGAGCAGCGTCCGTATAACCCGGAGTCTGCCTCCAAGCTGGTGGACGTCAACGGCGATGGCCGCCCCGCTTCCCGCGCATCCTCCGACGACCGTGCGACGAAGGAGCTCGAGGACGCGCTGACGCAGCGTCCGGGCCGCACCGCGAACGCTCCGCGTATTGACAATCTTGCGCCGTACCAGGCAAACGTTGCGGCCCGGCCCTGACAGCTGGCGTGGCGCACCTAGGTATCTGCCCGGGGGCGGGGCATGATGGTTGTCGACGTTAACGGCGGGTACCAGTCAGTGGACATGGGAGGTGAGCAGTGCCACGTGCTAGCGCGAACGCGCAGGTAGGACCAGGGAAAAAGGGGACGAACCCTGCGCAGGCTTCACAGAAGCAGATTACGGGTAAGCGTGTGTACTGGCTCGGCATCGCCTTTTTGGCGGTGGCGGCCCTGCTCATTGGCCGCCTGTTCTGGGTGCAGGTGATTATCGGCGACGAACTACGTGAGCAGGCCAACGCCCAGCGCAGCCGCACCTATGTGGACCGTGCGCGCCGTGGCGAGATCTTAGACCGCGACGGCAACAAGATGGCCTACACCATGCAAGCCCGCTCGCTGACCGTCTCCCCTGTGCAACTGCGCAAGGAGCTCAAGGAGCAGCAGGAGCTTGAGATGCGTGTGGACGGGCTGTCCGCGGAGGAGATCGCAGCCCAGGTGGATGCCCGCGTCGAGGACGTGTTGCGCACGATGGCGAACGAGATCCCGGGGATGATCGGCGACGGAGAGGTGGTGCGTGACGCACCTGCAAACACCGCCACCGGCGAGCCGACGACCAAGGTCGGCCAGGTCAGCGCCAAGGAGATCCTGGACAAGCTGCACGCGGATTCCAGCTACGAGGTGCTGGTGCGCAACGTCGACCCGGATGTGGCCGCCACGGTCGCAGAAGCCTTCCACGGCATCGCGGCGGACCACCAGGACATCCGCCAGTACCCGAATGGCGCGGTCGGCGAGAACATCATCGGCAAGGTTTCCATGGACGGCCAGGGCCAGTTCGGCATGGAAGCGTCCCGCGACGCGGACCTGACAGGCATCGACGGCCGCTCCACCGAGGACGTGTCCGCGAACGGACAGTCGATTCCGGGCTCGCTTCGCGACGTTGTCCCGGCCGTCGGCGGCGCCCAGATCGAGCTGACCATCGACCTGGACCTGCAGACCTACGTCCAGCAGACCCTGGAGCAGGCCAAGGCCAACTCCCTGGCCAAGGAAGCCCAGGCCGTTGTGCTGGACGCCCACACGGGCGAGGTGCTGGCAATGGCCAACACCGGCACGATCAACCCGAACGGCAACGTGGACCAGCAGGTGAAGCAGGGCAAGGATTTTGAAAACCCGAGCGTGTCGCACCCCTTCGAGCCCGGCTCCGTGGCAAAGGTGATCACCGCGGCCGCGGCGATCGACCAGGGTCTGACTGACCCGTTCGAGGTGCACCAAGTCCCGGGCTCCATCGACATGGCGGGCGTTACGGTGCGCGACGCGTGGGAACACGGTGTATTGCCGTACACCACCGCCGGCATCTTCGGTAAATCCTCCAACGTGGGCACGCTCCAGCTGGCCCAGCGCCTGGGGGAGGAGCGGTTTTGGGATTACTTGAACCGCTTCGGCATCGGCCAAGGCACCGGCATTGAGCTGCCCAACGAGTCCGCGGGCCTGCTTCCTGTGCTGGAACAGTGGTCCGGCGGCACGTTTGCCAACCTGCCCATCGGCCAGGGCATGAGCTGGACCACGCTGCAGATGGCCGGTGTGTTCCAGACCATCGCGAATGAGGGCGAGCGCATCCAGCCGCGCATCATCCACAAGATCACCGGCCCGGATGGGGAGGAGATTGCGCAGGAGGAGCCGCAGCGCACCCGCGTGATCAGCGAGGAGGCCGCGCGCACCACGCTGGACATGTTCCGCGCCGCGTTCCAGGAGGACCCGGCCGGCGTCAACAACGGCACGGCCCAGGGCAACAACCTGGAGGGCTACCAGTTCTCCGGCAAGACCGGCACCGCGCAGAAGGTCAACCCGGACACCGGCGCGTACTCCAACAGCGCCTACTGGATCACCTTCGCCGGTGTCGCCCCGGCGGACGACCCGCGCTTCGTCGTGGCCGTCATGCTGGACGAGCCGCAGCGCGGCGTGCTCGAGGGCGGCAACGGTGGGCAGTCCGCGGCTCCGATTTTCAAGCAGATTTCGGGCTGGCTGCTCAACCGTGAGAACGTGCCGCTGAGCCCGCCGGCAGAGCCGTACCCGTTGCAGGGCCAGTAGACAGATGGAGGTTTGAAAGACATGACAAGCTTGCAGCAACTCGCCGACATCGCTGGCGCGCGCATTGTTAACCCGCCGAGCTCGGATGCGCCGGTGACGTTCGTGGGTCTGGATTCACAGAACGTCGAGCCCGGTGGCCTGTTCGCCGCGCTGCCCGGCACCCGGGTGCACGGCGCGACTTACGCGTTCGACTCCGCCGCCGGGGCCATACTTACCGACGAAGCCGGCCTGGCGATTATCCAGCAGACGGCCGACCGCCGCCCGGTGCTGGTGGTCGAGGACGTGCGAGCCATCTTGGGGCATGTGGCGTCTGAGGTGTACGGGCATCCGTCGCAAAGCTTCACGCTCCTCGGTGTGACCGGCACCTCCGGCAAAACCACCACCACGTACATGCTGGAAAAGGGGTTGACCGCTGCCGGCTGCAAGGTGGGGCTGATCGGCACCACCGGCACGAAGATCATGGGCCGCGACGTGGCCACGGAACTGACCACGCCCGAGGCGCCGATGCTGCAGCGGCTGTTCGCGCAGATGCGTGATGAGGGCGTCACGCACGTGGTCATGGAGGTCTCCTCGCACGCGCTGATGCTGGGCCGCGTCACCGGTTCGGACTTCGACGTCGCGGCGTTTACGAACCTTTCGCAGGACCACCTGGATTTCCACCCGACCATGGAGGATTACTTCCAGGCGAAGGCGCTGTTCTTCGAACCGGGACGCGAGATGCGCGCCAAGCGCAGCGTCGTCTGCGTCGATGACGAGTGGGGCCAGCGCATGGCCGAACTCGCCGAGACACCGGTCACCGTCGCCACCACGGGCGACGCCGATGTGACCGCGGAGCTTGTGCGTATCGACGACCAAGGCCGCCAACGCATCCAGCTCACCGCCGACGACACTTACGAGTTCACCCTGCCTATGCCGGGCGCGTTCAACGTGGCCAACGCGGCACTGGCAGCGGCGGTCGCGACAACCGCTGGCGTGGAACTTGCACCGTTTTTGCACGGTCTAGAGCAAGCAGCAGTGCCGGGGCGCATGGAGCGCATCGACGAAGGGCAGCCCTTCGTCGCCGTCGTGGACTACGCCCACAAGCCGGCCGCCATCGGCGCGGTGCTGGCTACCCTGCGCGGACAGGTTGAAGGCCGTATCGGCGTGGCCGTCGGTGCGGGCGGCGACCGGGATTCCTCCAAGCGTCCGCTGATGGGGGCCGAGGCCGCCAAGGGAGCAGACTTCGTGGTGGTCACCGACGACAACCCGCGCACCGAGGACCCCGCCGCCATCCGCGCGGCAGTGCTCGCAGGCGCGCGCGAAGCCGGCACCGACGCTGAAATTGTGGAGGTCAGCCCCCGCGGCAAGTCCATCGACGCGCTCGTCGAGTGGGCACAACCAGGCGACGCCGTGATCGTGGTGGGCAAGGGCCACGAAGTTGGCCAGCTCGTGGGCACCGAGAAACTGCACTTCGACGACCGCGAAGAGATGCGCAGGGCAATCACAGAAAGGCAATCTCGAGCATGATCGACATAACGCTGGCGCGCATCGCCGAGATCACCGGCGGGCGCTTGAGCCCGGAAGCAGACCCGGACACGCACGTCACCGGGTTTGTGGAGTTCGATTCGCGCAAAATCGGCCCCGGCGGACTCTTCGTCGCCTTCCCGGGCGCGAACGTGGACGGGCACGACTTCGTGGACAAGGCCGCCGAGGCTGGCGCCGCCGCGTCGTTGACGACGAAGGAGGTGGGCAGGCCTTCGGTGGTCGTCGAGAAGCTGCCGCCCCGCGAAGGCGACAACTCGGACCTGGCGGCGAACGACCCGGACGGCTCCGCGGCGGGCGTGGTGGCCGGCATGTCCAAGCTGGCGTCCGCTGTCGCGCGAGAGCTGACGGCCGCGCACGGGCTGACCATCGTCGGTGTGACGGGGTCTGCGGGCAAGACGTCGACGAAGGACCTCATCGCGGCTGTGCTTTCGCGCGCTGGCGAGACGGTGGCGCCCCCGGGCAGCTTCAACAACGAGATCGGCCACCCGTACACGGTGCTGCGCTGCACCGAAGACACAGATTTTTTGGTCGCGGAGATGTCGGCACGCGGCGTCGGCCACATCGCGCACCTGGCCGCCATCGCACCGCCGAAGATCGGTGTGGTGCTCAACGTCGGTTCCGCGCACATCGGCGAGTTCGGCTCCCGCGAAAACATCGCAAAGGCGAAGGGGGAGCTGGTGGAGGCGCTGCCTGAGCGCGGCGTCGCAGTGCTCAACGCGGACGACGAGCTCGTCGCCGGCATGGCCGACCGCACGGACGCGCGCGTGGTCACCTTCTCCGAATCCGGCAACACGTCCGCGGACTACTACGCCACGGGCGTCGAACTCGACGCGGTCGCTCGTGCGTCCTTTACTATGCACACCCCGGACGGAGAGCCGCAGCGAGTGACGCTCGGCGTGTTCGGCGCGCACCAGGTGGGCAACGCGCTCGCCGCGGCGGCCGTGGGCACGGAGCTGGGCATGGACGCGGCCACCGTGGCTGAGGCGCTTTCTGCGGCCAGTTCGGTGTCCGTCAACCGCATGGACGTCAACACGCGCGCCGATGGCGTGACCGTGATCAACGACGCCTACAACGCCAACCCCGAATCCATGCGCGCGGCCATCGCTGCGCTGGGCTATACCGCCGCTGCCCGCCCGGGCGTGCGCTCGGTGGCCGTGCTCGGCGAGATGAGCGAGCTTGGCGCGGGCGCCACGCAGGAGCATGCGCTGCTCGCGGACGAGTTGGCTCGCTACCGGGTGACCCACCTTGTGGCCGTCGGCAAGTCTGACGCGATGGCCGCGCTGATTCAGCGCGCCGGAGACAGAGGCATTCACACCACCGCCGTCGCCGACACCGACGAAGCCGCGCAGGCCGTGCGCGGGCTGTTGGCGTCCGCGCCGGCAGGGGAGGAGAATTGGCGAGAGCGCGACGATCGGGATGTTGTGCTGGTCAAGGCTTCCAACGCCGCCCGGCTATGGGTGGTGGCGGAGGCACTCCTGCAAGGGCATACGCTTAGGTAGACACTCGACGTAGAGAAATAGCAAGGTACAACTTCCATGGTTCAAGTTATCTGCGCCGGAATCATCAGCTTTTTGGTTTCGATCTTCCTCACCCCTGCGCTCATCCGGTACTTCAACCGGCGGGCCATGGGCCAGGAGATCCGCGAGGATGGTCCGGCGTCCCATGCCCGCAAACGCGGCACCCCGACGATGGGCGGCATTGCCATCCTCGTCGGCATCACCATGGGCTACCTCGGTGGCAGCCTCGTCGCCCTGGTCACAGGCCACGCAGCGTTCACAGCCACCGGTCTGATCGTGCTGTTTCTCACCCTGTCCCTGGGTCTGGTCGGCTTCGCGGACGACGGCATCAAGCTGTTCATGTCGCGCAACCTGGGCCTGAATAAGACCGCGAAGCTGGTGGCGCAGCTCGCCATCTCACTCATCTTCGGCTGGCTCATCCTGCGCTTCCCGGACGAGAACGGGCTGACCCCGGGGTCGCAGTTTTTAAGCTTCGTGCGCGACATTGAAACGATCGATCTGACCTTCGGCGGCGGGACCGTCGGCACTATCTTCTTCCTTATTTTCATCTACATTCTGCTGGCCGCGTGGTCGAACGCGGTGAACCTCACCGACGGCCTGGACGGGCTCGCCTCCGGCACCACCGCGCTGGTGATGGCGGCGTACGTGGGCATCACCTTCTGGCAGTTCCGCAACTCGTGCGAGTCCGTGGCGGCCGCCGGCTGCTACAGCGTGCGCGACCCGCTGGATCTGGCCATCCTGGCGTCCGCAGGCTTCGGCGCCTGCGTGGGCTTCCTCTGGTGGAACGCCGCCCCGGCGAAAATCTTCATGGGCGATACCGGCTCGCTCGCGCTTGGCGGCCTGGTCGCTGGCCTGTCCGTGGGCTCGCGCACGGAGTTGCTGATGATCATCATCGGCGCGCTGTTCGTGCTCGAGGCACTCTCGGTGGTCATTCAGGTGGCGTCGTTCAAGACCACCGGCAAGCGCGTGTTCCGCATGGCGCCGTTCCACCACCACTTTGAAAACGGCGGCTGGCACGAGATGACCGTCGTGGTGAGGTTCTGGATCATCTCCGCCATGGCGTTCATGCTCGGCCTGGCCGTGTTCTACGGCGAGTGGCTGAACGGGGCGAACCTGTGACGCAGCCGATCTTGCCGGACTACACCCTGGTCGCTGGCGCCGGGGTGTCTGGCCTTGGGGCGGCGCAGCTTCTCGAGCGCGCCGGCGCCCGCTTCACCGTCGTCGACGACAGTGATGCCGGCCGCGCCCGCGCCGTGGCTGCCGGCTACGACGCCTGCACCGGCGATGAAGCGCGCGCTCGCTTCCATGAGGTCGGGCTTGTGGTCACCTCGCCCGGGTGGCGGCCGGATACGCCCTTGCTTGTCGACGCCGCATCCGCCGGCATCGACGTCATCGGCGACGTCGAGCTGTGCTTCCGGCTGGACCGCGCCGGAGTGTTCGGCAAGCCCCGCACCTGGCTCGTAGTCACTGGCACGAACGGCAAAACCACCACAACCGGCATGCTCGCGCAGATGATGATTGAGGCCGGCAAGGACACTGGCCTGCGAGCCGGCGCCTGCGGCAACATCGGTGTCGCGGTGGGGGAGGCGATGCTCGCGCCCGAGCGCTTGGATGTGCTGGTGGCGGAGCTTTCCAGCTTCCAATTGCACTGGTCCTCCCAGCTCGTGCCGGATGCGGGTGTGCTGCTAAACCTGGCGGACGACCACATCGACTGGCACGGCAGTTTCGCCGAGTACGCCGCGGCCAAGGCGAAGGTGCTCAAGGCGCCTGTTGCGGTGGCGGGCGTCGACGACACCGAGGTGGCGCGGATCGCCGCCGACATGGGCCGCAACGACATCGTCGGGTTCACGCTCGGCGAGCCGGCGAACGGCCAGGTTGGTGTGATGGGCGGACGCATCGTCGCAAAGCTTGGCGGTGCGACCGTGGATGTCGCATCGGCTGACGGCATCGAGCCCGCCGGTGCCGCCGGTGTGCTGGACGCGCTGGCCGCCACCGCGGTGGCGCTGACGCAGGGGGCCACGCCCGAGCACATTCAGCGCGCGCTGGACGCATATCAGGTGGCGGGCCACCGCGGCACGCTCGTGCACTCCGGCGGCGGGGTGGACTGGGTGGACAACTCCAAGGCCACCAACCCGCACGCGGCGGATTCGGCGCTCACCGGCGCGGGCACCGTGGTGTGGGTCGCAGGCGGGCAGCTCAAGGGCGCGTCCGTGGACGCTGTGGTCAAGGCCCACGCCAAGCAGTTCCGCGCGGTGGCGCTTCTGGGCGTGGACCGGGAGCTGATCCGCACCTCGCTTCAGCAGGTGGCACCGGAGGTGCCCGTGTTCGTCTCCGATGCGCAGGATGCGTCGCAGGCGATGGACGAGGTCGTCGCGTGGGCGGCCGCGCAGGCACAGCCGGGCGACACCGTGCTTTTGGCGCCCGCGGCGGCGAGCTTGGACATGTTTTCCGGCATGTCTGCGCGTGGCGACGCATTCGCGGCCGCTGCAATGCGACACTAAAACCCGCACAACAAGTAAGCTCAACTAAAGGTTGAGGTTTTCTTCCGCGGTTCCAATCGAAAGGGCAGCATGACGGTTCAACGCGCACCCCGGCAACGCGCACCACAGCCGGACGCCCCATCGAAGCTCAGCGCAGGGGTCAGGCGCATTCAGGAGGCGCTCGATTCCCGGCCGTTGATCGACTACACCATGATCCGCAGCATCGTGCTCTTCCTCGCCGGCCTCGGCGTGGTCATGGTGATGAGCTCGTCCATGGCGACCTCGTTCGCCTCCAGCGCCAGCGTGTGGGCGTTGGCCGTGCGGCAGTTCGCGATGGTCATCCTCGGTCTGATCGCTTTCTGGGCGGCGCTGAAGACCCCGCCCGAGCGGCTCCGGGGTCTGAGCAATTGGTTGATGGTCATCGCTGTCCTGCTGCTCATCGCCGTGCTCACGCCGCTGGGCACCGGCCGCGCCGAGGTGGGCTCGCAGTCCTGGCTGGTCGTCGGCCCGCTGCGACTGCAGCCGTCCGAGTTTGCCCGCGTGGCCATCGCCATGTGGGGTGCGAAGATTCTGTCGAACAAGGACCCGCGCCGCCTGTTCGTCCCAGACAACGGGTTTGCCGCGTTTATCTCTGTTTCCCTGCTCTGCGTGCTGCTGATTGCCATGCAGGGCGATATGGGCATGGCGCTGTCTTTCGCTATCGTGGTGGCGTTCATCCTGCTGTTTGCGGGTGTGTCCCTGAAGGCCGTCGGCGTGGTGGCCGCCTCGGGCGTTGTGGCGCTGGTGGTGATCTTCCTCTCAGGTAGCTTCCGCTCCGACCGCTTCCACGTCTACTTCGACGCGCTGCACGGCCACTTCGACGACACCCGAGGTGTCGCGTTCCAGTCCCACCAGGGCTTCCTCTCTCTGGCGGACGGGCACATCTTCGGCGTCGGTCTGGGCCAGTCCCGCGCGAAGTGGTTCTACCTGCCAGAGGCGCGCAACGACTTCATCTTCGCCGTCATCGGCGAAGAACTCGGCCTGTGGGGCGGCGCCCTGGTGATCGCATTGTTTGCGCTACTCGGCTTCTTCGGCATGCGCACAGCGCTGCGTGCACAGACCCAGTACCAGACGCTCATGGCCGCCTCGCTGACCGCAGCGGTGGTCTCCCAGGCATTCATCAACATGGGCTACGTCGTGGGCCTTCTGCCGGTCACCGGCATCCAGTTGCCCATGCTGTCCGCCGGCGGTTCCTCGGCTGTGTTCACCCTCGGCGCGATGGGTGTGCTGGCGTCCGTGGCGCGCCACGAGCCGGACGCGATCTCGTCCATGCAGAACTACGGCCGCCCCGTGTTCGACCGCATCTTCTTCATCGCCGAGCCTCGCGCGCTCAAACAGCGACGCCAGGCGCCAGCCGCCGCGCCGCGCCGCGAGCGCTACGGCACGCCGGTGACCCAGCCGGTCGCCGCGGCTTACCATAGGCCCCCGCACCGCCGGACCCCGCGTCGTTAGGAGAGCCATGACTTCCCAGAACTTCAGCGTCGTCATCGCAGGCGGCGGCACCGCGGGCCACATCGAGCCCGCCCTTGCAGTCGCCGAGGTGCTTCGCGACGCCTACGGGGCCAACGTTGTCGCCCTCGGCACCGAACGCGGCCTTGAAACCACCATCGTGCCGGCCCGCGGATTCGAGCTCTCCCTGATCGACCCGGTGCCGATCCCGCGCAAAAAGCCGTGGAAGCTTGCATCCGTGCCGTTCAGGCTGGCGCGCAGCGTGCGCCAAGCCAAGCAGGCGATGAAGCGCTGCGGTGCTGCCGTCGTCTTCGGCACCGGCGGCTACGTTTCCGGCCCGGCGTACCTGGCCGCGAAGCAGCTGGGCCTGCCGTTTTTCGTGCTGGAGACCAACGCGCTGGCCGGCATGGCCAACAAGTTGGGCGTCAAAATTGGCGGCACCGGGTTCAACGCGGTGCCGAATTCCGGCATGGACGGCGAGGTCGTCGGCGTGCCGGTGCGCCCCGGCGTGGGCGTGGACCCGGACGGCGCGAAGCGCGAGCTGGGCCTGCGCACGTGGAACCTTCAGGAGGGCCGGCCGACCATTCTGGTCACTGGCGGCTCCCAAGGCGCAGTGAGCATTAACGCTGCACTGGCAGAGGCCGTCGAGCGGCTCACCGGCGCCGGGTTTCAGATCCTGCACGCCTACGGCCGCAAAAACGACGCGCCCGCAGCACACGACCACTACACGGCCGTGCCCTACATCGACGACATGGAGGCTGCCTACGCCGTCGCCGACGTGGTTGTGTGCCGCTCCGGCGCGATGACGGTCGCGGAAAACTCCGCCGCCGGCATCCCCGCCATTTACATCCCTCTGCCACACGGCAACGGCGAGCAGGGGCTCAACTCCGCCCACCTCGTCGACGCCGGGGCGGCCCTGCGTATCGACGATGCGGTGCTGAGCGGCGACGTGCTCGTCGATAAGCTGCTGCCCCTGGTTTCGCCAGAGGCACGCGCGACGATGCGCGCGGCGCTTAAGGATTCAGGAGCTGGCAGTGTTGCCGAGGACCTTGCCGCGCGCATCGCCGCGGCTGCTGGAAAGGACACAAAATGACAGATCTCTCCCGCGTCCACCTCATCGGCATCGGCGGGTCCGGCATGTCCGGCGTGGCGCACATCCTGTTAGACCGCGGCGCCACCGTGACCGGTTCCGACGCCAAGGACTCCCGCCCGGTGCGCGCGCTGAAAGCCAAGGGCGCCAAGGTCGCGCTCGGCCACGAAGAGGCGAACCTCGAGCTGTCCGGCGAGTTGCCCACCGCAGTGGTGACCAGCTTCGCCGCCATCCCGCAGGACAACCCGGAGCTGGTGCGCGCCAAGCGTGAAGGCATTCCGCTGCTGCGCCGCTCCGACCTGCTCGCGGAGCTGATGGAGGGATCGACCCAGCTGCTGCTCGCAGGCACGCACGGCAAGACGTCCACGACTTCGATGGCGGTGGTGGCGCTGCAGGCGGCGGGGGAGGACCCCTCGTTCGCCATCGGCGGCCAGCTCAACCGGGCCGGCACCAATGCGCACCACGGCCACGGCAACGTGTTCGTGGCGGAGGCCGACGAGTCCGACGCCTCGCTGCTGCGCTACTCACCGGACGTCGCGGTGATCACCAACATTGAACCGGACCACCTGGATTTCTACGGCACCCGCGAGAAGTACTTCCAGGTTTTCGATGACTTCGCGGACATTGCCAAGCACGTGGTTGTCTGCCTTGACGACGACAACGCAGCCGCCTGCGGCGAACGCGCCCTAGAGCGCGGGCTGACGGTTACCGGATACGGCACCGCGGAGGCAGCCGCACGCCACCCGAAGATCCAGGCAGGCGCCGTGGTCACCAACGAGCGCCAGGAGGGCGAGCACACCGTGGTCGAGGCGCAGCTTCGCACCGACCACATCTCCGGCGACGTGATGTACACGCTGGCGATTCCGGGCCGCCACATGGTGCTCAACTCCGCCGCCGCCCTGCTTGCGGGCGCGCTCGTGGGCGCCGACCCGGAGAAACTCGCCCAAGGGCTGAGCGAGTTCACAGGCGTGCGCCGCCGTTTCGAGTTCAAAGGCGAGGTGGGCGGAACCCGCGTCTACGACGACTACGCGCACCACCCGACGGAAGTCGACGCCGTGCTCACCGCCGCGCGCGACAAGGTTGAGGCCGAGGGCAGCGGCGCCCGCGTGGTGGTCTGCTTCCAGCCCCACCTGTACTCGCGCACCCAGGAATTCGCCGAAGAGTTCGCCGAAGCACTTTCGTTGAGCGACGAATGCGTGCTGCTGGACATTTTCGCCGCCCGTGAAACACCGGTGGAGGGCGTGACCTCCCGGATCATCGCCGAGAAGATGACCGTGCCGGTGCATCTGGAGCCGGACTTCTCGGTGGCGCCCGCGACTGTGGCGTCGCTAGTAAAACCCGGCGACCTGGTGCTGACCATGGGGGCGGGCAGCGTGACCATGCTTGCGGACGAGATCCTCGCCGCCCTGCAGGAGGCGTAGGATGTCGCGCCGCGCCATCGCGATTGTCGCCGGCTGCGTCGCACTTGTGCTCGCGGTTGTGGCGGCGCTGCCGTTTACCCCGGCCATGCCCGTCGACGACGTCAACGTCGAGGGGGCGGTGAACCTGCCTGCCGAGGAGGTGACGTCGCTTTCCGGCGTGGAGCCGGGCACCCCGATGGGGCGGGTGGATGTGCGCAGGGCCGCTCAGGACGTGGCCGCCAACCCGTGGGTGGACTCGGTGACGGTGAAGCGCAACTGGCCCAACGCGGTAAATGTCACGGTGGTGGAGCACACCCCGGTGGCCTGGATCGACCAGGGCGGAGAGCCGCACCTGATCAACAGCGAGGGCAAGGATTTCGTCGTGGCCCAGCCGCCGGTCGGGGCAGTGCAGCTCGTCGGCATCAGCGAAGAGCAGCTGCCCAAGGCGGTGGAGGTCGCCTCCGCGATCACGGACGTGGCCCGCCCACAGGTCCGCGAGCTGACCCGCGACGGGGACCACAGTTTCGTGCTCAAGCTCGACGGCGACAGGACAGTTACGTGGGGTGCGTCCGAGGACAACCGGAACAAGGCGCTTGCGCTTGAGACGGTGCTGCAGCTGGACGGAAAAACATTCAACATTTCCAACCCGGAACTGGTCACGTCGCGCTAAAACCGCAGGTCACAACCCTAAAGTACAGGTTTAGGGTTGTGACACGCCGACCTAGAAAACAAAAAACCGCGCACTTTCGCACAAGATGGGAAGCAACTTCAAAAACACCAACTTGTGAAAGGCGAGACCACCACTATGACCTCTCCCGCCAACTACCTCGCCATGATCCGCGTCGTCGGTGTCGGCGGCGGCGGCGTCAACGCCGTCAACCGCATGATCGAGGAAGGCCTGAAGGGCGTTGAGTTCGTTGCCATCAACACGGACTCCCAGGCACTGCTGTTCACCGATGCCGACACGAAGCTCGACATTGGGCGCGAGGCCACCCGCGGCCTCGGCGCGGGCGCGAACCCTGAGGTAGGCCGCACTTCCGCTGAGGACCACAAGCAAGAGATCGAGGAATCCCTGAAGGGCTCCGACATGGTCTTCGTCACCGCCGGCGAGGGTGGCGGCACCGGCACCGGCGCCGCCCCGGTGGTAGCCGGCATTGCCAAGAAGATGGGCGCGCTGACCATCGGCGTGGTCACCCGCCCGTTCACCTTCGAAGGCAAGCGCCGCACCCGGCAGGCGCTCGAGGGCATCGAGAACCTCAAGGAAGTCTGCGACACCGTCATCGTCATCCCGAACGACCGTCTGCTGCAGCTGGGCGACGCCGAGCTGTCCATGATGGAGGCCTTCCGCGCGGCGGATGAGGTGCTTTACAACGGTGTTCAGGGCATCACCAACCTCATCACCATCCCGGGCATGATCAACGTCGACTTCGCGGATGTTCGCTCCGTCATGGCCGACGCTGGCTCCGCGCTGATGGGCGTCGGTTCCGCCCGCGGCGACAACCGCGTGATGACGGCTACCGAGCAGGCCATCAACTCCCCGCTGCTGGAAACCACCATGGAGGGCGCCAAGGGCGTGCTTATCTCCGTCGCCGGCGGCTCCGACCTGGGCCTGATGGAGGTCAACAACGCAGCCTCGATCGTGGAGGAGAAGGCCGACGAGGACGCCAACATCATCTTCGGCACGATCATCGACGACAACCTGGGCGACGAGGTCCGCGTGACCATCATTGCCACCGGTTTCGATGAGAAGGCCAACGCCCGCACGGCTGAACCGGCGGAACAGGAAGCGCCGCAGCCGGAGCAGACATCCACCAAGGTCGTCGAGGCCGAGCCGGTCAAGAAGGAGGAGTACCAGCCGCGCCACCGCTACGAGCCGTCCACCCGCAGCGGCCTGTTCACCGAGCGCGACCGTGAGCCCCGCGAGCCCCGCGACGGCGGCTTTGACGGCGGTTTCGATGACGTCGATGTGCCGGACTTCATGCGCTAGTTAAGCTGGCAGACATGCCAGATCTTTCCACTCGCCCCGTCCGCATGGTGTTCACTTCCCGTGCAGGCGGGGTTTCTGCTGCCCCCTACGACTCGTTCAACCTAGGCGCCCACGTCGGCGACGACGCCGCTGACGTCGCAGCGAACCGCGCCCGGCTCGCTCAAGTGCTCGGCCTGCCCGAGGAGCGCTTCGTGTGGATGGAGCAGCTGCACACCAACACCGTCACACTTGTCGACGGACCTTCGGCCGCCCCCGTGGAAGCCACCGACGCCCTTGTCACCAGGCAAAAAGACCTGGCGCTGTGCGTGCTCGTGGCGGATTGCACCCCGGTTTTGCTATCCGACCACACCGCCGGCGTCATCGGCGCGGCGCACGCCGGGCGCATGGGCGCGCGCAACGGGATCGTGAAAAACACCGTCGAGGCGATGGTGGAACTCGGCGCCGAGCCCTCGCGCATCCAAGTACTGCTGGGGCCGGCCGCCGCTGGGGAGTCGTATGAGGTCCCGGAGGGGATGGCTTTAGACGTCGAGAAGCATTTGCCCGGCTCCCGCACCCGCACAAAGAAGGGCACCCCTGGCATCGACGTGCGCGCCGGGCTGGTTCGCCAGCTGCTCAGCCTGGGCGTGACCCACATCGACGCGGACCCGCGCGACACCATCACCGACAAGGATTTCTTCTCCCACCGCCGCGAAGGTGTAACCGGGCGGCAGGCTGGCGTAATTTGGATGCCTAATGTCTGATCTCGCAAAAAACCTTGACACTGTCCGCCAACAGATCCGCGACGCGGAGCGTGCCGCCGGCCGCGAAGAAGGCAGCGTGGCGTTGTTGCCGGTGACGAAATTCCACCCGGTGGAGCGCATCGAAGAACTCGCCTCGCTCGGCATTGCGCTGGTGGGGGAGAACCGCGAGCAGGAGGCCCGCGACAAGGCAGCCGAGCTTGAAGGCCGCTGCGGCATCGCCATGATCGGCCAGATTCAATCCAAGAAGGCTAACTCGGTGGCGCGCTGGGCCTCCGAGGTGCACTCGCTGGATTCGCTCAAGTTGGCCCACGGGCTCGAGCGAGGCATGGCGCTCGCGCTCGAGCGCGGCGACCGTACAGGCGAGATCCTGCCGTGCATGGTGCAGCTGTCTTACGACGGCGACTCTGCCCGCGGCGGCGCCCACCTCGACGATGTGCCCGCAATCGTGGAAGCTGTGGAGGAGTCCGAGCACCTTGAAATGGCCGGTTTCATGGTCGTGCCGCCGCTGGATTCGCAGCCGCGCGAGGTGTTTGCTCAGGCGCGCTCGTTGACGGACGACTACGCCGCCAAGCTCAACCGTAACTTGAGACTTTCCGCAGGTATGAGCGGTGATTTCGCCGACGCCATCGCCTGCGGATCCGATATCGTGCGTGTCGGAACAGCGCTGCTCGGGCCCCGGCCCGTAGTCTGAAATCCACCGCGAATCACCCCATAAAAGGAGCCGCCTGCATGTCCTTCTTCGACAGTGCTAAAGACTTTTTCGGCCTCGGCCCCGTGGAAAACGCCGAGGACGACGCGTACTACGACGATCCGCAGTACAACTCACACACCGCCGGTTCTACCGCGTATGACCGCACCCCGCGCGCCGAGCGCCCATCCCGCATGGATCGCCCCGCCCCCCGCGATTACGGCCGCGACGCTGTGCGCCCGAGCTACCGCTCCACTCCGCATATCGTGACCGCCGCGCCGCGCAACTACAACGACGCTAAGGAGATCGGCGAGCCGTTCCGCGACGGCGACGCTGTGGTCATGGACCTGACCGACCTGGACACCGCCGACGCGAAGCGCATCGTGGACTTCGCCGCTGGCCTGTGCTTCGCCCTGCGCGGCAGCATGCACAACCTCTCCCGCGGCGTTGAGACGCGCAAGCGGATGTTCGCCATCGTGCCGGAGAACGCGAACCTGGAGAAAGACGACCTCAAGCGTGCTGCTGGCTTGCGCTAGCCGGTAGGGTGGTTCGGCGTGGCACTTTTCGGAGCAATCATCTACGCCCTTGTGGGGCTGTACTCGCTATTGGTTATCGTGCGCATCATCATTGAGATGGTGCAGGCGTTTTCCAAGCAGTTCGACCCGCCGCACTGGTTCATCATGGTGGCCGAGCCCATCTTCCGGATGACGGACCCGCCAGTGAATGCGCTGCGCAAACTCATCCCGCCGCTAAAGCTCGGCGGTAGCGGGGTGGGCCTGGATGTGAGTGTCATTGTCCTGTTTTTCATCCTCATGCTCATCCAGATGTTCGTTGGCGCCGTGCTGATTAATCCGGCACTGCGGTAGCTTTACTTGAGCTTTAACCCGGCTTTACAGCTAGGCTGGGCTACACTCGTCGAGCGAAACCGTTACAATTCAGCAAACAATGCTTCGCGCTAGCGAGTACTCACACGATTATCGAAGGGAACGCAAATGCCGCTGACACCAGCTGACGTGCACAATGTCGCTTTCAGCAAGCCGCCGATTGGCAAGCGAGGCTACAACGAGGACGAGGTTGACCAGTTCCTCGACCTCGTCGAGGACACGCTTGCACAGCTGCAGGATGAGAACGACGAGCTGCGTTCCCGTCTTGAGGAAGGCGGCACGGACGCAGTTGCTGCAGCGCCGGTGAAGCGTTCCGATGATTCCGCGAAGGTCGACGAGGCTGCCATCCGCCGCGAGGTGGAGCAGAAGGTCCGCGCTGACTTCGAGGCGCAGCTGCGTTCCGCGAAGCAGGCGCAGGAGAAGGCTGAAGCTGAGGCCCGCTCCGCCAAGGACGAGGCCGCCAAGGCCCGCAAGCAGGCTGAGGAGGCCGCGAAGGCTCCGAAGCAGGCGACCGCTCCGGCCGCTGCCGTGTCCGAGCCGGCCCGCAGCGATGTCTCCGCTGACACCCACGTGCAGGCGGCCAAGGTGCTCGGCCTCGCGCAGGAGATGGCGGACCGCCTGACCAGCGACGCGCAGGCCGAGGCTTCCTCCATGCTGGCAGACGCTCGTGCCGCTGCAGAGCGCGAGATCGCCGAGGCCGAGTCCAAGTCCAAGAAGCAGATCGAGGACGCACAGACCCGTTCCCGCACCCAGCTGCAGGACGCGGAGACCCGCTCCAAGCAGCTGGTCACCGACGCGCAGAAGAAGGCCGAGGAGACCACCAACGAGGCAAACTCCCGTGCTGAGGCGCAGATCCGCCAGGCTGAGGAGCAGGCGAACAAGCTCAAGGCTGACGCCGAGCGCAAGCACACCGAGATCATGAACACGGTGAAGCAGCAGCAGACCGCGCTGGAGAACCGCATCGCTGAGCTGCGCACCTTCGAGCGCGAGTACCGCACACGCCTGAAGACGCTGCTGGAATCCCAGCTGGAAGAGCTGGAGTCGCGCTCCAGCACCGCGCCGAACGAGAAGTAGTTCCTGGCTCTTCACAAACGCTCAGCATCCCTGTAGGATGCTGGGCGTTACTCGTAACACGCAACGATCCGGCCATCACCGGGGAGCGTATCCGGAAGAACGGCTTGTGCTTAATAGACCCGGACGTCACACACGGAAGACGTAACTTCCTTCACCGCAATGAAGTGGGGGCGCATCGCGCGCCCCAAGCAGGGTGGTACCGCGCAGCAATGCGTCCCTGCACGGCTGAAGGAGTGATGTCATGGTTGGCAACGTTTACCCCAAAGTGGACATGACCGGCGGCAGCGACCGCTTCCCGGAGATGGAACGCGTCGTCCTTGATTATTGGAACACGGACGGCACGTTCAAGGCGTCCCTGGAGCAGCGCGAGGGCTGCGAGGAGTACGTGTTCAACGACGGCCCGCCGTTCGCCAACGGCATGCCTCACTACGGCCATCTCCTCACCGGCTATGTCAAGGACATCGTGCCGCGTTTCCGCACCATGTCTGGTTACCACGTGCCGCGCGTGTTCGGCTGGGATTGCCACGGCCTGCCCGCAGAGCTTGAGGCGGAAAAGCAGCTCGGCATCACCGATAAGGCCCAGATCGAGGATATGGGCCTGGAGCAGTTCAACGAGTACTGCGCCAAGTCCGTCATGCACTACGCGGGCGAGTGGGAGGACTACGTCACCCGTCAGGCCCGCTGGGTGGACTTCGAAAACGGCTACAAGACGATGGACCCGGAGTACATGGAGTCCGTCATGTGGGCGTTCAAGGAGCTCTACGACAAGGGCCTGATCTACCAGGGCTTCCGCGTCCTGCCGTACTCCTGGGCCGAGCACACTCCGCTGTCTAACCAGGAGACCCGCCTGGACGATTCCTACCGTGACCGCCAGGACCCCACCGTCACGGTCACCTTGCCGTTCACCGGTGGACGCGCAGGCTACGCGGCGGAAAAGACGTGGGCCGAGCATCCTGAGCTTCACGACGCCGCAGCTATCGCCTGGACCACGACCCCGTGGACCCTGCCGTCCAACCTGGCTCTGGCTGTCCACCCCGAGGTGGAGTACTCGCTTGTCAAGGTCGGTGCGGATGGGGCCGAAGGGTTCGTCGATAAGCAATTGCTTCTTGCCTCGACCCTGCTGGGCGCCTACGCGAAGGAGCTCGGTGAGTACGAGGTAGTGGCTACCTTTGAGGGCGCGCAACTGGAGGGCCTGGAGTACGAGCCGGTCTTCGAATACTTCCGCGACCACGACAACGCGTTCATGATCCTCAACGCGGACTACGTGACCACCGAGGACGGCACCGGCGTTGTGCACCAGGCTCCCGCCTTCGGTGAGGACGATATGCTCACCTGCCAGGAGTACGGCATCGACCTGGTTATCCCCGTCGACGCCGACGGCAAGTTCACCTCGCTGGTGCCGGAGTACGAGGGCAAGCTCGTCTTCGACGCGAACCGCGACATCATCCGCGACCTGCGCGCCAAGGGCCGCGTCGTGCGCGACCAGACCATCGTGCACTCCTACCCGCACTCCTGGCGCTCCGGCGAGCCGCTGATCTACATGGCGCTGCCGGCGTGGTTTGTGAAGGTCACCGACATCCGCGACCGCATGGTGGAGCTAAACCAGGAAATCGAGTGGATCCCGTCGCACATCCGCGACGGCCAGTTTGGCAAGTGGCTCGAAGGTGCTCGCGACTGGAACATCTCGCGCACCCGCTACTGGGGTTCGCCTGTGCCGGCGTGGGTTTCCGACAACCCGGACTACCCGCGCGTGGACGTCTACGGCTCCCTGGATGAGTTGGAGCGCGACTTCGGCACCCGCCCGAAGTCCCTGCACCGCCCGCACATCGACGAGCTGGTGCGCCCGAACCCGGACGACCCGACCGGCAAGTCCATGATGCGCCGCGTGCCGGACGTTCTGGACTGCTGGTTCGAGTCCGGCTCTATGCCGTTCGCGCAGTACCACTACCCGTTTGAGAACCGTGAGGAGTTCGACACCCGCCAGCCCGCGGACTTCATTGTGGAGTACTCCGGCCAAACCCGCGGCTGGTTCTACGTGCAGCACGTGCTGTCCACCGCACTGTTCGACCGTGTGGCGTACAAGAAGGTCGTCGCCCACGGCATCGTGCTGGGCTCGGACGGGCAGAAGATGTCCAAGTCCAAGGGCAACTACCCGAACGTGATGGAGGTCTTCGACCGCGACGGCTCCGACGCGATGCGCTGGTTCCTCATGTCCTCGCCGATCCTGCGAGGTGGCAACCTGATCGTCACCGAGCAGGGCATCCGCGAGGGCGTGCGCCAAGCGCTGCTGCCGATCTGGAACGCGTACACGTTCCTGCAGCTGTACTCGTCGTCGGATGCCCAGTGGTCCGTGGGCTCGGATAACGTGCTCGACCGCTACATCCTGGCCAAGACCCACGACATGGTGGCAGCTGTGGGCGAGGCGCTCGACGACACCCGCATCGCCGACGCCTGCGACGTGGTGCGTCGCTTCGCCGACACGCTGACCAACTGGTACGTGCGCCGCTCCCGCGACCGTTTCTGGGAGGGCCAGGAGGCGCACCCGGAGGCGTTTAATACGCTCTACACGGTGCTGGAGGTCGTCTCCCGCGCAGTGGCGCCGCTGCTGCCGTACGTCTCCGAGGTCATCTGGCGCGGGCTCACCGGCGGTCGTTCGGTGCATCTGACGGACTACCCGCAGGCCTCCGAGTTGCCGGCGGATGGCGAGCTGGTCGCCGCCATGGATGCGACCCGTGCGGTGTGCTCTGCGGCGTCGTCAGTGCGCAAGGCGAACAAGCTGCGCAACCGCCTGCCGCTGCCGAAGCTCACCGTCGCCCTGCCGGATTCGGCCAAGCTTGAGGCGTTCCGCTCCACCATCCGCGACGAGGTAAACGTGAAGGACGTCGCTTTGACTGACGACGTCGACGCGGCCGGATCCTTCGAAGTCGTCGTTAACGCGAAGGTGGCTGGCCCGTCGCTGGGTAGGGACGTGCAGCGCGCCATCAAGAACGTCAAGGCCGGCAACTACGAGCGCCGCGGCGACGATGTGGTGGTCGACGGCGACATCGTGCTCACCCCGGAGCTTTACACCGAGCGTCTGGTGGCGGAGAACCCGGAGAGCACCGCGCGTGTCGACGCCGACGGCACCGTCGGCCTGGTCGTCCTCGACACCGAGGTCACCGAGGAACTCGAGGCTGAGGGCTGGGCTGCCGACGTGATCCGCGGGCTGCAGGACGCCCGCAAGCGCGAGGGCTTCGACGTTTCCGACCGTATCGCTGTGGTGCTGGCCGTGCCTGCAGAGAAGGAAGCGTGGGCCCGCACCCACGCCGACCACATCGCGGCCGAAACCCTGGCGACATCCTTCGACGTGGTCACCGAGCCGGTCGAGGGTCACGACGTCATCGATGGTGTGACCGCCACTGTTCGTAAGAACAGCTAGGTTCTCTCGGGCTGGGGTCTCACTCGTGCAGAGTGGGGCCCCTTTTTGGCTGCTCAGCGGGGGCGGCGCACCGTCGTTCGATGATGCGCACTATGCAGCTGCATAGTTTTTCGAACCAATATTGGGGTGACACCCACTATGCAGCGGCATAGTTTTTGGGGCGTTCGTGTGGGGTGCTGACTATGCAGCTGCATAGTTTTTCTGGCCAATACTGGGTCGGCACCCACTATGCAGCTGCATAGTTTTTTGGGGGTGTTTGTGTGGGGCGCTGACTATGCAGCTGCATAGCGAATAGATTTTATGTTCGACTTCTGGGAAAGCGAAACCGCATGCGTTGTCCACTTCAATGGACATTTTCCGCAAAACCCTTGACTCGAACACACGAGCGTTCTATAAAGGTGTCAATGCTCATGAGTAAGGGGATCAACCATGACAATTGCGGTGGACGAACGGACAGAAGATCGAACGAGTGACCTGTCGGCAGAGGTGCTCGAGGATCAGATCAAGTGCAATCAATTGTCGGCGAACCACCACCGGGCGCGGATGCTCGATGCGGTGGGGCAGTTCGATGAGCAGGGGCTTGCGGAACAGTACGGGGAGAAGTCGACGGCAACGTGGTTGCGCAGCGAGCTCAACCTCCCGCAGGCCACGGCATTCGAGTACGTGCGCGTGGCGCGAGGGCTGAGAAAGTTCAGGCTCTTGTTCGACGCATTTGAATCGGGGGTGATGCCGTATTCGACGGTTCGCTTCCTTCTCCAGTATTTGGAGGAGTGCAACGAGGAGCAATACGTCCAACTCGCGCTGAGCATGTCGTTTGCCGATCTCCAGCTTGTGCTTGCCGGGGCAAGACCCAAAGAGGAGGACCCGACTGAGCCGTATGCGCGCGCCCGCGAGTGCGACGACGGCATGCTTGCTTTCGAGGCGCGGCTTCCGGCGGTAGCTGGCCAAAAGCTTCTGACCGCGTTAAAGGTGGCCCAGCTTGCCAGTTTCGGTCTCGAGGATGTGGACCCAGATGATCTGCAGGATCCGGAGAAGGTGCAGAAGCTTATCGACGACGCAGCTGCCGCCGAAGACGCCGTCCCATCAGAGCAAGACCGCGCTCCGCGAAAGCGCACGAAGATCACCATGGACGACATCGTGCGTTCGGTGTCGCGGTACGGGCCTCCGGAAAAACAGGACGTTTACGGGGCGTTGTTGGCGATGATCGATATGGTTCGCGCGAACCCAAAGAGTCCGCTTCGCAGTCCAGGCGTGCAGGTCAACCTCATGGTCAACCAGTTTGGCCAATGTTGGATGCCGGAAAACCGCTCGGCCAGTTCTGAGGACGTGCGCAGCTACCTCGCCAACGCGATGGTGCGTTTGCACTTGCTGGATGACACGGGACTGACGATCCACGTTGGCCGTTCGCGGCGGTTCGCCACCGACGGCCAAGTGCAGGCACTGTTGGCAGTCTGGGGGTATCAATGCGCCATGCCTGGATGTTCGCATAGGCGCTTCATAGAAATGCACCACATAAAGGAGTGGGAGCACGGAGGTATGACTGATCTAGACAACCTGATCCCACTGTGCTCGAGCTGCCACTCTCAGGTGAGCCACGGAGTGATTGCCATCGAGCGCCAAGGAGCTGACCTGTTCTTCACGTTCAAAAACGGTGCCCGGTTCGTCTCGCGCAACAGAGGACTGCCGAGGCGGATGGAGTATGTCACCGGAGATTCGTTCGCCGTGTGATCGGATTGGAACATGGTGGTACCGGTGGTGCACAGTGGTGGACATGAACCGTTGGGTGCTGCACATCGACATGGATGCGTTCTACGCATCGTGCGAGCAGCTGACCCGCCCAACGCTCAAGGGGCGCCCCGTGCTGGTGGCGGGAGTGTCCGGCCGCGGCGTGGTCGCAGGCGCCAGTTACGAGGCGCGCAAGTACGGGGCGCACTCGGCGATGCCGACGCATCGGGCCGCACGGCTGGTGGGTTCAAAAGCGGTGCTGGTGGCGCCGCGCAGGCCGGTTTACGCGGTCGCGTCGCGCCGGGTGTTCGAGATCATCGGCAGATACGTGGACGTGGTGGAGCAGCTGTCCATCGACGAGGCGTTCATGGAACCGGAGAACTTGATCGGGGCGAGTCCGGAAGACGTGGAGCAATGGGCGAACGAGCTGCGGGCGGCGATCAAGGAAGAAACAGGCCTGCCCAGTTCGATCGGCGCGGGTCCAGGAAAGCAGTACGCCAAGATCGGCTCGGGCCGGGCGAAGCCGGACGGGGTCTTTGTCATTCCGCACGACCGGCAACTAGAGATCCTGCACCCGATGCCGGTCAGCGAGTTGTGGGGTGTGGGACCTGTGACTGAGTCGAAGTTGCTTAGTGCCGGGATTGAAACGATCGGGGATCTAGCAAACCTCAGCGAGAAAGAGCTGGACATTGCCATCGGAGGCGCGGTGGGCAGGCAGCTGTGGTGGTTGGCGCGCGGGGTGGATGAGCGGCCGGTGGCGCCGAGGGCGGAGTCGAAACAGATCTCCTCGGAACACACGTACCCGCAAGATTTGACCACCCCGCCGGAGGTGGACGCGGCGTTGGAACGAGCGGCTGCGGAATCACACCGCAGGCTGCGCAAGGATGGGCGCGGAGCACGCACCGTGACGGTGAAGCTGCGGATGGCAGACTTCCGCATCGAGTCGCGTTCGGCGACGCTGCCGTACGCCACCGACGACGCGGAGACGCTGCTGGCCACCGCGTTCCGGATCGTGCGCTACCCCGACGAGGTGGGCCCGATTCGGCTGGTGGGTGTGTCGTACTCCGGCCTGGAGGAGACGCTGCAGGACGTGCTGTTTCCGGAGTTGGATCAGGCGATTGTGAAGCCTTCGCCGATGTCGGCAGACTATGAAACCGGCGTCAGCGACCACGAAACGCAATTCGACACGGAGGTGCACCAGGAGACCGCTCCGGAGCGCGGCGTGTGGCGCGCGACGCAGGACGTCTACCACCCGGATTACGGGCACGGCTGGGTCCAGGGGGCCGGCAAGGGGTGGGTGACGGTGCGGTTTGAAACGCGGGCGACGGGGCCAGGCAGGATCAAAAGCCTTCGAGCGGATGATCCGCAGCTCCAGCAAGCTGACCCGCTGGATTCGTTGGCGTGGGAGGAATGGTTCTCACAGCAGTGAGCGCGGGTCCACGCCGGTGGCCAGCGCGGTGGCCAGCGCGATGCGGGCCTGCCCGGCGCTGAGGTAGCCGGCGGGCAACGCGCCCAGGTCGCCGAGGGTGGAGCCGCCGCCGGCGCCGCCGTAGGCGAACGACACCTCGCCGTAGGGCACCGACGTTGCGACGACCACAGGCACCCCGCGGCGCAGCAGCTTTGCGACGGCGCTGCCCATGCACGCAGACACATTGCCGGAGCCGAGGGCCTCTAAGACGAGCCCGTCGATGGGCCCGAGTGTGCGGATGAGGGCGTCATCGGCGCCTGCCCACGCGCGGATGATGGGGATGTTCAACCCGGCCAACGGCGCGGCAGGCACCGCCATGGGGCGGGGCAGGGGCGTGTCGCTGGTGAGGGTGAAGGCGTGCTCGGCGGTGGTTTGCGTCTTCATCAACCCGCGCGCCGGGAGGGTCTCGCCCGCGAAATGGACGAGCACGCCGCAGTCGCGCCGGGTGGCGGCCACCTCGATCGCGCCGCGCAGGTTGGCGGGGCCGTCGGGGGAGGCGTGGTCGGCGGAGCGCATCGCGCCGGTGAGCACAACGGGGCGGGGATCGGCGTGGACGAGGTCCAGCGCGAGGGCGGTCTCGGCCATGGAGTCGGTGCCGTGGGTGATGACGAGGGAGGCGGAGTCGTCGAGAAGCGAAGTGCGCACGGTTTCGCGCAGCATGTCGATCTCAGCCAAGCCCATGGACGAGGAGTCGAGGCTGGCCACATCGATGGCGCGCACCTGGCGAGTGGTGCCGCAGCGGGCGACGAGCTCGTCGCCGGTGAGCGTGGGCACGAGCGCGCCACGGTCGTTTGTGGTGGAGGCGATCGTGCCGCCGGTTGAGATGACTAACACGTTCATGCACACAGAGTGCCAGAAAGTTGCGGGTGTGCAGTAACGTGAAGCGAGAGATTTACGCTACGCAAGGAGAACACGTGAAAGCACCGAAACTTGTCGCAGCCGCAGCTGTCGCTGGCCTCGCACTGAGCTTGACGGCCTGCTCCGAGGATTCGGACACGACCGAAACCACCGCCGCATCCCAGGCGGCCTCCTCCGAGGCTGCGCCGGTGGCCGAAATGCCGACGGCGGAAGAGCTCAACGCTGTGCTGCAGCGCGCCGCTGACCCGAACCTGCCCATCGCCGAGCGTGCGAACACCGTGCAGGGTGGCGAAACCACGCCGGAGTTGTTCGACCTGATGACGCAGTCGCAGCAGGAATCCGGCGCGAACTTCCAGGTGGTCGACCCGGTGCTGCCGGGCTACACCGCCAACTCGGTGCTGGCCACCGTGAACTTCACCCGCCCGAACGCGGAGTCCCAGCTGGCGGAGGACGTGGAGTTCATCAACGAAGGCGGCCAGTGGAAGATCTCCCAGAGCTGGGCCTGCTTCCTGGTCAGCAACACCCTCGCCCCGGAGCAGGTGCCGGACATGTGCAAGACCGGTGCACCGGCCGCCCCTGAGGCACCGGCCGAAGCGCCGGCTGAGCAGGCTCCAGCAGAGCAGGCGCCGGCGGAACAGGCGCCGGCCCTCTAAACGCCAAACTCCACAGCGCGGGTGATGTCTTGGACCACCCGCGCTTTGTCGTCTCCGCCGTAGATCAGGCGGGTGGTCCAGGCGGTCTGGCCGGACACCGGCAGCGGGCGGTGGAGGTCCACCACGATCTGGCCCTCGGAGGTGGTGCGGGAGGAATCCACCTGCACGCTTTCGCCCTCGAGCTCGCCGGGGCCGTCGATAGTGAGGGTGTTGTTCTGGGGGCGCTCCTCAACTTTCGTGTCCAGCGTCAGTGTGTCGCCTTCGCGGGAGAGCAGGGTGTAGGTGGTGGTGCGCGTCATCGAGGTGTCTCCCGCGACGCGGCTTTCCACGGTCCAGGTCGCGCCGGGGCCGATGGGCTCGTCGGGGAAGACGACGGAGTTGTTGATCAGGGTGATCAGGGTGGGCTCGACAAGCTGGAGGCCGCGCTGCGGCGCGTCGGCGGGAGCGAGCAGTTTCAGGGTGGAGATGCGGCCGGTGTCGTCGGTGCGCCAGCTCATGCGGAACCCCTCGGAAGCGGCGACGTCCTGACCGATGTCCAAGTCCGAGTGCTTGCCGGAGCCGACCACGAAGTCGATGCGGGAATCGGCGTCCTCCTCGCCGTCGCCCGGGGCGGGGGCCTCGCCGGCTGTCGCGGTCAGCGGCAAGGTGGTTTTGTTCACATCGCCGCCGGCGGGGGCGTCCGCGACCTCGGCTTCGCCGGGGACGGCCACGTGCTGATCCACGCCGGCGGACACTGCGACGGCGGTGTCCCACTCCTCGCCCGGTGAGTAGCGCACTTCCTCCGGGTTCTCGCCGGGGTTGACCAGGGTGACCGAAGGAGCGTCGAGAGGAAATGCTGGCACCCCTGCCATCGGATCGTCCTCGGCGGAGGAGCAGGCGGTGAGCGCGAGGGTGAGGGTGGCTGCGGCGGCGATACTGCGGAGGGTGCGGAACATTCTTCTCAAGCTACCTGGCCCGCGCAGCGGAATACAGGCAGGCCGTGTGCGACCGGCTAAAGTGGTTTGGCGATGAAGCAGGACACGACAGCACAACGCACCCCCCGATACCTCGGACTGGTGGTGGCCGTCATGCTCGCTATCGGCGCGGTGGATCAGGGAGTCAAACAGCTGATGCTGAACTGGCTGGAGCCCGGCGTGCCGCAGCCGGTGATCGGGGACTGGTTCCGCTTCTACCTGCTGTTCAACTCCGGCGCGGCGTTTTCCATGGGGGAAAACCTCACGTGGGTGTTCACCGCGATTCAGCTGGCGTTCGTGCTGGGGGCGCTGTGGTTTGGACCACGCATGACCTCGAAGTGGGAGGCGCTCGGCGTCGCGATGATCGCAGGCGGGGCACTGGGCAACCTGATCGATCGGCTGTTCCGGGATCCGGGCTTCTGGTTCGGGCACGTGGTGGACTACATCTCTGTGGGCAATTTCGCGGTGTTCAACCTGGCCGATGCGGCGATCACCGTCGGCGTGGTGGTGTATTTCATCTCAGCGCTCACGGGCGAGCTGAAAGGGGGCGACGATGGGCGGTGAGTTCAGGGCCCTGCCCGTGCCCGAGGGGCTTGAGGGCATGCGGGTGGACGCGGCGATTTCCAAGCTCTTCGGCGTGTCCCGCTCCGTCGCCTCCGAGATGGCGGCGGAGGGCGATGTGCTTGTCGACGGAGCTGCCGCCCAAAAATCCGACCGCGTCACCGCAGGCGCGATGCTGGAAGTCACCCTGCCTGAGCCGAAGCGCGCCCCGCAGCCAGTGACCGAGCTGGTGGAGGGCCTGGAGATTCTCTACCAGGACGCGGACGTCATCGCCGTGGACAAGCCGGTGGGCGTGGCAGCGCACCCGACGCTGGGCTGGGAGGGCCCGGACGTGGTCGGCGGGTTGCAGGCGATGGGCTTCACCCTGCCGGACGCAGGGCCCCCGGAGCGCCAAGGCATCGTGCAGCGCTTAGACGTGGGCACCTCCGGCGTGATGATCGTGGCGGCCAGCGTGCCCGCGTATTCCGTGCTCAAGCGCGCCTTCAAGGAGCGCACGGTGGACAAGACCTACCACGCGCTGGTCCAGGGCCTGCCGGACCCAATCGAGGGCACCATCGACGCGCCGATCGCGCGCCACCCGTCGGCAGGCTGGAAGTTCGCCGTGACCCAGGACGGCCGTCAGAGCGTGACGCACTACAGCGTCATCGAGGCATTCCGCCGCGCGAGCCTGCTCGATATCCACCTGGAAACCGGGCGCACCCACCAGATCCGCGTGCACATGTCGTCTCTGGGGCACCCGTGTGTGGGCGACCCCATGTACGGCTCGGACCCGAACCTGGCCAAGGAGTTGGGGTTGAAGCGTCAGTGGCTTCACGCCACGAAGCTGGGCTTTACCCACCCGCGCACCGGCGAGTACATGGAGGTCGCCTCCGAATACCCGGAGGATCTGCGCGCCGCGCTGGATAAAGTGCGGAACGGCTAGATGCGCGCGCTCGCGGTGGTCCTCGCGCTGGTCGCCGGATTCTGGCTGGTGGGCGAGGCCAACCCGCCCGCCCCGCCAGTGCTGCAGGGCGACCAGCTCGGCCCGGAGGACGGGGAAGCCCCACAGCAGTACGCCCAGCGCGCCGCCGCGACCCTCGACCACGAGGAGGCCTCCTTCGCGCTGGTCACCTTCGCCCGGCCGCTCGGCCCCGACGAGGCCGCCGCAGCACTTGCACCCGCCCCGCGCGTCAGTGCGCTTGTGGTGTCGGGGGTGGCTCCGGTCGTGGTTCCGGAGGCGTCGATAGGCAAAAAGCGTATCGACGTCCTCCGGTCCGCCACCGCATCTCCACTCGCCGGAGCAGTGGTGTTTGCCCCGCGCACACAACTGGAGCAGATTAACGCCACGGACACGGTCCTTGCTGTGGAAATGCTGCAAGCCGATGCGGTGTGGGGAGCGTTTTCTCTCTCGACTTCCGCAACACGCGGGGGTGTATAGTTTGCGGAGTTGTACGCAGGCCCGTTTTTGCACCGTTAGGCAAGGAGAGCTCTTGACTTCCTCTACCGAAAAATCAACCGGACACAAGCGTCTTAGCCGAGCAGGACTTGCGTTGGTGACAACCTCCGCGCTCTTCCTCGGCGCATGCGGATTCGGCGGAGGCGGCGACGACAACGCTGAGGGAGCGGGCCTGAACCCCGGCGATTACACCGTGGCCACCAACGAAGGGGTGTCCGACAGTGTTGTGGTCAACGGCACCATTGAGCCGATCCGTTCCGTGAACATCTCCACCTCGGTGCAGTCCGAGGTAGAGAAGGTGGCCGTCAAGGCCGGCGATCGCGTGCAGCCGCAGCAGTTCTTGGCCTCCATGAACTCCGAGCAGCTGGAGCGCCAGCTGGAGATCCAGCAGAAGCAGCAGGCCAACGCGCAGGCGGACGCTCAAGCGCAGGTGGATCAGGCCCGCGCGGCGCTCAACGCCCACCAGGAAAGCGTGAACAACGGCACCAACGAGGCCATCCGCGCCGCCCAGGCGCAGGTAAATCAGGCGCAGGCGGCGTACGACGCTGCCGTGGCCGCCAACGGCGGCGCCCGCATTGTCAACCGCGGCATCGCGGCTGTCGAACGTGCCGCCGGCGGCATTTCCTCGAACCTCGGCATCAGGACGGCGCCTCCGGCACCGCCGGCACCGCCGGCTGCACCCGAGGCACCGGCTATGCCTGGCCAGCCGGGCACGCCGGGCACGCCGGGCACGCCCGGTGAGCTGAGCCCTGAACAGCTGGCGCAGCTGACGGGGGAGAGCGGTGCTGGCACTGGCGCTGGCGGTGCTGGTGGCGGCGCTGCCGTGGGCCCGGGCATGAGCGTCGAAGAAGCAAGCGCAGCGCTGCAGGATGCGAAGGCGGCCCTGGCTGCGGCGCAGTCCGCGGCCGCGCAGGAGGGCAACCAGCTGCAGGCGCAGTTGGACTCCGCGGTGCGCCAGGCTGAAACTGCCCAGCTCGGTGACGGTGACGGCACCCTGGAATACCAGGTGCGTGAATCCACCATTTACGCCCCGATGGCGGGACTGGTCACCAGCGTGGACGTGCGCGAAGGCGACATCCCACAGGGCAAGCTTTTGACCATCGCGGACGATTCCCGCTTGGTCATCCGCACCGACGTGCGCGAATCGGACGTGCCCAATATCAAGGAAGGCGACCGGGTGGAGTTCACCACCACTGCGACCGGCAAGAAAACGTTCAAGGGCCGCGTCACTCGTATCGCACCGGCGTCGGATTCCGTTGCCAGCGGTAACCAGAACCCGATGCAAGGTATGCCGCCGCAACAGGGCAACAACAAGTCCAACGAGGTGACGTTCCCGGTGGAGATCGAGGTCACCGGCGACAAGGAAGGCCTGCTGCTCGGCGGTTCCGCCCGCGCGGAAATCATCACTGCGGAGGCGAAGGACGCGCTGAACGTGCCGCTGGACGCCGTCTACGGCGAGGACAACGACCAGAAGGTGCTCGTGCTCGCCACGGACGGCGATGACGCGACGACGGGCACCGTCGAGGAGCGTTCTGTGAAAACCGGCGCGTCCAACGACGTGGACGTCGCAGTCACCGGCGGTGAGCTGAAGCCAGGCGACATCGTGATCAACTGGCCGGAGGAGTACCAAGGCCGAGTCGGTGAGAACGTGGAGATCACGGACCCGAACTTCAACCCTGATCAGGTGCGCGAGGCGCGGGAGAAGAAAGAGCGCACCACGGCCACGGTGACGGTCACCAGCACCCGTCGTGCGGCCGAGGGGCAGCAGTAGATGACGCAAGCTTCGAAGCACAATGGCATGGCCGATTCCGGCTTGCTTATCGACATGCGCAATGTGGTCAAAACCTACAACGAGGGCGAACCCAGCGAGCTGACGGTTCTACACGGAGTGGACTTCTACGCCGACCAGGGCGAGTTTGTCTCCATCGTCGGCCCGTCCGGCTGCGGCAAGTCCACGCTGATGAACTTGATTGGCATGCTGGACCGGCCGACAGAGGGGGCCTACGCCTTCAACGGTGAGCCGGTCTATGCCAAGGAGGACAAGGAACTCGCGTCCTACCGCAGCAAGAACATCGGCTTCATTTTCCAGAACTTCAACCTGATCGGCCGCATGGATGCGCTGCAGAACGTGGCCATGCCCATGATGTACGCGGGCGTAGAGCGCAAGGAGCGTGACGAGCGCGCCGCCGAGCTGCTGGACCGGATGGGCATGGGCGATCGCCTGCACCACAATCCGAACGAGCTCTCCGGCGGTCAGAAGCAGCGCGTGGCAATCGCGCGCAGCCTGGCCAACGACCCGGACTTGCTGCTCGCGGACGAGCCCACCGGCGCGCTGGACTCCAAGACCGGCCGCATGGTGATGGACCTGTTCCACGAACTGAACCAGGAGCTGGGCAAGGCCATCGTGTTTATTACCCACAACCCGGAGCTCGCCGAAGAGACCGGGCGCGTGGTGGAAATGATGGACGGCCGCATTGCCGGCGTGCGAGCACCGGGAGGAGCGAGCTAAATGAACATCCGCGAATCCATGCGGCTGGCCGTGTCCAGCCTCAACACCAACAAGCTGCGCTCGCTGCTGACGCTGTTGGGCATCATCATCGGCATCATGGCCGTGATCATCATCATGACGCTCGGCCGCGCCCTGGAAAACGACGTCATGGGCGGGCTCGAGGACGCCGGCACCACCACCTACCCGGTCATGGTGCACGAGCGCCCGGAGGAGGGCGAGGGCGGCGACGACCCGTTCGCAGGATTCGGCATGGCCGGGCCGACCGAAGAGCGCGACGGCATGAGCCTTGAAGAACTCGATAACTTGAGTGCCTCTTTCGGCGACCGGATCCAAGGCGTCGACATCGACATCTCCGGCCAGGGCGAGGCCACCACGGGCGACGACTCTGTCTCCGTCGGCATCAACCCGGCACTTACCGGCTCGCTCGATATGCGCAGCCTGAATGTGCAGTACGGTCGCGGCATCACGCAGGACATGCTCGATGGCCGCCGCCCTGTTGCGGTGGTTTCCCCGGAGCTTGTGGAGGCGCTTTTCGATGGCGATTCCGCCGACGCCCTCGGCTCCCGCTTCGACGTGGATGTGGACGGCACCACCAGCGTGTTCACGATCGTCGGCGTGCTGGAGCGGGCGGACAAGGACCCGGCTTTCGGCCCGTCCGCCGCCGCCGAGATTTTCATTCCCGCCACGGCGGCGGACCGGGTTGGGCTGGACGCGAGCTGGACATCGTCGTTTAGCGTGCGCTCCGCGGCCGATGAAGACGCAGAGGTGTTCCGTGGGGACCTGCAGTCCTACCTTGACCGCCAGTACGCGGGCAACGAGAACTACGAGGCTGAGGTCTTCGATATTTCCGCAGGGCTGGAAGGTCTCACCACGATCTTCCGCACCCTGTCCACGGTGCTGTCCGCCATTGGCGGCATCTCGCTGCTCGTCGGCGGTATCGGCGTGATGAACATCATGCTGATTACGGTGACCGAGCGCACCCGCGAGATCGGCGTGCGCAAGGCCCTCGGAGCGACGCAGAACGATATTCGCGTGCAGTTCATCGTCGAGGCGATGCTGGTGTGTCTCATCGGCGGCATCATCGGTGTGATCCTCGGCGGCGCGATCGGCATGATCGCCAGCTCCGCGGTTTTGGACATGACGTGGCCGCCAATCAGTGCCGTGATCTTCGCATTGCTGTTCTCGCTTGCCACGGGTGTGTTCTTCGGTGCGTACCCCGCCTCGAAGGCGGCAAAGATGCAGCCTATCGAGGCGCTGCGGTACGAATAACCGCACCGGTTTTCGAGGGGATTCGCGCCTGTCGGCGTGCCGTCTAAGATGACCCGCATGGCCAAAAAATCCTCCTTCGTGCATCTGCATAACCACACCGAGTTCTCCATGTTGGACGGCATGGCGAAGGTGGACATGCTCGCCGACGAAGTTGTGCGCCAGGGCATGCCTGCGGTGGGTATGACCGACCACGGCAACATGTTCGGTTCGAACGCGTTCTACCGCCGCATGGTGGATGCCGGGGTCAAGCCGATCATCGGCATCGAGGCGTACATGGCGCCGGAGTCCCGCTTCAACAAAAAGCGCGTGCTTTGGGGCACCCCGGACCAAAAGCGGGACGACGTTTCCGCGTCCGGCGCGTACTTGCACCAGACGATGCTGGCGGAAAATGCGACAGGTCTGCGCAACCTGTTCAAGCTGTCGTCGCTCGCGTCCTACGAGGGCCAGCTGGGCAAGTGGCCGCGCATGGACGCGGAGTTGATCGCCGAGCACGCGGACGGCATCATCGCCACCACGGGCTGCCCGTCGGGCGATGTGCAGACGCGCCTGCGCCTCGGCCAGTACGACGCCGCACTCGAGGCGGCGGCGATGTGGCAGGACATCTACGGCAAGGACAACTATTTCCTGGAGTTGATGGACCACGGCCTGCACATCGAGCGGCGAGTGCGGGAGGACCTTCTGCGCATCGGCCAGACGTTGGACCTGCCGCCGCTAGTGACCAACGACTGCCACTACGTGCTCGAATCTCAGGCGCCGGCGCATGAGGCGATGCTGTGCGTGCAGACCGGCAAGACGCTGCTTGATCCGGACCGTTTCAAGTTTGACGGCTCCGGCTATTACATCAAGTCCGCGGAACAGATGCGCGAGCTGTGGGATTCCACGGTGCCGGACGGTTGCGACAACACCCTGTGGATCGCGGAGCGCGTGGGCGACTACGGCGAGCTGTGGGAGGAGCACCCGCACGACCGCATGCCGATCGCGGACGTGCCGGAGGGCCACACGCCGACGACGTGGCTGCGCGAAGAGGTATTGCGCGGTTTGAAGGAGCGGTTCGACGGTGGAGACGTGCCGGAGGAATACCTGACGCGCGCGAGCTACGAGATCGATGTCATCGACATGAAGGGCTACCCGTCCTACTTCCTCATCGTGGCGGAACTGATCAAGCACGCCCGCGAGATTGGCATCCGCGTCGGACCGGGCCGTGGTTCTGCGGCGGGCTCTCTGGTCGCGTACGCGCTGACGATCACCAACATTGACCCGATGGAACACGGCCTGCTCTTCGAGCGATTCTTGAACCCGGAGCGCCCGTCCGCGCCGGATATCGATATCGACTTCGATGACCGCCGCCGCGGAGAAATGATCACTTACGCCGCTGATCGCTGGGGCGAAGACAAAATCGCCCAGGTGATCACCTTCGGCACGGTGAAAACCAAGCAGGCGATTAAGGACTCGGCCAAGGTGAACTTCGGCCAGCCCGGCTTCCAGATGGCGGACCGCATCAACGGTGCACTGCCGCCGGCGATCATGGCGAAGGACATTCCGCTCTCCGGCATCACCGACCCGGAGCATGAGCGCTACAACGAGGCTGCGGAGGTCCGCTCGCTGATTGAGACGGATCCGGACGTGGCCAAGATCTATGAGACGGCCCGCGGCCTGGAAGGCGTGGTCAGGCAGGCAGGCGTGCACGCGTGTGCCGTGATTATGGCGTCGGTGCCGCTAATGGAGCACATTCCGATGTGGAAGCGCCCGGCGGACGGCGCGATCATCACCGGCTGGGACTACCCGGCGTGTGAGGCTATCGGCCTGCTGAAGATGGACTTTCTGGGGCTGCGCAACCTCACGGTGCTGGGCGACGCGCTGGAGAACGTGAAGAAAAACCGCGGCGAAACCATCGACCTTGAGGCTCTCGACACCGATAACCAAGCGGTCTACGAGCTGCTCTCGCGCGGCGACACTCTAGGCGTGTTCCAGCTGGACTCGGGCGGTATGCAGGAGCTGCTCAAGCGCATGAAGCCGACCGGATTCAACGATATTGTTGCCTCGCTGGCGCTGTACCGCCCGGGCCCGATGGGTGTGAACGCCCACTGGGATTACGCCGACCGTAAGAACGGACGCAAGCCAATTACGCCGATCCACCCGGAGCTGGAAGAACCGCTCAAGGAGATCCTGGATGAGACCTACGGCCTGATCGTCTACCAAGAGCAGATCATGAACATCTCGCAGAAGGTGGCGAACTACACGGCGGGTCAAGCAGACGGCTTCCGCAAGGCCATGGGTAAGAAAAAACCGGAGGTGTTGGCGAAGGAGTACGAAGCATTTTCCGCCGGCATGTTCTCCAACGGCTACTCCAAGGAGGCCGTGGATGCGCTGTGGGGCACGATCGAGCCGTTCGCCTCGTATGCGTTTAACAAGTCCCACGCCGCGGGCTACGCGCTGGTGTCCTATTGGACCGCGTACATGAAAGCGAACTACGCCGCCGAGTACATGGCGGCACTGCTGACCTCTGTGGGAGACAAGAAGGACAAGTCCGCGATCTACCTGTCAGACTGCCGCCACCTGGGCATTAGCGTGCTGCAGCCGGACATCAACGAGTCCGAAGAAAACTTCATGGCTGTTGGCGAAGACATCCGCTACGGGCTTGCCGCTGTGCGAAACGTCGGCGTGGAAGTGGTGGAGTCCATCAAGAAAACCAGGAAGGAAAAGGGCTCCTTCACCAGCTTCTCGGACTACCTGGACAAAATCGAGTTGGCGGCCTGCAACAAGCGAATCACAGAATCGCTGATTAAAGCCGGGGCATTCGACTCGCTGGAGCACCCGCGCAAGGGGCTCATGCTCATCCAGGAAGACGCCGTCGATTCCGTTCTTGCCACAAAGAAGGCGGCGGACAAGGGGCAGTTCGACCTCTTCGCCGGTTTCGGCGGGGAAGACGGCGCCGACAACTCCGCATTTACCATCGAGGTGCCTGACGACGAATGGGACCGCAAGCACAAGCTCGCACTGGAACGTGAGATGCTCGGTCTGTATGTTTCCGGCCACCCGCTCGACGGCTTCGAGGAGGCCATCGACGCGCAGACGGATACTCAGCTGACCACCATCCTCTCCGGCGAAATGCGCAACGGGGCAGAAGTGACCATCGGCGGGTTGATCTCCACCGTGGACCGCCGTTTCTCCAAGAAGGATGGCTCTCCGTGGGCGATCGTGACCATTGAGGACCACCACGGCGCGCAGGTGGATGTGCTGCTATTTAACAAGGTGTACGCACTGGTCGCGCCTCAGATCGTGGAGGACAACATCATTCTGGTCAAGGCGCATGTTTCCATCCGCGACGATCGTATGAGCCTATTCGGCGACGACGTGAAGGTGCCGGAGCTTGGCCCCGGCAACGGTGCCGGGCTGCCGCTGCGGTTGACCATGCGCACGGATCAGTGCACCGCGGAGAACATCGCCAAGCTTAAAGGCGTGCTGGTGAACAACGCCGGCGATTCCGATGTCTACCTGAATCTGGTCAACGGAGAACACAGCCAGCTGATGATTCTGGGAGACCACCTGCGCGTGAACCGCTCAGCCAGCTTGATGGGCGACCTCAAGGCGACACTCGGCGCCGGGATCTTGGGCTAGCGCGCGGCCCCAAACCAAACGCCAAGCCCCGTCCGGTCACACCGGACGGGGCTTGGCGTATACGCAGCAGGCTTTACTTCTTGTTAGCCATCTTCTTGATGCTCTCCTTCAGCCCTGGGACAGCGCCCACGACAACCATGAGGGAGCTGATCGCCGCTGCGAGTGCAGTGACCCAGAGCGAGATCTTGCCGATGATATCGAGCGCCTGCTCCTCGTAGGAGGACGGCTGCAGCCATGCCGGCGGGGTGTAGGTCGCAGTCGGAGTGACGGTCGCGACGTTGCTGCCCGTCGGCTTCTCCTTGCCGGTGGTGGACGGAGTGGTGGTAGCCGGGGTGGTGGTGCCAGTGGCCGCCGGAGTGGTGGTAGTACCGGACGGCTCGACTACTACCGGGCCTTCCTTGGTGGGGGCTGGCTCACTGGTCTTGGTGGACGCCGTGGTGGTCGGGGTGGAATCCTGCGTTGCCGTGGTGGTCGGCTCCGCAGAGGCGGACGTGGTCGTCGTCGAAGTATCAGCTTCGGCGGCGGCTGCGGCACCTGCGAGGGAGCCAGCTGCGATTGCGGTGGCCGCGAAAGACACGGCTACGAAACGAGACTTCATTGATTGACCTTCCTCAGGCGAAAGAGAGCGGGTGGGTTAGAAAGGAAGGTTCGGGAGCTGGAAGTTAGGCAGCTGAACCTTCGGGGTGTGCAGGTGCGGCAGACCCAGGCCGAACTGAGCGTTGACCATGTCGATGATCTTGTTCGCGCCACGCGGGTCGGAGAACACGATCAGAGCGGTGGTCAGCACAGCACCGAGCGTTCCGGAGAAGATGCCCACGATGGTGCCCTGGGAGGAGCCGGAGGACTGCTGCTTCGGCTGCTGCGGCTTCGTGGGCTCCGTCGGCTGAGTCGGCTCGGTCGGCTGAGTCGGCTCGGTCGGCTGAGTCGGCTCGGTCGGCTGAGTCGGCTCGTTCTGCTCGGTCGACGGAGCATCGGTCGACGGAGTGGTCGTCGGCTCAGACGGCGTGGTGGTCGCCGTAGCGGTACCGGTGGTCGTAGTTGCAGTGTTCTCCTGAGCCATCGCCGGGACGGTGGCCAGGGACAGAGCGGTCGCGGCAGCCACGGCTGCGGTGGAAATACGCTTCATATGTTCTCTTATTCTCCTCGTAGAAGATCCAAAACAGTCGATGTGGGCGCTGTGCCCGACATGACACCTGGATGAACCTAGCAGGTTTAGGGTTAAAAATGTAGTGAAGCGGTGGTGTTTTTTTCATGGACAACAGTTGTCCGCCGCCACCGAATTACTTGGCAAACATCGAGTTCACAACGTTGCCGAGCGCGCCCAGAGCGCCGATAACCAAAGCCGCAGCCGTAAGTGCGATCGCAATCACACCGCCTTTGGAGAGGGAGCTGCCGACAGCGTCCTGGGCCGGCTTGGCCGGTGCCTCAATGAGCGAGTCCACCTTAAACACGGTGGTGGTTCCGGAGACCTCGTTGCCCACGATCAGTAGGTTCTCACCGTTCGGGGAGTCCTTCTCAGACACGAACGTGAGCCCCTCGGCGCCCAGGTCGCCAACCTTTTCCAGCCCGGCCTTCACGGCGTCGTCGCCCTTGTCGGCAAGTTCTTCCATATTGATGGAGAAGTCGCGGTTGTTGATGTAGGCGGTGTAGGTCGGCTTCGCCGGATTGGTGATGTCGTAGACCATCACGCCGCCGAGTCGCTCGAAGCCGATGAACGCGTAAGTGCGGCCGTTGATCTCGCCGACGGTGACACCCTCGGGCTCCGGGCCCTTGTCGTCGGAGCGGGACTCGAACTCGTTTTCCGTGTGGTTGGTGTTGAAGTGCTCCGGCAGAAGCTTCGCGGTGAGCTCCTCGAACTCGGCGCCGGAGTCGAACACTCGCTTGCCGTCGGCGGTGAAGATAGAGAAGCTGCGGCCACCGTAGGTGTAGAGGTCCTCGTAGCAGTCCTTCTCTTCGTTCAAACCGAACGCGGTGGTGATCTTCAACCGGCCCGCGTTTTCGTCGGCCTGGAATTCCTCGATTTCGCCGGCGGTCATGCCCGCGTAGCCCTCACAAATCGGGGCCGCCTTCTTGCCGCCCAGCTTCTTAATGCGCACTTCCTCGGAGTAGGCATCCCAGTCGCGCGCGTCGCCCTCGTTGGCCGTGACCAGGTAGGTCGTGCCGTCGACCTCGTAGGCGGCGATGGAATCCGGCTGCAGAATCCCCTTGACCGGTGCGGTGCGGATGTCGATCTTGTCGTCCTTATCGGAGATGTCCATTGGCACCTCGCGGCGGTCGGTGTAACCCAGGGGCCACACGTCCTCGACGGTGGCGGTGGCGATGTCCACCACGGCGACGGCGTTGTTTTCCTGCAGCGTCACGTACGCCTTGCCGCCTGAAACTGCGATGTACTCCGGCTCGAGGTTCTGAGCCTCGGTGGTGGAGGCACCCACCTGGCCGTAAATGTGCACGCCCTTGTCCGCCAAGGTGCCCTCGAACGCGGTGAAGTCAGCGGTGCGCACATCAGCCTGGGTCGCGGCCTTTAGAGCATCAGGCAGCTTGACGACGGCTACGCTGCCCTCCGGATCAACCGAGTAATCCTCAGCGGGCTCGCCCTCGTTTGCCACCAGTGCGTAATCGCCCTCCGGGGTGATGGTCACCATGTCCGGCAGGGCACCGACACCCACGCGGCCGAGCACGGTGCCGGGCGTGTCAGCGCCAGCGTCGAAGAAAATCAGTTCGCCGGCATCGGTTTTGTTCTCTGGCTCGACGGTGGCCACCGCGAGGCCGTCGGCACGCACAGCGACGGAGTTGATGGTGGTGTTCTCGCCGCCGGAGACCTCGCCGACCTTGGTGGGTGTGGAAGGGTCAGCCGCGTCGAGGACGTCGATCTTGCCGGAGAGCGCGTTGACGGTGAGGATGCGCTTGGAATCGGCGTGGAAGGCGACAATTTCGGCGGCGGACTCGTCAAAGGCGCCTGCGCCGTAGGACCCCAGTACCGAGATGTCGGCGGTAGCACCGTCGGCAAGATCCTTCACCGGCTCAGTAACGACGGCGGCGGTTGCCGGGGAGACAAGGCCGAGGGTGAGGGCGGTGGCGCACGCGGCGGCGAGGCCGGTGCGGGAGATGCGGTTTCCGGACATAGGTGGACCTTTCAAGAGGCTGTAAAAACGAGCTAAAAATGAGTACGTGCTCTTGTGTACAGCCTGAAGGTGGGCGCGAAGTTACGGTGAGGTGAAGGGGGAGTAAACGAGCGGGGCAGTTGTAGACTCGCTAACCATGCGCACAGCCACACCGAACACATCCGACTCCGCCTTCGAGGAAGTCCGCGCAGCCGACATCCGGTTCGCGCAAGGCCGGATCTCATCGGTGATTTCGCCGACTCCGCTGCAGTACTGCCCGCGGCTGTCGGAACAGCACGGCGTGGATGTCTACCTCAAGCGCGAGGACCTGCAGGACGTGCGCTCCTACAAGATCCGCGGCGCCTACTACGGCATCTCCCGGCTGAGCGAAGACGCCCGCGCCGCCGGTGTCGTGGCGGCGTCCGCAGGCAACCACGCCCAAGGCGTGGCCTACGCCTGCCGCGCGATGGGCATCCAAGGAAAGATCTTCGTGCCCAAGCCCACCCCGAAGCAGAAGCGCGACCGCATCCGCGTCCACGGCGGCGACGCCATCGAACTTGTGGTCACGGGCAACACATTCGACGAGGCCGCGCAGGCCGCCCGCGAGGACGCCGCGGCACGCGGTGCGACAGTAATCGAGCCGTTCGATTCCCGCGACACCGTGGTCGGCCAGGGCACCGTCGCCGCCGAAATCGTGGCGCAGCTGGCCAGCCTGGGCAAAGAGCTGGACACCGTGCTGGTGCCGGTGGGCGGCGGCGGGCTTATCTCCGGCGTGCTGTCCTACCTGGCCGACATGTCTCCGGCGACGAAGGTGGTTGGGGTGGAGCCGAAAGGTGCGGCGTCGTTAGGCGCGGCGCACGATGCGGGCGAACCTGTCCGCCTGGAAGCCATCGACCCGTTCGTGGACGGCGCGGCGGTAAAGCGCATCGGCGACATCCCGTGGCAGGTTTTCAACGCTCACCGTGACGCCACCGAGCTCTACGCCGTGGACGAAGGCGCGGTGTGCACCGAGATGCTCGGGCTGTACCAAAACGAAGGCATCATCGCCGAGCCCGCCGGCGCACTGTCCGTGGCGGGCCTGGGGCTGGCGGAACTGGCGCCCGGTTCGACCGTGGTGTGCATCATCTCCGGCGGCAACAACGACGTGCTGCGCTACGCCGAGGTGATGGAGCGCTCCCTGGTGCACCGTGGCCTGCGCCACTACTTTTTGGTCAATTTCCCGCAGGAGGCAGGCCAGCTGCGCCACTTCCTCAACGACATCCTCGGCGAGGAAGACGACATCGTGCTGTTCGAGTACCTGAAAAAGAACAACCGCGAAACAGGCGCAGCCCTCGTGGGCATCGAGCTCGCCCGCGCCGAGGACCTCGCTCCGCTGCTGGGGCGGATGGATGAGTCGGCGATCGACTGCCGCCGCCTGGAGCCGGGCACGCCCGAGTACGACTACATCGTGGCGGGCTAAACCGATGGAGCAGTCGTACGTACGCCCCGCAGATGAGCTGGTCACCCACGAATTCGAAGTCAAACGCTCCCGGTTCATCGGCTGGATCGCCCGCGCAACCACAGAGGAAGAGGCGCGCGAGGTCATCAACGCCGCCCGCGAAGAGTACCCGGACGCGCGCCACCACTGCTCCGCGTTCATCGTGCACCAGGACGCAGTGCAGCCCATCGAGCGCTCATCCGACGACGGCGAGCCCTCCGGCACGGCCGGCAAACCCATGTTGGAGGTGCTCAAAGGCTCCGGCATGCAGGACGTGGTGGCGGTTGCGATCCGCTACTTCGGCGGCATCAAGCTCGGCACCGGCGGGCTGGTCAGCGCATACACCGAGTCCGTGGCCGACACCCTCGAGCACGTCACCCGCGTCACCCGCGAGGTGCGCGAGCTGGGCACCGTGGACTTCCCGCACGCCGAAGCGGGGCGCATTGAGTCGGAGCTGCGCACCGCAGGCATCGACGTCGTGGATGTGGAGTACGGACGCGCCGCCACCTACACCCTGGCGTTCACGCCGGGGGAGCGCGAGCGTGTGGACGCCCTGTTGGCCGCCGCCACCCACGGCGGCGCCGAGATGAAAGAGGCCGGCTACCGCTGGGTCGAACGCGGCGCGTAAGGCGCTACACTTAGACCCCATGACCATGCAGCCGCGCCCCAATGACCCGATCGCACAGCGCAAGGCCGCCGTGCGCCAGTACTCCCGCAACGCCGTCCTGTGGGCCGGCGGCGGCGTTGCCGGAGGCATCGCTTTCGGCCTGATTTTCGGCTCCTGGACCATCTTGTTCCTCGGACTCGTCGTGGCTGTTGCAGGCGGGTTCACCAACTGGAACAAGGTCCAGCGAATCGTCAACCACAAGGACCAGTACTAGCTTGACCCAGCCAACCATGGCGGCGGTGCGCATCGACGCCTGGCTGTGGGCTGTGCGCATCTTCAAAACCCGCAGCCAAGCCGCGGACGCGGTGCGCGCCGGGCACGTGAAAATCGACGGCAAGGCCGTCAAGCCCGCCCAGCAGGTCGTCCCCGGTGAGACGGTGCGCGTGTGGAAGGACCACCGCGAATACATCCTCGAAGTGGCGGCGACCGTGAGCAAGCGCGTCGGCGCGCCGGTTGCCCGGTCGTGCTACGTCGACCACTCGCCGCCGCCCCCGCCGCGCGAGCTGTTCGCGGCGCCGCCGGTGCGCGACCGCGGCACGGGCAGGCCGACGAAGAAGCAGCGCCGCGAGATCGACCGGCTGATGGGTCGGCGCAACTGAACTACTCGCCGCGCAGAAGCCGCAAACGGTTAGTCAGCCGCTTGCGCCGTACCTGCGGGCGGTTGCCGGCGTCCCAGGTGCGCTCGATGTGTTCGGTGCCGTAGCGGTTGAGCAGCAAATCGTCCACGATGCGCACTTGTCCAGGCACGAAGGCGTAGGACAGCGAGTTCGAGATCGCCTCGATGTCCGCCGGGTTGGTCAGCTCCGCAACGTCGGAGACGTGCTCGATGCCGTGGGCGCGCAAAAGTTCCGTGCAGAAGCGGTAGTCGCCGGCGCGCGACAGCGGGAACTGGTTGCCCAGCAGCACGGTGAGGATGCCCGGCAGGGTCTCCGGGGAGATCTCCGCGTCTACCTCGGGGTTGACCTTGTCTGCCGGGTCCTCCGGGTTCGCCAGCGACGCGATCTGGTCGAACTGCTGGTCCGCAAGCTCTATCAGGCCGGCCGCAAGGGTGAAGGCCCGGTCCACCTGCGGGTCCAGGTTCTCGGTGGCGCGCTTGTACCGGATGTCGTGCTCGAACTCGGCCCAGGCGTGCTGCAGCACGGTGCGGATCTGCACCTCAAAGACCTGGCCGACGTACTCTTCCAGGCCTTCGGACTGCTTCTGCACCTGCACGATCATGTGGTGAGAGCCGTAACCGAAGCCGCCGGCCACGCGCGTTTCTTCGGCCTTGTCCACGCTGCGCAGCACTTCGAATTGGTCCGCGAGGAGGCGCTGCACGGCCGGGATCTCGGTGGAGTGCAGCACGGTGATGCGCGCGCCGATGATGTCTTTGATGTCGTGCCACGGGTCGGGGTAGACCATCTCGCCGTCGTCGCGCGTCTTGCGGGCCTTTTCCTTCAGCGAGGTCCAGGATTTCACGCGTGCGTCCACGCGGTCGAAGTTGACACCGGCGTCGCGCATGAGTTCGTGCAGTGCGTGCCGAAACGCCGTCGCAATGTCGTCGTGTTCGCGCATCCAGGCAAAGTAGGTCGAACCGAGGCGGGCGATGGTGTCGTCTATCGCCTTGTTCCTCGGTTTCGCCGGCTTCGCGGGATGCTTTGCTGTGCTCATAACGGCGGGATAGCTTACATGGACAACAGCACTGCAGGTAGTTCGGCGCACAGCTGCGACATTTCCACAGTGCCGGAATATTTCTGCCCGGTGAGCCGGTCGGTCCAGGTGCCGTCCGGAAGGGTGAGGGTGGTGCCGCGCCAGCCCCCGGCGCGCTCCAAGCTGAGCGGGGCGCGGGTCGCTACGGCGATGACCTGTGGTACGTCGTCAAGTGTGCGCGCCATGCTCACTACGTGCTCGCGCGCGGGGCCGGCGGCGAAGATCGCGCGGTATCCGCCGTCGAGGAAGAGCTGTGGGCGCTCGCGGCGCAAGGTGAGGGCGGCGCGCACAATGTGTTGCTTATCGACGTCCTCCGGAGCCCCCTCACCAGCACAAAGCGCCTGATAAGCGACGAAGCGGCGGTTGTCCGGGTCCACCAGCGAGAAGTCGAGAAACTCGGTTCCTTGGTAGGTGTCGGGGATGCCGGGTCCGACAAGTTGGAGCAGCTTGCGTCCGAGCGAGACGGCCACCCCGCCGCGGTCGAGTGTGCGCGCGAAGTCCGTGACGAGGCGCGTAGCGGGGCCATGCGTGAGGTGCGCAATCCACTCGGTCACTTGTGCCTCGTAGTCATGGTCGTTGTCGTACCAGCTCGTCAGCGTGTCCGCCTCACGCACAGCTTTGACCGCGTACGACTGCAGGCGCTGGGTGAATGCTTCGTCCGCGTGGCCGTCACGCGGCCACGCGCCCAGCACGTTGTGCAACAGAAACAGGCCAGTGGCGGTGTCAGGCGGCGGGGTGAGCGCGAACACGTCGTCGACGAGCTGGCTGAATTCGCCCGGCACCTCAGAGATCTCGATCATGCGGGCGCGGGTGTCTTCGCTGCGTTTCGTATCGTGCGTGGTCAGTGTTGTCATGGTGCGCGGCCATAACCTGCTGCGCTCGTCCTGCAGGAGGTGGAATTCAGCCTGGCTGACGCCGAATCGCCCGGGTGCGCCGCCGACTTCCTGCAGTGCTACCAGACGGCACGCGCGGTAGAACAGAGTGTCCTCCACCCCTTTGGCCATCACCGCTCCGCAGACCTGGGCGAAGCGGTGGGCCGCCTCGCCGTGCGCGGCCAAGGCAGCCGCAACAAGGTCGAGCGCCGCCGCGTCAAACCCGATTGGGCTCTGGGCCAATTCCGCAATCAGCGTCGCGGTCACTCTCGATAGCGAACGGTAGTCAGCGCGGTAGACGGGCATGCCGGCAACCAGTTCCACAAGCACCTCGGTGAGCGCCGTGTCGCTGACCTGGGAGCCTGCGGAAGAGAGGCTGTCGTGGCGCACCGCGCGGGCGAGCCTGCGGATCTCCGCAGCGAGCTCGTCTTCCGCAACGCGCGCTTTGAGCATCCACTCGGCCTTTTCCACAGCGTGCGCGTCCCAAGTGGTGCCGCTGAAGCGCAACGCCACCGCACCCAGCGCGGTGGCGGCGTCGGTGTTGACGAAGACGCCGTCGAACTCGCGCAGCGCGTCGTAGCCGGTGGTTCCGTCGACGTTCAGGCGTGGATCCAAAGGCTCGTCCGCCGCGAGGATTTTCTCCACGATCAGCCAGGTGTCCGGGCCGATAAGCTCGCGCAGCCGCGTGAGGTAGCCAAACGGGTCGGTCAGGCCGTCGGGGTGGTCGACGCGGACGCCGTCGATAAGCCCCTCGCCCACAAGTTCCCGCAGGCAGGAGTGGGTGGCGTTGAAGACGTCTTCGTCTTCTTGGCGCACGCCGGCGAGGCCGTTGATGGAGAAGAAGCGGCGGTAGGAGATGATGCCGTCGCGCCAGTACATCAGCCGGTAGTGCTGGCGCTCGTGCACGGCGGCCGGGTCGTCGTTGAGGTCGGTGTAGCTGCCGGGGGCGAGCGGAAAGACGTGGTCGTAGTAGGTGAGCACGTCCTCCCCATCGAGGTGCTCGAGCTTTAACGCGTCCGTGTCGCCGGGTGCGCCGAGGACCGGCAGCGCGATTTTGCCGCCCGCGCCGTTGTCCTCGGCCCAGTCGATGTCGAAGAAGTGGGCGTAGTTCGAATCCTTCCCGTGCTTGAGCACGTCCCACCACCACCGGTTGCGCCGCGGCACTTCCACGCCGAGGTGGTTAGGAACGATATCCACCACCAGCCCCAACCCGGCGTCGTGCGCCACACGGGCAAGCCGGCGCAGCCCGTCAATGCCGCCGAGCTCTGGGTTGATCACGGTCGGGTCGATCACGTCGTAGTTGTGGTTCGACTCCGGCGCGGCAGCGAAGATCGGGGAGAGGTACAGGTGCGAGACCCCGAGGTCGGACAGGTAGGGCACAAGCTCGGCGGCCTGGGCGAAGCCGAACGCGCGGCCGTGAGGGTCCGCATGCGGGCCGCGCAGCTGCAGGCGGTAGGTGGAGGTGATGGGGCGCTTCACGCCCCACACCCTAGCTGGATTTTGCGTGGCGCAGCAGGGGAAACCCCACGGAATAGGCCAGCACATTCGCGCCGGGCAGGCGACCCGCCACCTCGTCGGCGTCCGCATCGAAAACGAATAGCTCGCGCCAGTCGCGGGTGGCGTAGACCAGCCCGGTCTCCGGCCGCAGCACGGCCTCGAAGTGGCGGTGCAGCAAGGTAAAGGGGCGTGGGTGGGAAAGCCACCAGGCGGCGGGGGAGTCGTGTCCGTCCACCTCGAAGCCTCGCGGCAGCTCGTCGCAGTCCAGCGCGACGCTGGGGCAACGTACTAGAAACTCCACTCCGTCGTCGCGCTGCGCGTGGGATATCAGCTGTTCGGCCGCGACGTTCCACAGCTGATGGACGCTCACACCCGCGGCGCCGACCTCTTGGTGGGTAAGGCCAGTGGAGTCAGGGGAGTCGAATACGCACATCAAGCCAGGTGAGAGGCTGATAAATGCGGTGGAGGTGCTAAAACCGGCGGCGATGCGTGCGCGAGTTGCCGCGCCGTCCACGTGCGCAAGCCGCAGCGTGATCGCCGTGGCGGGAACGGGTGCGTGTTGGAGAAGCTGCATGGCTACTTAGACGCAGCCGCACCCGCCCCGGTTCCCTAGGGGCCGAAGTTTTTTTAAAACGGCGGCTGCTCGTCTAACCCCAGGGCCTCAAGCAGCTGGTCGGCCTGCCAAATCTGGATGTCCTGGCCTTTGTCCTTCAGCTCGCGGGCGCGTTTTTCCTTCGAGGTCACCGTGGCCCATTCGCCCACCACCAGTACGGTAGTCTTCTTCGTCACGTTCTTGCCCACCTGCGCGCCCTGCTCGGCGATCTTTTGCCACAGCTCGCCCTTGTCGTGCGGCTCAAACTCGCCGGTCAGCGTGACGTTTTCGCCGTACAGTGGCGCGTTCGGATCTGCGTCCGGGTTCGGCTCCGGCACAGTGTCTGGGGTGGCCACGGACTGCCAGGGGCGCTGGGGACCTTTGTTTTGCTGCGTCCGCTTCGCCGGGCCCGCTTGATTAGAGCCCTGCGGCGCCGCCGATGCTGCAACCGCAGCGGCAACTCCGCCCTGAGCCGCCTTTTCCGCCTGCATCGCGCGGCCCGCGCCGGAGCGGTCGCGCAACACCGGGGTCACGCGGGCGGCGTCAATCGAGCCGAGCGTGAAGCCCGAGTCGTGCACAAAGCTCATCAGGCTGCCGGTGTGGCCAGCCCGGCGCGCCAGGCCTACCATCACGCCGGCGCAGGCCGCGGCATCCTCGCAGGCGTCGTGGTGGTTGTCCAGCGTGATGCCGAAGTGCGCCGCCAGCGTAGGCAGGCGGTGGTTGGCCACATCCAGCTTGGTGGCGCGCGCCTGGGCGAGCGTGCAGGCGAACAGCATCTGCGGCACCTCGACGTCGGAGGCTTGGCAGGCGTCGCGCAGCGCGGAGGCGTCGAACTGGGCGTTGTGCGCCACCAGAGGCAGATCGCCGACGAACTCGGCCATCTTCGGAATGCAGTCGCACACGTCCGGCGCGTCGGCGACGTCTTGCTCGGTGATGCCGTGGATGGCCACGTTGCCCTCCTCGAACTGTGCGAGAGACGCCGGCGGCTTGCACAACCACGATGCGCGGTCGACTTCCTCGCCGTCAACTATCTTCACCAAACCGATTTGGCAAATCGAGCCCCAGCGGCGGTTCGCTGTCTCCACGTCGAAGCCGACGAAGGAAAAGCCAGGGATGCCAGCGCCGCCGGTCACGGTGCCGGTTGCAGGGGCGTGGCCGTGCTGTGCGTCGTCGAGAAGCTTGCAAAGCTCGGCGGGGCCCTCCTCGTCGCCGGGGGCGAACCAGACGGCCACAGTGCCGCCGGCAGTGTCGATGTCCACACGCGGGCGGGTCCACGCGTCGCCCGGGACGGAGGTGGTGCCCGAGATGTCGGCGATGGCCACCTCGCGGGAGTTGCTGCCGCCGCGCAACGAGGCCGCGAGTGCGGTGGGAGTGAGGGTCAGTGCCTCGTTGGTCACGGTCAACGTTGCGCCGTGCGCGGTGATCATTACTGGCTGGCCTCCGAATTTCCTTCGCCTGCGGGTGGTTGGGTGCGGCGCAGCACCACGGTGGAACGTTGGCCCACAGTCACAGCCGCGCCGGGCTGGACCGGCTCGGCATTCTCGCGCACGCCGAGCGCTTCGGTGGTGTCCACGACTACCTCCCACTCGTCGCCGAACTCGGCGTCCGGCATCGTGAAGTCGATGTCTTCGTAGTGGGCGTTGAACATCAACAGGAAAGAATCGTCCACCACGCGCTGTCCGCGCGCGTCCGGCTCGGCGATAGCTTCGCCGTCCAAGAACACCATCAGAGCACGCCCGAACGGGGTATTCCAATCGTCCTGCGTCATCAGCGTGCACTCGGGTGTCAGCCACGCGATTTCGCGGCCGTGCTCCTCGTCGCCCAACGCGCCGCCGGCGAGAAAGCGGCGGCGGCGGAACACCGGGTGGTCGCGGCGCAGCTCAATCAGCCGACGGGTGAAATCGTGCAGGTCGGACGCTTCCTCGAGTCTGGACCAGTCCATCCAGGCGATCTCGTTGTCCTGGCAGTAGACGTTGTTGTTGCCGCCCTGGGTGCGCGCGATTTCGTCGCCGTGGGCGAGCATCGGGGTGCCCTGGGACAGCAGCAGGGTGGTCAGGAAGTTGCGGCGCTGCCGCGCCCGCAGGTCCAGCACCTCCGGGTCGTCCGTCTCGCCCTCCGTACCGCAGTTCCAGGAGCGGTTGTGGCTCTCGCCGTCGCGGTTGTCCTCGCCGTTGGCTTCGTTGTGCTTGTCGTTGTAGCTGACCAGGTCGTTGAGGGTGAATCCGTCGTGGGCGGTGATGAAGTTGATAGACGCGGTGGGGCGCCGGCCGTTGTGCTGGTACAGGTCCGACGAGCCGGTCAGCCGCGAGGCAAACTCGCCGAGGGCGGAATCCTCGCCGCGCCAGAAGTCGCGCATGGTGTCGCGGTACTTGCCGTTCCACTCGCTCCACAGGGCGGGGAAGTTGCCCACCTGGTAGCCGCCTTCGCCCACGTCCCACGGCTCGGCGATGAGCTTGACCTGGCTGACCACGGGGTCCTGCTGCACCAGGTCGAAGAAGGTAGCCAGGCGGTCCACGTCGGAAAACTCGCGGGCCAGGGTGGAGGCGAGGTCGAAGCGGAACCCGTCCACGTGCATGTCCGTGACCCAGTAGCGCAGCGAATCCATGATCAGCTGCAGCGAGTGCGGGTAGCGCACGTTGAAGGAGTTTCCGGTGCCGGTGTAGTCCATGTAGTGGAACTTGTCGTCGTCCACCAGCCGGTAGTACGCCTCGTTGTCGATGCCGCGGAACGCGATGGTCGGGCCCATGTGGTTGCCCTCGGCGGTGTGGTTGTACACCACGTCCAGGATGACCTCGATGCCCGCCTCGTGGTACGTGCGCACCATCTGTTTGAACTCGGCCACCGCGTCACCCGGCGCGGTGGAGGAGGCGTAGTTGTTCTCCGGGGCGAAAAAGCCGAACGTGTTGTAGCCCCAGTAGTTGCGCAGGCCTAGGTCCCGCAGGCGGTCATCCTGCAAAAACTGGTGCACCGGCAACAGCTCGATGGCGGTGACGCCCAAGTCCTTGAGGTAATCCACCATCACCGGGTGCGACATGCCGGCGTAGGTTCCGCGCAGGTCCTCCGGGATGCCGGGGTGGGTCTGCGTCATGCCCTTGACGTGGCACTCGTAGATGACGGACTCGCCCTCCGGGATCTTCGGCGCGCGGTCATCGCCCCAGTCGAAGAACGGGTTGATCACCACGGACAGCATCGTGTGGCCCAACGAGTCCTCCTCGTTGCGGCCGGTGCCCGGCTCGTCGGCGTGCACGTCGTAGGAAAACAGTGAGGAGTGCTGGTCGAATTCACCGTCGAAGGCGCGCGCGTACGGGTCCACTAACAGCTTGCTCGGATCGCAGCGTTTGCCGTTGTGCGGATCCCACGGCCCGTGCACGCGGTAGCCGTAGCGCTGGCCCGGGCTCACTCCGGGCAGGTAGGCGTGCCAGACGTGGTTGTCCACTTCCTCCAGCGGGATGCGGGTCTCCGCCCCGTCGTCATCGATAAGGCAAAGCTCCACCTTCTCCGCGACGCCGGAGAACAGTGCGAAGTTTGTGCCTGCGCCGTCGAAGGTGGAGCCCAGGGGGTAGGAAGAACCGGGCCAGACGATGGTCTCACTCATGGGGTCACAGCTTAGTGCCCCCTCAGGCACTTCGCTTTAGGCCGTCGAGCAGGAAGGCCACCGCCGCGGCGTGATCGCCTGCGCCGTCCGACTCCGCAGGCGCGCCGGTGGCCTGCGCCAGCTGCGCGGCGGATTGCTGCACCGCCGCGTCGCCTAAGGTCAGTCGCAGCAAGCCTCTGGCGGCGATGCGCACATTGCTTTCCGACGCCGCTTCGCCCAGCCACGCCCTCACCGATGCGGCGAACCTGGTTTCCAACTCCTTTTGCACCTGCGAGCTGGGCTGGCTCACCGCCGCGACGACGACCTCCGCGCCGTCGCGGGTGGAAAGCAGCGCTTCGCGCAGCTTTCGGCTCAAACATGCGGGGTCCGGCAGGGGGCCGTTGATAAGCACCTGCACAATCTCTTCCGCCATGGAGGCGATGAGTTCCTGCTTGTTGGAGATGTGCCAGTACAACGCTCCGGGCGCGACCGAAAGTGAGGTGGCTACCCGGCGCATGGACACGTCCGCGAGTCCGTACTCGGCGAGGATGGCCAGCGCCGCCTCGGTGATGCGCTCACGGGTTAATTGCATTCCTCCAACATAGACGCACAACGGTCACCTGCGGCCGAAAAGGCTCTACGCGACCTCACAGAAACCCTCCAGAATGCTTATATAGATGTCCAACGAGTGCAACAGTGAGTAGTTGGTACTATTTCTGAATGGATCTTCACCGCGACTGCATGTGCTGATACCGAAAAACACAGTCGCGGGTGCCAGCCCGCACCGAATTTCCGGGCGGGTCCGACAACGAGAGGTACAGGTATACCGTGAAGTTGCAAACGAAGAAGGGCTTGGCAGTGACGACGGCGGCGCTCGCCCTCGTACTCCCGCTCACCGCGTGCGGGTCCGACGATGAAGGAACCTCCGGCGGTCTGTCCACCGCCGCCGAGGCGCCTGAGGCGTCCGCCGCGAACTCTTCCACGGAAGCCTCTGCGGAGAAGTCCGAAAAGTCCGAGAAGTCTGAAAAGACCTCGAAGACTTCCGAGAAGGAAAAGAAAAAGGAAGACAAGTCGGACGACAAGCAGAAGTCCAACCAGGCACAGGGTGGCGAGGAGCAGCCGCCGACACTGGTCAACCCGTTTGAAAACGGCATGCCGGAAAACACCAATGAGCCGTTGGCCAACGGTGAGGAAGGCAGCGAGGACGACCGCCGGGAGATGGAAGATACCGCCCGCGCCGTGCTCAACCCGGGTTCGTTCGCGGACTGGACCCCGACCATCTTGGAGAACTCGTGCAAGGCCGTGACCGAGCCGATGCTCGAGGAGCTTGAGCGCCAGGGCATGAGCCTGGAGCAGGTTCAGGAGGCCAGCCGCCTCGCCGAGGAGCAGGGCCAGGGCATCGAGCTTCCGGAGACGGAGGTTAGCCTGGACGACGTGCGTATCGACGGCGACCGCGCGTCGGCGAGCCTGACCGCGAAGAGTGAGCACGGCGAGGAAACCTCGACCATGATCTTCCAGAAGGAAGACGGTCGCTGGAAGCTGTGCAACTAAACCGTAGATCCGCACTGAGCGCCGGAGCTGGGCTCCTGGCGCTCGGTTGCGTTTTGGGCATCCTCGGCGGCGGGGCGTGGGCGCTTGTGCGTCCCGCATACATCGGCGTGGTTGAAGGCGGCGGGCTGCGGGTGGACCAGGCGGAAAGCCCCGCCAACGCAGAATTCGCAGGCTTCGGCTCGTTCGCTCTGCTGACAACTCTGGCCGGTGTTGCGGTGGCGGCGGTGGCGCTGTTTGCCGCGCAGCGCGGGAAAGTCCGTGGCTCCGTGTCCTGGCTTATCTGGGCCGGAATCGTCAGCGCGGTAGCCGCTGTGGCGCTCTACATCTTCGGCGGCTGGTTCGTGGGACTTATGCACCCCCTGCCGTCGCCCGAGGCGCTTTCGGACGGCGACACGTTGACCATGGTGCCGCCGGTGCGACCAGGTGTCGCCTGGGCGGCGGGCCCGTTTGCGGCGGTGCTGGTGTACTGGACCGCCAACCTTTTGGCCTACACCAGGCAAGAGCGTTAGTCAGCGCCTGCCGGGCCAATCCACCACCGACTGGCCAGCCGTCTGCTGGCTGACGTGGTCGATGGCCGCCAGGCACGCCGCCATCGCAGAGATGACAAATTCGCTGACCTGCTCGGGCGCGGCACCCTCAGCCACGAGCATGGTGGACTCGGCGTGCATGTGGGCGGTGCCGTCGAATTCGTGCAGGTAAGCGGCCGTGGCGCACGTGCGCTCGTTGACGTCGTTGCACACCAGCCACAGCGGCAAGAACGCGTCGAGGGCGTCGCGGCCGGTGTCCCACATGCCTGTTACGCGGGCGTAGCGCGGTCCCGGTTCGCCTTCGATAGTCAGCGCGAACGGCACGCCGTTGACACCGGTGGCGATCACGCCCTCCTCACCGACCCCGTAGCGGAATTCCAGCTGCTCCAACGCGTCGGTGAGATCGCTCACGCCCACCGGCGCGATCTCACCTGCGGGTCCTTCCACTTCGCGGTAGAGCTCCGGTGCGGTGGACACCTCCTGCCGCCCGCCGCGCGGCAAGTGGCGCAGCAAGGGATGCCGGCCCAGCAGCAGGTCGGTGTCCTGGGCGCGCATCAGCTGCGGTGGCAGGGGCTGGTCCAGGCCCGCGTCCAAGAATCGTTCGCGCAGCCGCCGGTAAAACGCGGCAGCGTGCTCGAGCGTGTCTACTAATTCGGCGGCCAGTTGATCGTCGCTAAGCCCATGCTTAATGTGCACGCCGCGGCGCATGCGCGCGCACAGATCCCCGGACTCCATCAGACGGTAGCTCGCCCACGGGCCAACCCGGTCGTGGTTCCAGGTATTGATGAAGCGGGCGAGCGCCATCGCATGCTCGAAGTCGGTGGGGATGCGCTCCGCAGTGTCAATGACCAGCGCCATTGGGCGCGAGTAATCCACCCACAGGGCCACGGTGAAAGCGTGCGCGCCGATGACCACGCGGTCCGGGCGCACCAGCGGTTCGAAGCCGAGGCCTTCCAGCAGTGCAGCGACGCGCTCGAGAGTGACCTCGCCGGGGCGCTGACGGCCCGCCGGTGCAGCGTGCTTTCCCATACAGCGAGCATAACGCTCACTGTGAAGGCAGCATCCATGGATTCCTACGCAGCGTCTACAATGACGGCCGAATCGACTTGGTTGCGAAGGAGGTCTTTGCGGTGTCCGCTGTCGGGAATCCGATTTTGGTGGTGGTGCTCAGCCTTGTGGCGGGGCTTCTCGTCGGCGGAGTCTGGTCCAGCTATCAACGCGGAGCACCCCGTGCATTTACCGCGGTGCTTGCGCTTCTAGCTGTCATGGCCCTGCTCTTCGCAGCCCTCGCGCTTATGGAGGTGATGTGAGATGGCATGGTCCAAACAGCCGCTGACCCGAGGGGAAGTTGAATCGCTGACCAACGTGTGGCGCGCCCGCGGCCTGATCCCGGTTCTTGTTGCGGTGGCCTCGGCCTTCGCGGCGTGGGCGTTGCTGCTGCCTGTGGTCCCCACAGCCGTGATCGACGCTGGCCAGCCAGCCTCCCTGGCAGGGCTTTCCACCGGCGTGTTCATGTTCGCCACCGTGATCACCCAAATTTTCACCCCAAAGGCGCTGAAGACGTTCGGCTTCGGCTGGGTGCTGGCCATCTCCTCGCTGCTGCTGGGCATCCCGGCGTTCGGCTACATGCTCGGCATGGACGCCGTACCGCTGTTGACCGTCAGCGCGATCCGCGGCATCGGCTTCGGTGCGCTGTCCGTGGCGGAAGCCGCCATCATCGCCGAGCTAGTCCCGCTGCGCCTGCTGGGCAGCGCCACCGGCATCTTCGGCATGGTCGTGGGCCTGGCGCAGATGGTGGCGCTGCCGTCCGGCCTGGCGTTGGTGGACAAAATCGGCTACGACGCGGTGTACGTGATCGCCGCCTCTATCGGCGCGGTTTCGCTGGTGGCCTGCCTGGCTATCCCGCCCATCCCACCGGCGGACCCGGACGCTGAAACGCAGCAAAGCGTGCGCGTGCCCATGTGGCACCTCGCGCTCGTGCCGGCGCTCGCCTTGATGTTTGTCACCACCGCATACGGCGCGATCACGAACTTCCTGCCGGTGTCCATGCGCGAGCTCGACCCGGTGTCGGGCGCTGCGCTGGCGGGCGTGATGCTTGCCGTCCTCAACTTCGCCGCGATGGTCGCGCGCTACGTCGCCGGCCGCATTATGGACCGCCGCGGCTACCCGGGCTCCGTTATCATCCCGTGCCAGATCATCGCCGCTGTCGGTGTGGCGCTGATGGCCATGATCTTGTCCATGGAGCTGCCCGCGTGGACCATGCTCATCGCCGCGCTGTTCTACGGCGCCGGCTTCGGCGGAGTGCAAAACGAGGCGCTGACGATGCTGTTCTACCGCCTGCCGCGCCACAAGACCTCGGAGGCCTCCGCGATCTGGAACATCGGCTTCGACGGCGGCACCGGCTTGGGTTCCACGTTCTACGGCATGTTGGTGGCGCAGATGGCGTTTGCCCCGGTGTTCGGCATCGCGTCTGCCGTGATCACCATCGGCCTGGCAATTACGCTGCTGGACCGCCAGCTGGGCCGCCACCGCGTGGTGGAAGTGAACAACCTGTCCGCGCGCCTGAAGTCGGTGCAGGTGCCGCGGCCCTACCCGCGCAAGCGCCAGTAGGCAGCGCGGGGGCTACACTACGCACCTATGAGCGAGACAACCTCCAGCCCGAAAACTGCCGCTGTTGCGGTGTTCGACCCGTTTGCGGGCGCGGATCCCGCAGTGACGGCGCTGCACGCTGCGTTGCGGGCTGAAGGCGTGGACGCGGAGGTTACCTCTGACCCGGCGAGCGCCGTCGCCGCGGATGGTCTCGTTATTGCCGCCTCCGTTGATGCCGCCGAGGCGCTGCGGGCTCTGCGCAAAGCCCAGGCGGACCGCGTTGTGGGGCAGCGCCTCGCCGGTTCGCGCCCGGTGCTTGTGGTTGGTGTCGCCATGGACGCGCTGTTCGAGCGCGGCGCGGATGGCGCGGTTGGGTTCGGGGAGTGGCCGGGAGGCGTCGAGAAGCTTGATGCCCCCGTTGAACGCGCGGAGGTTGCGCCTGCGCAGGGTTCGCTGATGCTCGACGGTGCGCAGGAATTCGAGTTCAACGCTGCCACCGGCGCCCGCAACTTTGAGCTGCAAGAGGACGAGTTCATCGCTTACCCCAAGCTGAGCTGGGCGGGCGAGGTGCTCGCCGCGGTGGAAAACGGCCCGCTGTGGGCGACACGTTTCCACCCTGAGGCTTCTGGCGAGGCTGGCGCCGGCGTGCTGCGAAACTGGATCGCCCAGCTGGGGTAGCGCGATGACGGATGTGACGGAGCTGATGGGGCACCTGCAGGCCGCGGAGGCGGCGGTTGACGCTGCCCGCGAGATCTTCGTCAACGAACTCGGCGCCGCGCCCGCCCTGCACAAAGGCTCTGGCGACTTCGCTACCGCCGCGGACCTGGCGGTAGAGGAGCTGCTGCGCGACAAGCTCACCGGCGCGACCGACATCGGCGTGTTCGGTGAGGAACAGGGCGGCGAACTGGACCAGCACGCTTGCTGGGTGGTGGACCCCATCGACGGCACGTCGAACTATTCCACCGGCAACCCCAACTGCGCGATCCTGGTCTCTCTGCTGGTGGAGCGGCAGCCGGTGGTGGCGGTGGTGGACGCGCCGCTGCTGGAGATGCGCATGACAGCCATCGACGGCGAGCCGGTGCACCTCAACGGCGCGGCGCTGCCGCCGGTGAGTGCTGCCTCGTCCGCGCCGCACGTGGGCGTCGGCTCCCTGCACTCCCGCGACCACAGACGCATGCCGACCAGCCAGCGTCTGGACCTGGCCGGCGAGCTGGCCCGGGCCCACCTGCGTCCGCGGATTTCCGGCTCGGTGGGCATCGACCTCGCGTTTGCGGCCCAAGGTATCTACCAGGCCGCGGTGAGTTTCTCGCCTCACGTGTGGGATAACTCCGCGGGCATCCTGCTGGCGCGCAGCGCGGGAGCGGTGGCCACCGCCGGCGACGGCACGCCGTGGGAGCCCGACAAGGTTGGGGCAGTGGTGGGCACCGCCAAAGCCCACGCCGCGGTGATGGAGGCGCTGCAAACGGTCCAAAAAGATGCGGGCGAGGAGGCTTAACGCATGACTACAGCTGCACAACCTGATAAGAAGGCCGCCCGCAGAGGGGCGGTCGCACTTGGCGTCGCGGGCGCGCTGACCTGGATCAGCTCGCGGATGGATTGGGTGCGCGCGGAATTCGTCGACGACATCTCCGGCGGCGGCGAGGCAAGTGTCAACGGTGCGGACTGGTCCACGGAGACCGGCGCCATTGCGGTGCTGCTGATCGCAGGGATGGTCGCGGCATTTGCTTTACGACGTCTCGGCCGCCGCGTCATCGGCGCCATCTGCGCAGCGGCGTCCGTGGGCCTGGCGGTGCCGGCGGTGCGTTTGCTGGTTGGCGGGGCGGACCCGGAGCGTGTGCACGTCCTGCTCACGGCGGGCGCGGACGAGGCGCAGCAGGGCAGTTCCGCGCCGGCGATCGCGCAGTGGGCGGAGATCACCTCCGCCACGACACTGGTGGCCGGTCCCGGGTTGGCGCTCGCGGCGGCGGTGCTTGGCCTGGTCGGCGGTGCGCTGCTGGTCGCGCGGCCGGGCGAGGATTCGCCGCGGCAGAACAAGTACGAGAAGGAAACGGTGCGCCGGGAGAAGGTGCGCGAGGACTTGGAGGAGGACCCCCAGTCCGGCCGCGTGCTGTGGGACGCGATCAGCGCAGACATCGATCCGACCGACCCGCGCGGCGGCGGGGGCGGACCGGATTTCCGATCCTCGAAGTCCACCCGCTAGCCTTATCCCTGACAGGCCAGGCCCCTTGCAACTGGGAGGTAGCCATGCCGGCACCGAGCACACTCGACGACGTCGTCGCTGGTGTGCTTCGCGACGTTGCCAAGCGTGAGGCCGCCGTTTCCTTCAAAGAGATCAAAGCGCGCTCGCGCGATATGGCGCCGACCCGGGATGCCCGGGCGGCGCTTTTGCGTCATGGCTGCAGCGTGATCGTGGAGATCAAGCGCAACTCCCCGGTCTTCGGACCCACCGGCGCTGGGCTTGCCAGCATCGAGGCGCTGGCCCAGAACATCGAAGCGGGCGGCGCCCACCTCATCGCGTGCCAGACGGAGCGATTGCGTTTCGACGGCTCGCTGGCAGACATGGCCCAGGCCAGGGCGGCGGTGGAGCTGCCGATGATGTGCCGCGACGTGATCGTGGACCCGTACCAGATCCACGAGGCGCGCTGCTACGGCGCCGACGCCATCCCGCTGCAGGTGGGCATCTTGGACCAGGCCCGCTTCGAGGCGCTGTTAGACCGCGCCGAGTCCCTCGGCATGGCCGCTGTGGCGGAGGTACGCACCCCGGAGGAGGCGGACCGAGCGCTGCGCGCGGGCGTAACCGTTGTGGCGGTGAACTCCTGGACTTTCGACACCAACAATTTGAACCGCAACGCCTTCGCCGAGATCGCGCCCGGTCTTCCCAGCGAGGTAATCAAAATTAGTCTGGGCGGTGTGTCCACCCCGCGCGATCTGATCAACGCAGCCTCCTGCGGCGCGGACGCCGTGCTGGCGGCGGAGGCCGTCATGGCCGCGGGCGATGTGCTCTCGGCGACGCGCTCGCTGGCCACCGCAGGCCAGCACCCCGCGTGCCCGTCGCGACGCTAAGTGGCACACTGTTTGGCGTGCAAACGCTGAATTTGGCTAACATCCCGTCGCCGCCGCAGGGCGTGTGGCACCTCGGTCCCATCCCCATCCGCGCCTACGCGCTGTGCATCATCACCGGCATCGTTGTCGCGATGGCGATTTCGCTGCGCCGCTATAAGGCGCGCGGCGGCGACCCGGAGACGGTGTGGGACGCGGCGATTGTGATCATCCCGGCCGGCATCATCGGCGGGCGCCTCTACCACGTGATCACGGACCACCAGAAGTACTTCGGCGAAGGCAAAAACCCCTGGCAGGCCTTCAACATCACCGCAGGCGGCCTTGGCATCATCGGCGCGGTTGCGCTCGGCGCTCTGGCGGTGTGGGTGATGATGCGGCGCAAGGGGCTGCCGATTGCGCCGCTTGCGGACGCGATCGCGCCGTCGGTGATCCTCGCCCAGGGCATCGGACGGTTGGGCAACTACTTCAACCAGGAGCTCTACGGTGCGGAGACGAATGTGCCGTGGGCGCTGGACATCTACTACCGCGTGAACGAAGCCGGCCAGTACGCCCCGCTGACGGGCCGCTCCACCGGCGAGGTGATCGCGAGCGTGCACCCGACGTTCCTCTACGAGCTGATCTGGAACGTGGCGGTGTTTTTCGTGCTCATCTGGGCGGACCGCCGCTTCCGCCTCGGCCACGGCCGTGTGTTCTGGCTGTACGTGGCCGGCTACACGCTGGGCCGCTTCTTCATCGAGTTCATGCGCCGAGACGAGGCGAACCTGATCCTCGGCCTGCGCGTGAACACGTGGGTGTCCGCCATCTTGTTCATCGTCGCCGTGGTGATCTTCTTCATGCTGCGAAACGGCAGGGAGACCCCGGAGGAGGTGGACCCGGAGTACAACCGAGCGCCCACGGCAGACTCCCAGGATGGGGAGTACCGTGGGGCGCCGAAGAACACGAATGACAGCGACAATACCGAAGACAGCGAGGTTGGTACACGTGGATAGAAGGACAAAGATCGTCTGCACCCTCGGCCCGGCTGTAGCCAGCAAGGATGCGATTTTGGGACTCGTGCGCGACGGCATGGACGTGGCGCGTTTGAACTTCTCGCACGGCGACTACCCGGACCACGAACAGAATTACCGCTGGGTCCGCGAGGCCACCGACGAAACCGGCCACGCCGTGGGCATCCTGGCGGACCTGCAGGGCCCGAAGATCCGCCTCGGCCGCTTCGAAGGCGACGGCAAGACCTACTGGGAAACCGGCGAGACCGTCCGCATCACCGTGGACGACGTCGAAGGCACGCACGACCGCGTGTCCACCACCTACAAGCAGCTCGCCCAGGACGCGAAGCCGGGCGACCGCCTGCTCGTGGACGACGGCAAGGTTGGCCTGGTCTGCACCGAGGTTGACGGCAACGACGTGGTCTGCCGCGTCACCGAGGGCGGCCCGGTGTCCAACAACAAGGGTGTCTCGCTTCCGGGCATGGACATCTCCGTACCGGCGCTGAGCGAGAAGGACAAGGCTGATCTGCGCTTCGCCCTGGAGCTCGGCGTGGACATTATTGCCCTGTCGTTCGTGCGTTCTCCGGCGGATGTGGAGCAGGTCCACGAGATCATGGATGAGGTCGGCCGGCGTGTGCCTGTCGTCGCCAAGCTCGAAAAGCCCGAGGCTGTGGACGCGCTGGAATCCATTATCCTCGCGTTCGACGCAGTGATGGTCGCCCGCGGCGACCTGGGCGTGGAGATCCCGCTCGAGCAGGTCCCGGCAGTGCAAAAGCGCGTGATCCAGATTGCGCGCGAGAACGCCAAGCCCGTGATCGTCGCTACGCAAATGCTCGACTCGATGATTGAGAACTCGCGCCCGACGCGCGCCGAGGCGTCTGATGTGGCCAACGCGGTGCTTGACGGCGCGGACGGCGTCATGCTCTCGGGCGAGACGTCTGTGGGCGTGGATCCGCACAACGTAGTGCGCACCATGAGCCGCATCGTCCGCTCCGCCGAGACCATGGGCAGCGTGCCGCCGCTGAACCACATCCCGCGCACGAAACGCGGCGTGGTGTCCTACTCGGCGAACGACATCGCCGACCGCCTCAACGCGCGCGCGATTGTCACGTTCACCACCTCGGGCGACACCGCACGCCGCGTGGCGCGCCTGCACCCGGACCTGCCGCTTCTGGTGTTCACGCCGGTGCAGCAGGTGCGCTCGCAGCTGGCCATGACGTGGGGCGCGGAGACGTTCCTGTGCGAGGAGGTCCACAGCACCGACGACATGATCAAGGTGGTGGACCGCCAGCTTTTGGCAATGGAGGACTACAAGGAGGGCGACACCATGGTCGTTGTCGCGGGCACCCCGCCGGGTGTTGCGGGCACGACGAACACCATCCATGTGCACCAGCTTGGAGAAGACACGCGCAACCCCTAAATAGTTAGGCTGGTGGGCATGCCTGGAATTGAAGTTCGCGACGCCCACCTGCACAACCTCCGCAACGTGGATGTGGACATCCCGCGCGGCACACTCGTCGCAGTGACCGGAGTGTCCGGCTCCGGCAAGTCCTCGCTCGCGTTCGGCACCATTCACGGCGAGGGCCAGCGCCGCTACCTCGAATCGGTCGCGCCGTTTGCCCGCCGCCTGATCGGCTCCGCGGTGGACCCGCAGGTCGGCTCGGTGGAGGGGCTGCCACCCACGGTGGCGCTGGAGCAGTCCACCTCCGGCGGCGGCGCGCGCTCGACCGTGGGCACCGTCTCCGCGCTGTCCAACAGCATCCGCCTGTTGTACTCACGCGCGGGCGACAACCCGAAGGGGCTGTACTCCGACTCGTTTTCCCCGAACACGACCGAGGGCATGTGCCCGACGTGCCAGGGCACCGGCGTGGTGCACGAGCCCACCGAGGAATCCATGGTGCCGGACCCGACGCTGTCCATCGAGGACGGCGCCATTAAGGCCTGGCCCGGTGCCTGGGCGGGCAAAAACTTCCACGACATTCTGGCCACCCTGGGCTACGACCTGGATTCGCCCTGGCAGGACCTGCCCAAGGAAGACCGCGAGTGGATCCTGTTTACCGAGGAGCGCCCCGTGGTCACCGTCAAACCCCTGCGCGGCGAGGACCAGATCCAGCGCAACTACAAGGGGACGTGGCGCTCCGTGGCGTCGTATTTGACCAACACGCTCGCCGAGACGCAGTCCGATACCCTGCGCAAACGCGTGCTGTCCTACATGGAGTCGCGCGTGTGCGAGACCTGCCACGGTCGCCGCCTCAACCCGGAGGCACTCAAGGTCACCTACGCAGGGATGCCTATCGACGAGCTCGGCGCCCTGCCGCTGGACCAGGTCTACGAGGTGCTGGCAGCGCAGGAACCGTCCGAAGGCTCGGCCGAGGACCTGCTGCTCAAGCAGATCCTGCCCGCCCTGCAGTCCGCGCTCGACCTGGGCCTTGCGCACTTAAGCCTGGACCGCCCCGCGCCGACGCTGTCCGCCGGCGAGCTGCAGCGCATCCGCCTGTCCGCCCAGCTGCGCTCTGGCTTGTTCGGCGTGGCGTATGTGCTGGACGAGCCGTCCGCCGGCCTGCACCCCGCCGAACGCGGCGCGGTACTGGACATCTGCCGCCGCTTCATCGACGCCGGCAACTCCGTGCTCTTGGTCGAGCATGACATGGAACTCGTCGCCCAGACCGACTACCTCGTGGACGTCGGCCCGCTCGCCGGCGAACGCGGCGGCGAGGTGGTGTATGCCGGTCCCACCAGCGAGTACACCGGCGACGCACCCACTGCGAAGGCGTTGGCGAACCGGGCACTTTCGCTTAACGACGACCCCCGGTCCGCCACCGGGGAACTGTCTTTGGACGGCGTTTCGGCCCGCTCCATCGAAGGGCTGGACGTGTCGTTTGGGATGGGCCAGTTCACCGCCGTGGCGGGCGTGTCCGGCTCCGGCAAGTCCACGCTGGTCAGCACCGTGCTCGCCGGAGTGCTGCGCGAGGCGGCGTCCACCGTCGTCGATGAGGAGGACGAAGCCGCTGATGGTGCCGGGGCAGGGGAGGCCGGATGGAACGTCGATAAGCAAGAAGGCTTCGACACGGTGAGCCGAGTCGTGCAGATCACCCAGAAGCCCATCGGGCGCACTCCGCGCTCAACGCTGGCGACGTACACCGGGCTCTTCGACGGCGTGCGGAAACTGTTCGCCAGCACCGACGAGGCGAAGCGGCGCAAGTGGACCGTGTCGCGCTTCTCTTACAACGTGAAGCAGGGCCAGTGCCCGACCTGCGGCGGCGCCGGCAAGATCGAGGTGGAGCTGGTGTTCCTGCCTGGGTCGTACACCACCTGCCCGGACTGCGGCGGCGCGCGATACAACGACGAGACCCTCGAGGTGACGTGGGAGGGCCTGACCATCGCGGAGGTGCTGGAGCTGACTGTCGATGAAGCCGCGGACGTGTTCGCCGACGAGCCCAAGATCCTGCGCGCCGTGGAAACAATGCAGGCCGTGGGGCTGGGCTACCTTCGGCTGGGCCAGGGCGCGCCGGAACTCTCCGGCGGCGAGGCGCAGCGCATCAAGCTGGCCACGGAGTTGCAGCGCTCCCGCAATTCGCGCCGGGGACACACCGTGTACTTGCTGGACGAGCCGACTACCGGTTTGCACCCGGCCGACGTTGCTCTGCTGGTGCAAGAACTCAACAGCCTGGTCGACGCAGGCCAAACCGTGATCGTGGTCGAGCACGACCTCTCCGTGATCGCACAAGCCGACCGCGTGATCGAGATGGGCCCGGGCGCCGGCGCCGAAGGCGGGCAGATCGTCGCCACCGGCACCCCGGCGCAGCTGGCCGAGCGCGATACCGCGACCGGGAAGGTGCTCGCCGAGCGGTCGGCGTAGGTCGCTGTCGGTGGGGACTATGCAGCTGCATAGTCCCGGAGTCGTCGGTCGCTATACTTCGTAGGTGTGGGCGCCTAAACGAAACGTGCAAAAGTCGACAATTGGTACGTTCGTTCAGTTTTGAGGGTGCAGGTCAGAAGCTTATAAGCATTGACGCATGTAAATTCGTACAAACTCGAGTTGGCAAGAGGGCTCGCTTGACTATGCAGCGGCATAGTCTCCCGGACCGAATCCACTATGCAGCGGCATAGCCGCGTGGGCTCACTTCGCTATGCAGCGGCATAGTTTCTCTGGGGGGGGGGTGATTCACCGGTAGCTAGTCGTCGAACTCGATGCCCGCTTTCTCTGCCTGGTTGATAAGTTCTGCGATTTCTGCGGGGGATTCAGCGACTTTGGTGAGTGTTGCCTGCGCTTTGTCGACGTGGGCGGGGTCTCCGTAGACGCCGATGCCGTCGCCTTCTGGGTCGAGCTGGAGGTTGGAGTCGATGCGGTCGGCTGATTGGAGGTAGCGCGCTAGTCCTTCGAGGAAGTAGCCGTTGGCTTCGTGTCCGGTGGCGGCGATTGCCTTGTCGAGTTCTGAATCGACAATCACTTGGACGTAGACCGAGTGTTGGCCTTCGAGTTCGCCAGTCGAGGCGTCGATTTCCACCTTGCGCATTTTCAGCCCGGTCGGCGTTTCCGTTTCTTCGGCGTCGTGGTCGATGTCCTCGTCTGGTGGGCTTAGCTCTGTCGGTATGTCCAAATCGAGGTGGTAGCAGCGGTATTGCTCAAGCCACAGATCCAGGAACCCGAGCGGATAATACGTCCAGGGGATGAGCTGATAGGAACGTTCTTCTTTGGTGGCAGGGCGAACTCCTGCCCCTCCGATCCACATCTCGATGTCCCAAGCAGTTGGGTCGACGCTTTCGATGTTGAGAGGGATCTCACCTTTCAAATCGTATGGAATGTACGCCGGCGGTCCCGGGCGGTACACATCCCCGCCTACGGCGACCTTCTGAGGGTCGAATCCGCTTGGAATGTGTTCTACCTTCCCGTCGCGGATGAAGGGGCCACCCTTACGGAATGCACTCTTCAGCAGTGGGAATGGAGGAATGATCCAAGGTGATTGCTTCCCGGTGTCGGCGGAAAGACCGAGCACCGCTAAGTTTTCAGCCGTGCGGGGTACGCCGACCAAAGAGGCGCCGCCGATTCGGTGTTTCGCTTCGTAGACGTGGACTTCAACGTCACCGTCATCCGTCGGCATGCGCAGACGCGTGTTGTCGGACGGGCGGATCGCCTTCATCGATTTGTCGAATTGCATGAAGTATGTCATCGAGGCACTCCTTAGTCGTCTTTCCAGATGCGCAGCAGTTGGTTTTCGGTGTAGGCGAAGTCAGGGTCGACCGCCTCGATCGCGTTGGTGAGACGTTCCTCCCACTGCCGCATGATTTCGGTGCCGGTTGGTCCGATTGGTCCGTCCGGATATTCAACTGCGGCTTCGAGCACAATGCCGGCAACTTCGATATCGGGGCGTACCCAATTGCGTCCGTCGCTGACTTCCAAAAAGGCGCGACAACCTGCGAGCGCCTTGTTTGGATCTTCGAGTGGTGCTTCGTGGTGCAGCACCGCGGTGGCCCAGTGGTGCATGGCGAGAAGCTCGTCGCTTGCCGACGGCGCTTCCGCCTCCTCAACGAACCGGTACAGATCCAGCGGAGAATACTGCGCTGCGTCGTAGGCCTTAAGCAGCATCACCGCCCAGAGGGCGACGGGGGAGTCGGCGAGCACGTTTAAGGCTTCCTTGCCGGGGATGCTGCGGGAGGTGCTGTAATTGCGCGCGAGTGGGGCAATGACAGCCACGTGCGTTTCTGCGTCGTTGGACTCGGACAGGATTGCTTTGGCTTCCTCCCATGTTAGGTCGGGTATTGGTGGGGGTTCGGTGTCGGCGAGGTACTGGTCGAGGGGGATTGTGGGCGAGGACATGGCAGCACTCCTATTTCTTCTTGGGTTGGTAGTAGTGGGGGTCTTGGTCGACTGTGCGGGTTTGGAGTCCGCGGGTGTCGAAGTTGGCTTTGAGCCAGTCCACAAACTCGGAGGTGTAGTACTGGTCCATCCACAGGTCGGGGTTGTCGGGTGAGGTTCGGATTCGGAACACAGGGGCTTGCGGTGTGTCTTCGTGGAGGTTGAACGCGCGGAAGCCGGTGTAGTCGCCGTACTGGCTCGTGAACGTGCATTCGGCGATGCGAGCACCCTGCTGGTTGAGAGCGTCTCGGATCGCGGAGGCTACATCGGGTGGAGCGATGAGCATGCCGATGGATTCGGTGAGGCCGTAACGCGGGTAGGGGGAGCCATCCGAGTCGAAGCAGCTTTCCAACACGTCGAAATGCTGACCGTCGATTGTGTCGAAATGCGGGGCTTCTTCCATGTCCAAAATGGAGATCGACGGGTCGAATACAAAGACCGCCGGAGGGTGTCCGATTCTTTGTGTGCGGGGGCTTGGTTTACAAGTAGTCCGCGAATCGGTCGGGGTAAGCCACGGCTAG
>NZ_JANRML010000055.1:0-1124 GCF_026930265.1 Corynebacterium pilbarense
TCAACCACTGCAATACTTATAATCACAAACAAAGCTACAACAAGCTAGGCACTTCAGATGGATGGGTTTTCTTCAACAGTTTCATTTGGTAATCAGGTATAAGAAGGGTATTTTTAACAAAGTCGCTGATATGCTTTCAAGGCCTATTATTAGTGCTTCAGTTATTCTTAAGCATAGTCCTATAATGCATGAAAGTTATGTGGAGCAATATGCTTTAGATACTAACTTTAAAGAAGTGTATGAAACTTTGTGCCACTCTAACCATGTTGAAGAATTGGATTATCATTTGCATAATAATCTCTTGTATCATCTTGGCAAGTTGTGTATTCCACAGGGGGAAAGAATCAACATTATAAGGGAAGCACATTCTTCTCTTATTGCTGGTCATTTTGGTGTAGGCAAGACAGTGGCTAATTTGCAAAGATACTGCTACTGGCCTAGAATGAATGAAAGTGTTTCGAGATATGTTCGAGGATGTTCGTTGTGTGCCACAAGTAAACCTAGTAATCGAAAGTTGGGTTTGTATACTCCACTTCCAGTTCCTTCTCGACCTTGGGAAAGTATTTCCATGGATTTTGTTGGTGGTTTACCTATGTCGAGAAGAGGTCATGATTATATTTATGTTGTGGTTGATCGATTTAGCAAAATGTGTATTTTGATGCCTTGTACTAAGCAGGTTACAGCAGAACAAACGACACAGTTGTTCTTTCAAAATGTTTGGGTGCATTTTGGATTGCCTAAGTCCATTATTTCTGATCGGGATTCTCGATTTGTTGGAAGTTTTTGGTCGAGTTTATGGGCACTCATGGACACCAAACTGAAAAAGAGCACAGCTTTTCATCCGCAAACAGATGGTCAGACAGAGGTGGTAAATCGTACAGTGGTGCATCTTCTTCGTGCTTATTGCAGCAAGCATCCTAAACTTTGGGATGAACATTTACACTACGTTCAACATGCGTACAATCGAGCTAAGCACTCTTCGACTCAAACGTCGCCATTTGAGGCATGTTTTGGCTATTTTCCCAAGTCACCTTTAGATTTCATCTTTGGGAAAGATATTGCTGTTGATGGGCAATATGATATTGATCGGGCAGAGAAGTTTATAGAACAAATTCAGTCGATAC
>NZ_JANRML010000056.1:0-1118 GCF_026930265.1 Corynebacterium pilbarense
AATCATAACTTCTTCATCGAGAATCCAAATGAAGTGGGATGAATTTCATTGGAAATATTATGGACTGTAATTTCTTCTGTGCGATTTTTAGAATCAGATGTTAATTATTGAGCGTGGGGTATTCTGTGCAAGTTCACTCTCCTGAATAGACCAGAATTGAATAAAGTCTACCATTCTTTCTATAACCTCTTTTTGGGCAGGATTCAAGGAGTGAAGATTGGAGGAGTTTCAGAGAATACATTGAGTAATATTATCTACAGGATCAGAGTACTCCAAGAATTGAAGAATTGCAGAAATTGAAGAAGTCTCAGGAAGCATTATCAGGTTCTATGTGATGATTGGTTGATGGTGATGATTTAATGTAAAGTTTTATTATCTCTCATATATTCTTGGGTGGAAGGAAGGGGCAAGGATGGAGAGGTCAACCCTCTCTTGATATTGGAGGATTGTATCTTCCTCTTGGAGTTTTATCCCTCCCTTTACATTTGGAAGTTGTAGCTACCTTTGGAAGTCATTACTTCCCTTGAACAATAACTATTGATTATTTCTCATATATTGTGCATGGTGTATTGTGGTGTATTGGTGTAACTCTTATACTATTGTTCATTGCTCATTGGATATAATTGAATGGTTTAAGTATAAGTTGAAAAAGGTTTTAAATTGTACTTGATACTGATTCACCCCCCTCTCAGTATCAACAATTGGTATCAGAGTGAGTTACCTTCAGTACAGTTTAACCACTGGAAGGAAGATCCTAAGCATAAATGGAAGACAACATTCCAAATGGGATTCCACCATTTGATGGAAGTAATTTTGAATACTAGAAAAATAGAATGGAAACTTACTTGAAAGATCTTAGGGTAGATGTTTGGTTCTCAGTTGCTTCAAGATACAATGCTTTGAAGAAACCAAAGACTGCAGCTCAGAAGGAAGCAAAAAGGAACAACAAACTGGCAATAGATACCATCCTGGATGGATTGATAGATTCAGTGAAATCCAAGGTGGGATCATGTGCATCATCAAAATATCTTTGGGACAAGATAAAAGACCTTCATGTAAGGGAAGAAGAAGAAGAAGAAGAAGTTGAAGCAAATTACAACATCTCATATTTCAAAGAA
>NZ_JANRML010000057.1:0-1079 GCF_026930265.1 Corynebacterium pilbarense
GTGGGGTCTGAGCCATCAAATTTGGTTACATCCACCTGCGGAAGGCGTATGTCCCTTTGAAAGTGATGGGGTTGAAAGGAATGGGAAGAAGTTTCACCTTCAGTCTTTTTATGTGCATCAGGAAAAGAGTCATCGGTAGGGAGCTTGAGTTTGGTGCAGAGTGCAGAAAAGACAGATTCAAGCTGGGTGGTCAGTTCATGTTTGACTTCTACCATGGCGGACTGCACGGCTACATTTATGGATGCATTCATGGAGGCATCACGGGAGGCAATAGTAGCACTGAGTTGTTTCACTTCTTGTTGGGTCTCAAGTAAACCATGTTGCAGGGTGTTGAAGCGAGACTCTAGTTCTTGGTTACGGGTATGGGCCATGATGATGGGTGAGCTGAAAAGGGAGTGGGCGGGTCAAAAATTTTTGCAGAAAAATGATATGGATGAAAATGATAAGGGAGATGAGATGAATCTAATGGAATAGGTCTCAAATAATGGTGAAAAAAATTCCACACTTTTTTTTTTTTTTTTACAGCTGCGGGGTTATGCTTTCGTCTGAAGAATGTTGCAGTGCTGAAATCCCCAAATTCTGAACCAGAGAGTATTTACTTAGCAATTCGAACACAAATGCGCGTCAATAGATCTCGCCGGTTTAATTTGTTTATGTTGCTGTTTATGTTCCCCAAGGGTTAGGTATTCAAGGGTTCTACAGACAAGGGTTTGCCCTGTGCTATAGCTCTCTGATATACGTGCGGGGTCCAACAGTAGTACTCGGCCCAATATCTCAGGGCACTAACTAAGGAGGATAGACCGTACCCTTAGCCGTACTACCCGACTACCCAGGTACTAGAGAGTATCTTCCCGAGTGTTGTTCTCGGTGACACTATAGCAGTCTGGCGGCCGATAGGTTTATCTAAAGAGGGCTTCAGGAAATCTAGGTCGATCCGTACACAGGTGTTGTCTGATGCGCTACCACTCGAAGGGGTACCAACAGGGGTTACAAGGGTGGCCAACAGATGTGCGCTTAAGAACCACTTGTATTTCCTGCGTGTATGAATCCCTCAACCGCGGGTTTATGCACGTAACGAC
>NZ_JANRML010000058.1:0-1076 GCF_026930265.1 Corynebacterium pilbarense
TTGAAGTGGATTCCCATGGCCTGTCAAGAGTAGGAAGAGGGGTGTACAAGCCCTGTTTCTTAGTGGTTGGTTTGGAAATAGCACAGGCAGTGCAGGACCTGATATACTTGCTGACCTCCTGTCAAAGTTTCGGCCAGTAGAAATGTTTCTGTAGCATCGCCACTATCTTTTCGATGTCGAAGTGTCCTGCCACCCGACTGTAGTGGGCTTCCCATATCATATTTGCTCGCTCACTTGATGGAACATAGATATGGCCCAGACGACACAACAACCCATCCTGAAGATGGAAATTATCGACAACTACGTTTGCACCCAACATTTGGTAGGTGGTGGCGAAGTCAGGGTCTGTCTCATAGAGTTGGGGCCATCCAGAGGTCTCATGGATGCAGGAGTCTAGCACTGTGGTGAGTGCTGCGACTGGCGGTCTGCTGAGGCAATCAGCAACGCGATTGGTGCTTCATGTTTTATACTTGATGTTGAGGTGGAATTGCTGCAAGTATGTGGACCACTTTTGATGACGGTCATTCTACAATTTTCCTTGTGTCTACATGAACTGCAATGGCTTATGATCAGTGTGGATGACTGTCTCCTTCCTCAGAATGTAATGTCTCCACTGGTGGAAGGCTTGCACAATGGAGTACATTTCTTTTTCATAAGTAGGGTACTTACAGACAACATCTGACAGTGTCTCACTATGATAGGCCACAGGGTGGCCGTGCTGAGTGAGAACGGTGCCCACAGCATAGTCTGAAGCATTTGTCTCGATCTCAAAGGGTTGTTGCAGGTCTGGTAGTGAAAGTATTGGGGATGAGCACAAGCATTGCTTCAAATCATCGAATGCTTGTTGTTGGGACCAGCCCCACGCAAATTTTTCCTTACCACCACCCCTAGTTATTTGGCTGAGGGCCCATGCAATATGGGAGAATCCCAACATGAACCTGCGATAGAAATTGGCAAGGCCTAAGAAGCTCCGAAGCTCAGTGAGTGTGGTTGGGGATGGCCAGTCATGGATGACTTGGATATTGGTTGGATCCACATGTACACCATGTTTATGAATGAAGTAGCCCAGGTAATGG
>NZ_JANRML010000059.1:0-1047 GCF_026930265.1 Corynebacterium pilbarense
GAGGCTACTGGGTAAATGGTATGTTTTTGTGCTCAAGACCATTACCTGTAATACCTCCCTAGCTAGGAGGGAGTGCTAATATTATGGTAGTTGTGGGAGGTATTTACCTCCACGTGTAAACCTGACGAGAATAGAAGACTCTGGGAAGCAAGAGAAACCCTAATGAGTTGGCTAATAACCCTAGAAGACTTGTCGGCTCAAGAAGATAATTTATATTAGGTTATTAGCCTCCAAGAGAAGAAGTCAGCTAGAAATAATAATATATACTGAACAGACAGATACCCAGAATGAGAAGTCGGCCCCAGTAAACTGGCAGGATTACTATAAATACAGGGCGCCAGTTCTCATTTGTCACATCTCAGGACTGCAGTTTTCCCAGTTGGTGCGCACTGTAGTTGTAGTTGGTGCACAGGTTTGGAGGAGGGTTGCAGGTGCAGCTGCAATAGCAGCTAGTTTCAGTATTGGCTTGAATATGTCTTGGCTAGGTTTTGGAACATCTGATCAGTCTTTTGCGATGCGCTATCCTTGGGGATTGATGCGCTACTCTTTGTTTGGCTATCTAGCCTAGGGTTTTCTTCCGGAATGATTCTCTGTCAAGGTTAAGGTGCTCGGGGGTGGCTTCGGCCTATGGTTGGGTGACAATAGTGATATTGTCTATGGTTAAACGAGCACATCCATCATATTCTAACAGGTTATGGGCCCACACCTCCTTCATTCAGTCTAAAACGCTAGAAGGAAACATAGCCGCTAGGATATTGAGCTCATTGAGGAACTGTCGCTAGGGTTACTAGCAGGAGCAGCTTCCAAAAGCACTGCAGCTAAGGTTACCAGCAGAAGCAGTTGTAGAAACCCTAAACCTCTTGTTGAGGCACCTTAAGTGAAGATGTTGACCTAATTTCTAGATATCCTAGTGTTCCCTAACCTAGTGCACCTCCTGGTACTCTCAACAAGCTAAGACGTCAAGTTTGAATTTTGGGTCAAAGTGAAAGGTTGATCAATTCAAAGAAGTCATGACTTACTCTATGAAGTTAGAAAACTAGTTATAAT
>NZ_JANRML010000060.1:0-1015 GCF_026930265.1 Corynebacterium pilbarense
TTGACATGATAGATTGCATCATATCCATCATCATTCAAATAACGTTAAACACTCATAGAATTGACATTCACATAGGTTCATATGTCTTAAAAGTTCAAGTGTATCATTAATAGTTTCACAATTAATAGAAAATAAAAGATTATTAGTCCTTAATTAATCCTAGCTATCTAAGTCAAAAGGTGGCATTACATACACCCAACCTTCAAGAAACATATTCTCGAGGTGGTCAAAAAAGTGAGGGATAATCTCGTCGTAACGTCTCGGCATCCTCCCAAGTAGCAGATCCTGGACTATACTTGTCCCATTGGACCTTAACTTGGTCTACCAGACGGTTCCTAAGCTGTCAGACTCTATGGTCCAATATGCGTAACGGTTCTACCGTGAGGGTTCCCGTGTCCAATACCTGCAATTCCTTCCAATTTAGTTTATGTGATTCATCAACAACATAATGACGTAGAACAGATACATGAAAAACATTATGAGTTTTATGCAAGTGGGGTGGTAGTACGAGACGATAGGCAACGGGTCCAATTTTCTCTTGGATTTTGAATGGTCCTATAAATCAAGGTGACAACTTTGTCCCCTTCCCGAACCATATGGTACTCTTATTAGGCCTAATGCGAATGAAAACCTAGTCTCCCACTTCATAACTTCGGTCTGTCCTGTGTGCATCCGCATAACTTTTATGCCTATCCTGTGCTTCCTTTAGTCTCTGCCTAATCTGAATCACTTGTTCCTCCATCTCTTGAATCAATTCTGGCCCAAATGTTACTCGCTCTTCTAGTCTATCCCAACTCAACAACGTTCTTCATGACCTTTCATACAAAGCTTCGTAGGGTGGCATTCCGATGGAGCTATGAAAACTGTTATTGTAGGAAAACTCTACCAAAGGTAGGTACTTCTCCCAATGGGTTTGATTATCCATGACATACATCCTGAGCATGTCTTCCATGACTTAATTTACTCTCTCAGTTTTCCCATCAGTTTCAGGATGATAGGTTGTTCTTAAGTTCAA
>NZ_JANRML010000061.1:0-1015 GCF_026930265.1 Corynebacterium pilbarense
AAATGTTAGACCACAACTATTCAATCAAGAAGCTTTGAAGAAAAACACTTACAAGATCATGAAGAAACATGCATCCACACCCTAGTTGTAAACCTTCCAATAGCATATAGCACCACTTCACCAAAAAATAACTCCTCCAAGAGGTTGCGCTACACTTCCAAGAGAGAAAAAATCCAAGACAAGAGCTAAAGAGTGATCTCTCAAATGAGAGCAAGTTATGTTATGATCCTTAAGAGGGAAAAACATCCTCTATTTATACAATACTTGACCTTAAAATTAAAATTAGGTCAACAAAATAGCCGACAAGGCTAACAGTTCAGTTTTAAATCATTTGTCACTTTTTACATGCTAAATTGCCAAAATGAGCAAAATGTCAAGGCGTCAAGCCCCTAAAGGGAGACGTTGGCCCTCTTAGGGCATGATATCCACCAAATGAGTGAAACGTTGCCCCTCCTGGGGCTCCAGCAACCTGTCACACGTGCCAGAGAAGCCTAGCACGCTGCCACATGCTCCAAAGATTGTCCAGCCTGCCCTGGGTGGCGTCCTGTCCATCAAAGCCATCATCCCATCTGCAGGGGCTGATCCCCATAGGTCAAATCTCTGCCAAAGTGTCCTGGTGAGGGCGTCCTTCTGCCTTCTTCATGCAAGGGCTCATCCTGGTGTTGTCCTGCCTTTGCCATCCCAGCAACCATCTGATGGGCTCTTCAGCCCCATGGAGGTCCGAGCTAATCATCTCCCCATGTGTACCGATCCACTGGTACCTGTCCGTCGGGCATGGTCCTGCACATCAAAAACTACGCCCTCCATGGGCTCATCAGTCCTCGGGATCATAGCAATGTCAATCATGTCTCATAATTAAATTTATCAAATACATGCATAAAATCCCTAGCATATCCTCTAATAGCTCAAAGACATTACACTGACCTACTATACATAGTTGAAGAAATAGACAAAACAACCTATTGGGCCGGTATCCATAAGAGGAGGAGAGTTTCCACATAAGATCATTCAAACC
>NZ_JANRML010000062.1:0-992 GCF_026930265.1 Corynebacterium pilbarense
AGAATAAATGGGTTTACAAGTTGAAGGAAGAAGATGGAGGAAAAAAGCGGTACAAGGCTAGACTTGTTGTAAAGGGGTTTGCACAAAAGAAAGGTATAGATTTTGATGAAATATTTTCTCATGTTGTTAAAATGACTTCAATTAGGACTATTTTAAGTCTTGTGGCAGTAGAAGATTTTCATCTTGAACAGTTAGATGTAAAAACAACTTTTCTCCATGGGGATTTGGAGGAAGAGATTTATATGCAGCAGCCACAGGGGTATGAGGTCAAAGGGAAGGAGAATTTGGTATGCAGGTTGAAGAAGAGCTTATATGGCCTAAAGCAAGCTCCAAGGCAGTGGTATTTGAAGTTTGACAGGTTTATGACAGAACAGGGTTATAGTAGATGTCATTCTGATCACTGTGTTTATTTTAAAAGGCTAGAAAATGGAAGCTATATTATCTTGCTATTGTATGTAGATGACATGCTTGTTGCAGGGTCTAATATGCAGGATATAAATGTTCTCAAGAAGAAATTAGCCAATTCATTTGCGATGAAGGATTTGGGTGCTGCAAAGAAAATCCTTGGTATGAGAATAACAAGAGACAGGAAAAATCGCAAACTGACATTGTCTCAGGGTGAGTACACAGAGAAGGTGTTGGAGAGGTTTAGAATGCAGAATGAAAAACCAGTTAGTACACCTTTGGCCAGCCATTTCAAATTAACTAAGGAAATGTGTCCCAAGACACAGGAGGAGATAGAATACATGTCCAGGGTCCCTTATTCATCAACAATTGGCAGCTTGATGTATGCAATGGTTTGCACAAGACCAGATATTGCACATGCAGTGGGAGTTGTGAGCAGGTATATGAACAATCTAGGTAAAGAACATTGGGAGGCAGTAAAGTGGATTCTCAGGTATTTGAGAGGTACTACTACACATCCATTATGTTTTGGAGGTTTATACACTATTCCACAGGGATATGTTGATGCAGATATGGCAGGTGATAAA
>NZ_JANRML010000063.1:0-986 GCF_026930265.1 Corynebacterium pilbarense
GCCCAAGTATGCCTGGAAAAATCATCAATGAAAATTAATAAATACTTGCACCCAGAAAAAGAAGGAGAATAAAGTGGACCACACAAGTCACTGTGAACAAGCTACAAAGGGCCCGAGGCGTGCCAAGAGGCACGTTTGTCAAAACTGTCCCGATGATGTTTGCCGAGAACACAACCGGCACACACACCATCTCTGCATGAAACAAGAGGAAGACCAGTCACCATCTGTTGATTACATAGTTTTTGCAATGAGCGATAGTTTAGATGACCAAACCGCTCATGCCAAAGTTTGCTCAAGTCATCGCTATGAGCAACAAAAACTGATGAAAAAGATGATGACCCAAAGTTGTCAAACTTGTACAACCTGGTAATATCATCAGCAATTCCAGTTGCAAGAACATGCTTAGGATCTTTTAGATCCTTGATTACAACTTGGTGAGGTGAAAACTCGACGGTTTTACCTTCACCTGAATGAGTGATTTGATATACTGATAGAAGGTTACAAGAAAGATTTGGAACACATAATACATCATTGAAATGACCATTTTCTACTTGAATTGTTCCAGATCCTACAACACTAAGAGATCTATCATCACCAACAAATATTTTCTTGGTGTTACATTCATTTAGAGAAAAAAACATTTCTTTATCTTTAACCATATGATAAGATGCTCCATAATCAATAAGCCACTCATCAGAAGAAGAAGTAGAATTTGCATTGAAGGAGAAACCAGAAGCAGAAAGTGCATGTCCATGAGAAGAAGAAGAAGAAGTAGAATCAATACTGATGTTGTGCTTCTTCATCGCTGCTTCTAAGGCTGCCATCTTCTTGAAACATTTGGACTCATCATGACCATCTTTATCACAAAAGTTGCAATGTATGTTAGTATTCTTACTTTTATATTTTTCTCCTTTGTCACTAGTAGGAGCTGAAGCTATCTGAGTAGGTTTTGGACCCTTATTTTGTTTGTTGTTGTAGCGAAGGAT
>NZ_JANRML010000006.1:0-136735 GCF_026930265.1 Corynebacterium pilbarense
CACCGAGCAGCCTCCTCGCTGTCGGGAGGGGACAGTGGGAGGCGGAGGGCAAACACCGCTCCGCGACCGGGTCCGGGGGAGGTGGCGGTGAGAGTGCCGCCGTGGGCCTCGATCAATGCCTTGGAGATGGTCAGACCGATACCGGCCCCGCCGTTGTCCCGGCTGCGGGCGGCATCCCCCCGGTAGAAGCGTTCGAAGATGTGTCCGAGCTGGCCAGGTGGGATGCCCTCGCCGTCATCGGCGACGTGGATGAGCGCGGTGGACGCCCCCTGTCGGTGGACGCTGATCCGGACCTGCCCGCCGGCCGGGGTGTGCCGTAGCGCGTTCGACAGGAGATTGCTCATCACCTGGCCGAAGCGTTGCCGGTCCACGAGCACCCGGGCGGTGTCCGTAATGGTCTCGACCTGTAAATCGACGCCTTTGTCAGCATAAGCTTCCCCCGCGGCAGCAGCGGCGGTATGGAGCAGATCCCCGAGACCTTCCTCCGCCAGGTCCAAATCGATCCGGTGTTCCTGGGCCCGGGAGACATCGTCGATGTCTTCCATCAATCGGGTCAGGCGGGTGAGTTGGTCAGCCATGATCGTGTGGGTGGCATTATTCCAGTCCACGGCCCCGTCCTGGAGACTATCGAGGTAGACCGTGAGCACCGATAAGGGGGTGCCCATTTCGTGGGCCAGATCAGAGAGCATCTGGCGGCGGACCTGCTCGGTGTGTTCCAGCCGGTCGGCCATGGTGTTGAAGGCATGCGCCAGGGTGGTGACCTCGGGGCCTGCTTCTCCGGCGGGCACGCGGACACGGTAGTTGCCGGCCGCCAGGCTGGTAGCGGCGCGGGTGAGATCCTGCAGGGGGGTGCGCAGGCGACGCGATAACCACAGGCTGGCCAGCAGGGCGCTGATCAAGGCGGTGGGCAGGGCGACGGCCAGGGTGATCAGGTTGGCGTCCCGGTAGGCCTGCTCGGCATGGAACAGCTCCAGCGAGGGGTACTCCCGGCCGGTCATCAACATATGATCCTGGAACAGGGTCGGGCCCACCATCGTGGCCACGGTCGCGGCCACCAGCAGGCTAATCACCACGACCAACACCTGGGCGGCCAGGAAGCGAAAGGTCAGGCCGGGTCCGTGATTCATGGTTGCCCCACCCGGTAGCCCACGCCACGCACGGTGTCGATAAACCCCCGGCCCCGGGTGTCGGTGCCGAGCTTGCGACGCAAGTTGCCGATGTGGACATCGACGATGCGTTCATCACCGACCCAGGTGGTGTCCCAGACCTCGGCGACCAGGTCGTGGCGGGTCAGCACCTGGCCGGGGCGCAGGGCCAGGGCAACCAGCAGCTCGAACTCCGTGCGGGTGAGCTCCACGGTCGTCTCTCCCACCCGCACCTGATGGGCGACGGGGTCAAGGATGAGGTCACCAACGATCAAGGGGGCGGTCACCTGCGGTGGGGTGGTGCTGGTGCGCGGGCGGCGCAGCACCGCATGCACCCGGGTCACCAGTTCCCGGATGCTAAAAGGTTTGGTGATGTAGTCATCCGCCCCCAGGGTCAAACCGCTGATCTTGTCGTCCTCGCTGCCACGCGCGGTGAGCATGAGGATGTAGCAGTCCGAGAAGGTGCGGATCCGTCGGCATACCTCCAGGCCGTCGAGTTCGGGCAGCCCCAGATCCAGCACCACAACATCGGGGGAAAAGTGACGGGCCTCGTCCACGGCCTGGGTGCCGGTGTGTGCCTGGCGGGTATCGAAGCCGGCCCGGATGAGGTAGGAGGCCACCATCTGAGCCAGGGGTTTTTCATCATCGACGACCAGCACCCGCCCCGGGGGCGTGGCGGTGGTCGGTGTGTGGTCAGCCATAGACCCCAGTATCGCTCCGGGCAGGGGGAATACCACCCTCGCTCAGTGCCCGGCGGGAAATCTTCATCAAATCTTCAAACATCACCCTTCGACCGCCGTCACCCCTGTGCCCCACCCCGGGCCGGCGGCATCGCCTTCCCTCGTCGGTTCAGCAGGCGCCACCAGGGGTTTCACTGTCTGCACCGCATACCCGGGGCGGGTGGAAGGGCATCGCCCACGGCTGTGGGGTGGTGTTCCGGTGGTGACCCAGCCCACCGAATTCACTCCCTTTTCGCCCTGCTGTAAGGCTGTGAGCAGGGTTTTTGAATTCTAGTCCGTCAGGCACCCGTGCTAGATAAAGGTATGGCATCGACCTTGAGGCGGTGTCTTCTCATGGCCCTACCACGATCCAAGGAGATTGACGTGAAACGAGCAGCGATCGCAGCCGCCGCCCTTGCCCTCGCCCTCACGGGGTGTTCGGCCGCCGACCCGGAACCCACCGCCGATGGGACGGTGTCCCAGGACACATTCCTGACTACCCATGGCCTGGCCACCATGGACGCGGTGGAGATCATTGATCACCTCGACCGGCAGAAGGTCACTGAGCGTCCCACGGATCTGATCGCCTCAGTGCGTAACGATGAACTGCTGCTCTCGAGCGATGACCAGGAAGTCGCGCTCGATCTTCCCGACAATCAGACGTATGTCTCGATCGCACCCTATCTCACCTCCACCCACGACTGCTTCTACCACAGCCTCACGACCTGCCAGGGGGAACTCGACAATGAGGATATCCAGGTCACGATCACCGATGAGGCGACCGGTGAGGTGCTGGTGGACGAGGCGACAACCACCTTCGACAACGGGTTTATTGGCTTCTGGCTTCCCGATGATGTCACCGGCCTGATTGAGGTCAGCTACCAGGGGCGTACCGGCACCACGGAGTTTTCCACCACCGACGACGGTGCCACCTGTGTCACAGACCTGCGCCTGACGTGATGGCTCAGCAGGATCCTCACCTGCGCCTGTCTCCCGTGCCACTGAAATCTTGCACCAAGGAAGGTTAAATCATGACGAACGCGTTTTCCCGACGACAGTTTCTGCTCGGCGGGCTCGTCCTCGCCGGCACCGGGGCCGTGGCCGCCTGCACCAGCGACCCTGGACCCGCTGCCCCGGCACCAGGTCCCTCCCTTCGCCCCACTCCCACCCCCACTGCGCTCGGTGAGCCGACGGTGCGCCGGACACTGACCGCCCGGCCCCTCTCCCTGGATATCGGCGGTATCGAAGCCAAGACGTGGGGATACGTCTCTGACACCGGGGATGCGGCCATTGAGGCCACCGCCGGAGACGTCCTCCAGGTCGATATCACCAATGAACTGCCTGAGAGCACCTCCATCCACTGGCATGGCATCGCACTCCACAACGCAGCCGACGGTGTGCCCGGCATGACCCAGGACCCCATTGAACCTGGTGAGTCTTTCTCCTATGTTTTTGAAGTCCCCCACGGTGGCACCTACTTCTACCATTCCCACACCGGCCTGCAGCTTGATCGCGGCCTCCACGCCCCACTGATCATCCGCGATCCGGACGACACTGAGGACCAGGACGTCGAGTGGACCATCGTGCTCGACGACTGGGTCGATGGCATTCAGGGCACTCCCGACGATGAGCTCGACAAGCTCACCGGAATGGGTTCGGGCGACCATAACGGAATGGGAGGTCACGGCCAGATGATGCACGGCACCCCGGACCGGGTACTGGGCGGGGATGCCGGCGATGTGATGTATCCGCACTACCTCATCAACGGACGTATCCCTCGTGCTCACCGGACCTTCGAGGCTCGCCCGGGTGACAAGGCCCGCCTGCGGTTTATCAACGCGGGCGGTGACACCATCTTCAAGGTGGCCCTCGGTGGTCACCGCATGACCGTCACCCACACCGACGGCTTCCCTGTCCAGCCCCGGGAGACCGAATCGATCTACCTGTCGATGGGCGAGCGTGTCGACGTCGAGGTCATCCTCGGCGACGGCATCTTCCCGCTCACGGCTTTGGCGGTGGGTAAGGACGACCGCGCCTTCGCCGTCATCCGCACCGCCGGCGGCCAGGCCCCCAGCCCCGATGTCGACTTCCCCGAGTTGTCGTCCACCGGACTGCTTCTGTCCTCCCTGAAGCCAGCAGACCGTGCACTCCTGCCCGAGGGCACACCAGACCGAGAAGTCAGTATCGACCTGGGCGGGCAGATGATGCCGTATGAATGGAGCATTCTCACCGACGGCCAATCCTCCTCCGCGACCGTGGAGGAGGGCCAGCGCCTGCGGATGGTCATGCGCAACAGGACCATGATGCCCCATCCCATGCACATCCACGGCCACACGTGGGCGCTACCCGGCAGCGACGGGCTACGCAAGGACACTGTCCTTCTCCGCCACGGTGAAACCATGATCGCCGACCTGATCGCCGACAACCCCGGTGAGTGGGCATTTCACTGCCACAACGCTTATCACCAGGAAACCGGGATGATGAGTTCCCTGCGGTACGCCTAACCCCACAGCATGGTCGGTCGCTGGGGTGAGCTGGGTCGCTGCAGACCACCCACCAGGCCGCACGATGACCTTCTCGGTGTTGTGGTCTTCCGGGACAACCAGAACACCGTCTTCTTCCCCACGGCCCCGGAAAACCGAGATTATCTACGCAGAGGACGCGCCCTTACCGCAGGGACGCGAACAGCGCTTCGGCCTCGGTGTCGTCCCAGAGCACCACGTTGCCCACCTCGGTGTCGGTGAACCCGCCGATGGGCACGGTCTCGGTTTCCAGGCCGCCGCGCAGGGCGATGACGATGCGGGCGAGGTTCCAGGCATGGTCGTCGGAGTTGACCGTCAGCAGCGTCGGGGTGACCCACATAAGCCGCGCCATGCGGAACGGGTTGAGGTACACGGACGGGGACAGCACGCGCGTGACCAGGGTGGTCATGAACTCGCGCTGGCGTGCCACGCGGTCCAGGTCGCCCTGGGCGGTGGCGCGGGTGCGCACGTAGCCCAGCGCGGTAGGGCCGTCCATCTCCTGGCAGCCGGGTTGGAGGTTGATGTTGGCCAACGGGTCGTCGATTGGCTCGGCGACGCAAATCTCCACGCCGCCAGCCGCGTCGACCACGCCGGCGAGGCCACCCATGCCGATCTCCGCGTAGCGGTCCACGTGTAGCCCGGTGTTTTGCTCCACGGTTTCCACCAGCAGCTGCGGGCCGCCGATAGAGAACGCGGCGTTGACCTTGTCGTAGCCGTACCCGGGCACGGGCACATACGAGTCGCGCGGGATGGACACCAGCGTCGGTTTCCCGCGCAGCGGCAGGTGCATGAGCATGATCGTGTCGGTGCGCACGGTGCCCAGGTCGCCGCCGGTGCCGAGGCGTTCGACGTCCTTATCGCTTAAGCCCGTGCGCGAGTCGGAGCCCACGAGCAGCCAGTTGGTCCCCGAGGTGCCGGAGATCTGTTGGTCGGGCATGGCGGCAGTGCGGTTGAGGCGCGCGTCCGCGATCAGCACCGAGCCGATCAGCAAGGCGATGACCAGGGCAAGTATTGCCCCGCAGCCGGGGAGCTTTACTTTGCGACGTTCCTTCGGTCCCTTCCGCCTCCGCTTCGACACCTGCAGCGGGACTTCCTCCGGGGCGGGGCGCTGCTGCGCCTGCCGCTGCTGCGCCTGACGCGGCGCCTGCCGTTGCTGCGCTGGCCGGCGGCGCGGGTGCTCCGGCGCGCGGCGCGGCTCGTACGCGGTCGGGGGTTCGTAGACGGTGTGGCCCGGCTCAACCCTCGGCGAAACCCGCTGCGGGCCCGGCGACGGAACCCTGCGCGCGCGGGGTTCTACGCGCGTGAACTCGTCGGGGTGGCGGGCGACGGGATCGCGTCGAGAAGCAGTTGTGCGACGGCGAATGGGCCGGCCGTAGCGGTCCACGAGCGGCTTGCCGTCTTTGCCCAGCACGAACTCGCCCGCGTTATCGCGGGGGTCGTTGGAATGGGGCGTAGTAGACATGCGCTTAGTGTAACCAGTGTGACGGAAGTGCTTAGATTCCGAGCCACGACAGATCCAGCAGCGGATAGGCGATAAACGCCACGGCATCGATGAAAAAGTGCGCCAGGATCAGCGGCCACACCCGGCCAGTTTTATGGAAATACCAGGCGAAGATTACGCCCATGACAATGTTGCCGAAGCCTGCGGAGACCCCCTGGTACAGGTGGTAGGACCCGCGCAGCACCGCCGAGGCCGCGATGAACTGCCACGGTTTCCACCCCAGCTGCTTCAAGCGCGTGACCAGGTACATCACCACCACGATCTCCTCGCCGAAGCCGTTGGCGAAGGACCACAGCAGCGACGTCGGAATCTGCACCGCGGCGGTGGTCGGCACCACCACCTTGGACAGGCCCAGGTGCACCGCGGCGACGTAGAACGCCAGGCCGGGCAGCCCGATCAGCGCCGCAAACCCCGCCCCGCGCGCGGCGTCGGACCAGCGGGGCCAACGCCAGCGCTGGTCAAGCAGGAACCATGCCAGCCCGCCCCACGTGAGAAGCGTCAGCGCGGAGGTCGCCTGCAGCGCCAGGTCCAGCCAGGGAATCGTCGAGGCCGCGTCGTGGATGGTGGTGCTCTGCTGGTTCAGTGGGGCTTGCAACAGCGAGTCCACAAGCCGAAGCGCCGCACGCAGCCCCGCGGTGCCGAAGGTAACCGCGAGGACGAGCACGATTTCGAGCTTCAGGCGCCGAGTCATGCGCTAACTTTAACGTCATGCAGGATTCGTGGGCGCGCACTATCGAGCAGGTTGTCGGCCAGGAGTACCCCGCCGCCATGCACCATGAGCAGGCAGGCCCCGGCCACCCCGACCCGCGGACGCTGCACCCGGCGTTTTGGGGCTCCTATGACTGGCACTCGTGCGTGCACATGCTCTGCACCGCGGTGAAGATGCATTTGCGTATCGACGACCACAGGCTCGCCGACCTCCTCGACGAGCGCCTGACGGAAGAGAACATCGCCGCCGAGGCCGAGTACCTGCGCACGCATCCCGTCTACGAGCGGCCGTACGGCTGGGCGTGGGCGATGCAGCTGGTCAAGGAGTGCCGCGGCACCCGGTGGGAGGGTGCGCTCGCGCCGCTTGAGGCCCAGCTAGAGCGCAACATCGCCGCGTGGCTGGGCACGCAGCAGTGTCCGGTGCGCCACGGCGTGCACTCGAACTCGGCGCTAGCGCTGCTGCTCATCCACGACGCCGCGCCTGCGCTGCGCGAGTTGGTGGAACGCACCGCCGAAGCTTGGTTCGGCGACGACCGCGCCTACCCGCACGCGTGGGAGGTTTCGGGCCACGATTTCGTCTCCAACGGCCTGGCCGAAGCCGCGCTGATGCGCCGCGTGCTGCCGGCCGCCGAGTACGCCGCCTGGCTGGACTGCTTCCTCGCACCCGAGGCGTTCGAGTTCTACACCGCGCCGATCCAGGTCGCGGACCCGGAGGACGGCCAGCAGGCCCACCTCATCGGGCTCATGCTCACCCGCGCCTGGTTGCTGCGCGAAATTGGTAGGCCGGAAGGAACACAGGTGCTTATCGACGCAGCCGCGCCCCACCTGACCGGCGACAACTTCATGGCGACGCACTGGCTGATCACCTACGCGCTGCTCGCCGAGGATGCGGCGGAGGACGAGCCAACAAGCTGACATTCGTGTACAAACGTGCCTATGGCAGCTGGTGAGAACCCCGGGGCGGGCAGCCCGAGAGAGCCGTATCAACAGTTAGTGCGCACCATCGTCGCGGAGATCTCCGACCGCCTCCCGCTGGAGGCGTTCTACTCCGTAGTGATCGCGCACGAGGGCAAAACCTTCGTCGCCGCGATGGTGCAGCTGGAAGGCCAGCCGCCGCAGACCGCGACGATCGACTACGAGGACGAGCACCGCACGCTTTTCTACGAGGTGTTCTGGCAAGAGGTTGCCCTGACCGGCCAGGGCGGACCCACCCAGCTGTACGCGGCTAGCTTCGCGCCCAAGTCCAACTCGTTTGTCTACCACGGCAGCCACCCGTACGACCCAGCCGAGGGCATGCCGGATGCGGCGGCGCTGCAGCGCTTCGCGCAGCGACTTCAAATGGCGCACGCGGCCGCGATGGTGAACGCGCACCTCTACCACCGCTCGGCCATGAAGCCTGCGTTTCGTCCCTCTGGCGCCCACCTGACCGAGGAGCTGTTTACCATACTCGGCTGGGAGATCCACCAGCAGGCGCAGTACTTCGGCGCGGATTGGGCAGCACTGAACGTTTTTTTCGCGATGACTTCCGGCCCGGAAGGCACGCAGCTTGAGCAGGTGGACGCGATTTTTTACATGGAGAACCTCTCCTACATCTACGGCGTGTTCTCCCGCGCCGCGCTCGAGCCCTTCGCCACCGCCTACGCCGACGCGCTAGCGGACGGAAAGCCGTTCCACCACGCGCAGGTGCAGATCACCATGGACAAGCAGATCGATGAAGTCACCAGCGGCGCGTCGTGGGACGAGTGGGCCGAGCGCATCCGCACCACCGCGGAGAATTGGAGAGACGTGGCTAACGACACCCACCCGCTGCTGCAGAGGCAGCCGTGACGAGGGTCGCCTACCTGGGCCCGGCCGGCACGTTCACGGAGGAAGCAGCCCGCAGCTTTCGCATCGACGGCGCGCAGTACGTGCCCGTCGAGTCGCCGGCCGCAGCGCTCGCCGCCCTGGACGCCGGTGACGTCGACTACGCGGTATGCGCGATCGAGAACTCCATCGACGGCGCGGTGACTACCACCATGGACGCGCTCGCCGCCGCTGAAAACGCGCGCATCGTGGGGGAGACCGAGCTTGCCATCGCGTTCGCAGTGATGACCAGGCAGGGGCACACGCTTAGCGACGCCCTCCGGCTCGCCACCCACCCCGTCGCCCACCAACAAGTCAAGCGCTGGATCGGACAGCGTGCACCGAAAGCGCAGTTCATCCCCGCCCCCTCTAACGCCGCGGCGGCGAAGATGGTGGCCGACGGCGACGCCGACGTGGCCGTCGCCCCCGAACGTGCGGCGGCGCTGCACGGGCTGGAAGTGCACGCCCGCGGCGTCGCTGACGCGGAGACGGCGCGGACCAGGTTCGTGCTCGTCGCAAAGCAACCTGCCCTGCCGGAACCCACCGGAAACGACCGCACCGCGATTGTCTTCCGCACGAAGAACGAACCCGGCGCCCTGGTGCGCGTGCTGCAGGAATTCGCCGCACGCGGGGTGGACATGACGCGCATCGAGTCGCGGCCCACGCGCGAGGAGCCGAACACCTACGACTTTTTCGTGGACCTGGCAGGCCACGCCAGCGACGCGGCGGTGGCGGAGGCGTTAGAAGCCTGCGCCGCGCACACCACCGCGATGCGGCAGCTGGGCACTTGGCCGCGCGCGGCGCGCTAGCCGCAAAGTTCATGTACAACAGTGCATATGGTCTTTACCATGCCAACGGACAGGTACCCATGGGCGGGCGACGCGGTTGAGCGCTTCGAGTACGAAGTGCGAAGCCAGATGCACTACGTGCAGGAGAAGTTCCCGCTGAGCTTATTTATAGGGCACACCCAGCGGCGGCAAGCGTTCTTCTTCGTCCTCCGGGAAATCGAGGGGCGCGTGGGGCTGGTGGACCTCAAGTTCGAGGAGCAGCTGTACCGCCTCATGTACGAGGTGCTGCTTAAGCGTCGCCCGGCCGAGGACCCGTGCTGGGGGCTTGCGGTGCACTACGACCCAGCCGCCGACGAGATCCAATACCGGGGCCTTGACGGCCTGGGCGCCATGGAGGATGAAGAGCGCGCGCTAGAAGTGCAGCGGGTGGCTCGGGAAATGGGCGGGCTCTCACCCGAGAACTAGCCCCAGCCGAGGGCGTGGAGCTCGTCCTCTTCCAGCCCGAAGTAGTGGCCCACCTCGTGCAGCACGGTCACCTTCACCTCGTGGCGCAGCTGCTCCTCATCCACGCAGATCGCCTCGAGGGCGTTTTTGTACACGAACACCGCGTCCGGCAAGAACCCGGAGTGGTTCGAGTGCTGCTCCGTCAGCGGCACGCCCTCGAACAGGCCCAGCAGGGTCGGATTGTCCGGGTTGTAATCCCGCGCCAGGATCACCATGTTTGTCATGTGCTGGGCGAAACTATCGGGGATGGTGTCCAACGCGTCGTTGATCATCTCCTCGAACGCCTCGTCGCTGACCGGGAGCATGGGCTACTGCACCGGTGCCTGCGCCGGATCCTGGGCTGCGCCGGCTGCAGGGTCCTGCGCGTCTGCGTCGGGCGCGGGCGCGGTCGGGGCCTGCTCTTCCCGCAAGGGGCGGCGCGGGGGGCGCTCGGGGGGCGGAGCGTCGTCGATAAGCAAATGCTCACGGCCCTGCGTTGCGGAACCGGCGAGGTTGGCGAAACCGCCCTCCGGGCGCGAGAACATCAACGCGCAATTCACGCTGCGGGAGCCGCCCTCCCAGGCTGCGGGGGTCTGCGTGGTCCAGAACGGGCGCAGCGCGATCTGGTAGAGGTTCTCCTCGCTGCCCATGTAGTCTTGCGCGGCCTCGGTGCATACGTCCTGGAGGTGCTTGTCCTGCTCCTCAACGGCCGGGGTGTGATCCGGGAAAACCTTCTCCAGCGAGACCTGGTTGGTGATCTCCAGCTGGTGCGGGTCCGCGCACTTCACCGCGGTGAGCGTGTTGGATGCGTCGATGGCCACGCACTGGCCCGCCTCGAACACGCGGGCCTGGTCCTGGTCCGCCACGCGCCCCGAGGTCAGGATCGGTTCGCCGGCGCGGTTGGTCTCCTGCAGCCCGCACAGCATCGTGCGGTCCCCGCGGGCCCACGCGTCCGCAGGCGGCAGGATCGGGGCGATGGAGTAGCGGCCGTTCGGGTCGTACTTGCCGCCTAAGTACCGGAACGTGCCGGCGCCACACAGCTCCTCGCGCAGCTGGGCCTGGCGCGTCGGGTTCGGCATCGGCGCCTCCGGGCCGAACTCGGAGGTGGGGTAGGTGGCCAGATTCTGGCGCAGGGACACCTCGAAGCGGTGCTCTCCCTCGCAGTCCGCCTGCTCGAAGCCGGTGATCGTGCCGTCTTCGGCCACCTGCCAGGTCAGGCAGGCCCCCGCGTCGGCGGTTGTGAACGTCGTGGCCTGATCTGGCGAGACGGTGGAACTGGCGGTGGTGGAGGAGGCCTGCGCGCCGGGCTCAGTCTCCGAAGTGCCGGCGGCGAGCGTGTACGTGCCCGCGCCGACGGCACCCGCCAGTGCGGCGATGATGAAGGAACGCAGCGCGCTCTGTTTCGAAGCCATGGCGGCCCATTATTCCACTTCTCGCGCTACTCGAGTAGTTAGCCGGTAGCGGTCCGTGCGGTACACCGAGGAACAAAACTCCACGTTGTGTGGTCCTGACCGGGCAAAACGCACGATATGCAGCAGGGCTGCGTCCGGCTCAACGTCCAGCAGCGGGGCGTTGTCCGGCCCGGCCGTGACCGCGGTGACAGTCTGCTCCGCCTCGGTGACCCCGAGGCCGTAGTGCTTGTCCAGCAACGTGTACACGGAGTGGTAGACGTCGTTTTCCAAAAGGTCCGGCACGAGCGTGGCGTTGTACCAGGCGTCGTCGACGGCGTACGGTTCGCCGTCGCCAAGCCTCAGCCTGCGCAAACGGATGTGCGTGTCGGTGGCGGCGGTGCCGAAAAACTGCGCGACCTCCTCCGGCGGGGCGGTGCGCTCGCACAGCAGGATGCGTGACGACGCCTCCACGCGCTGCGCCCGCATCTCATCCGAGAAACTCGCCAGGTGCAGACGCGACACCAACGGCGCCGGGGCAACGAACGTGCCCTTGCCGCGCACACGGCGCAGCCGGCCCGCCGCCACCAGATCTCCGATCGCACGGCGCACCGTGATGCGGGAGACGCCGTACTCGTCCTCCAGCGCGCGCTCGCCCGGGAGCGGGTCGCCGGGGGAGAACTCCTCGGCAATGCGGGACTCCAAAAGCGAGCGGAGCTGCTCGTGCTTGGGCACAGGGCCGTCTGCGATCGGAAGGGTCATACGCCCACCATAGCCCACTGGTTATGACCGGATGTTGTTGTGCCGTTGCGGCGTCGGCAGACAATGTAAGGTGAACAAGCGTGATTGATCTGAAGCGTGTGCGCGAAAACCCCGAGGCCGTCCGCGAGTCCCAGCGAGCCCGCGGCGAAGACCCTGCGCTTGTGGACGAGCTGCTGGCCGCCGACGAAGCCCGCCGCTCCGCCATCCAGAAGGCGGACGAGCTGCGCTCCGAGCAGAAGGCGTTTGGCAAGAAGATCGGCCAGGCCGCCCCCGAGGACCGTCCGGCGCTGCTGGAGGGCTCCAACGAGCTCAAGGCCCGCGTCAAGGAGGCTGAAGCGGAGGAGGCTGCGGCGCAGGAGAAGCTGGAGAAGCTGCAGTACTCCATCGCCAACATCATCGAAGGCGCTCCGGCCGGCGGCGAGGAGGACTTCGTCGTCCTCGAGCACGTCGGCGAGGTGCCCGAATTTGACTTCGAGGTCAAAGACCACCTGGATTTGGCCGAGCCGCTCGGCATCATCGACATGAAGCGCGGCACCAAGGTCGGCGGCGCACGCTTCTACTACCTGGCGGGCGACGGCGCCTGGCTGCAGCTGGGCATGCTCATGCTCGCCGCGCAGAAGGCACGCGAGGCCGGGTTCAAGCTCATGGTCCCGCCGGTGCTGGTGCGCCCGGACGTCATGCAGGGCACCGGCTTCTTGGACGCTCACGACGAGGAGATCTACTACCTCGAGCGCGACGACATGTACCTGGTGGGCACCTCCGAGGTGGCCCTGGCTGGCCTGCACCAGGACGAGATCATCGACCTGTCCGACGGCCCGCTGCTCTACGCCGGTTGGTCCTCCTGCTTCCGCCGCGAGGCCGGCTCCTACGGCAAGGACACCAAGGGCATCCTGCGCGTCCACCAGTTCGACAAACTGGAAATGTTCGCCTACTGCAAGCCGGAAGACGCCGAGGAGATGCACCAGAAGCTGCTCGGCCTGGAGCGCGACATGCTCGCCGCCGTGGAGGTGCCCTACCGCATCATCGACGTCGCGGCCGGCGACCTCGGCTCTTCCGCCGCCCGCAAGTTCGACACGGAGGCGTGGGTGCCGTCGCAAGGCACGTACCGCGAGCTGACCTCCACCTCCAACTGCACCACCTTCCAGGCGCGCCGCCTGCACACCCGCTACCGCGACGCGGACGGCAAGACCCAGACCGCCGCCACCCTCAACGGCACCCTGGCCACCACCCGCTGGCTGGTAGCCATCCTGGAAAACAACCAGCAGGCGGACGGTTCCGTGCGCGTTCCTGAGGCGCTGCGCCCGTGGGTGGGCAAGGAAGTGCTCACGCCGTAATGGATACGCGCCGATACCGCGGGTTCACGGTCCCGCGACTCTACGAAGGCATCGCCGCCAACCGCGACGAAGCAGTGGAGAAGTTCTACCAGGGCCTCGTCGGCTTCGCCCGCCGCCTCATGCGCGCGGCGAACATCGAGGTCACGGTCATCGGCGCCGAAAACATCCCGGCGGAAAGCGGCGCGTTACTCGCTGGCAACCACACCGGCTACGCCGACTTCATCCTGATGGGCACCGGGCCCTACCTGCACGGCGAGCGGCTCGTGCGGTTCATGGCCAAAAAGTCCGTCTTCGACGTACCCGTGTTGGGCTGGCTGCTCAAGCTGATGAAGCACGTGCCGGTGGACCGCGCCCGCGGCGGCGCCTCCATCGCGCCGGCGGTGCAGATGCTGCGCGAGGGCAACCTCGTCGGCATCTTCCCCGAGGCCACCATCTCGCGGTCGTTCGAGCTGGCCAACTTCAAAACCGGCGCCGCGCGAATCGCCCACCAGGCCGGGGTGCCGCTCGTGCCCTGCGTGATTTGGGGCTCGCAGCGCATCTGGACCAAGGACCTGCCCAAACACTTCCGCGACGTGCCAGTCATCGTGCGCTACGGCGAGCCCGTCCACCTCACCGGCGACGCCGAGGCAGACACCGCCGAGCTCAAACGCCAGATGCAGTTGCTTCTCGACGCCTCACGGTCCGAATACGCCTCCCTCTACACCGACGGCGCGGGCGAAGCATGGATGCCGGTGGCGCTCGGTGGCACCGCGCCCACGCCCGAGGAGGCCGAGGAGCTCTACGCGAAGGAACGCGTTGAGCGCGCGGCAAAGAAGCAGCGCAGGAAGTGACAACATGAACGCCGCCCCGCGCCTGATCATCTCCGACATCGACGGCACCTTCATCACCTCCGCCGGACGAGTCACCGACCGGCTGCGCACAGTGATCGTGCGCGCCGTCGAATCCGGCGCGCACTTCGGCCTGGCTACGGGCCGTCCGCACCGCTGGCTGATTCCCGTGCTGGAGCAGCTGCCGATCGCGCCGGTGTGCGTGTGCGCAAACGGGGCCGTGGTCTACGACCCGGCTTCGGACCGGGTGCTGCACGCCTACGAACTCGCACCGGCCGCGATGGCCGAGGTCGTCGAGGTGGCGGAGCGCGTCCTCGCCGGTGTGCCGCACGGTTACGGCGTGGAACGCGTCGGCTCGTCCGCGCTCGACCCGGAAGAAGAGTGCTTCATCATCACCCCCGAGTACAACCGGGACGCCTGGGACAGCCAATTCGGCGTCACTGACACCCAAACGCTGATCAGCCAACCCGCCGCGAAACTGCTGGTGCGTTGCTCATCCATGACCTCGGCGCAGATGTTCGAGCTCATCGCCCCCGAGGTGGACCCGGAGCTCGCTCACGTGACCTACTCCATGGACGAGGGCCTGATCGAAGTGTCCTGCCCCGGCGTGGACAAGGCCGCCGGCGCGCGCTACCTGGCTGAGCGCTACGGCGTCACCGCCGCCGACGCCATCGCATTCGGCGACATGCCCAACGACCTCGAGCTTCTGCGCTGGGCCGGCCGCGGGGTGGCCATGGCCAACGCCGCGCCCATGCTTCACGACGCCGCCGACCACGTCACCGCCACCAACGACGAAAACGGCGTCGCGCAAATGCTCGAGCGCTGGTTCTAGCTCGCCTTTTTCGCTAGCTCGGCCAGCCAGACCCGGTAGGGAGTGTCCAGCCGGTTCGCCAGCTGGTGCACACCCGGGCGCTGGTCAATGGCGTTCTGGATCTGCGCGATGAACTCCCCGGTGCCCGCCCTGTCCCACCCGACCCTGCGCACCACGGCGCCTTGATTCTGGAGTTGGGTTTCGCGGTGGCGTTCACGTCGTAAAGCTTCTGCTGCATCCCCGAACACCCCGCTGTTCTTCTCCAGCCCGTCCGCCTAGGCGACGGTGGGCCACCCATCTGCCTCAGTGATGCGGAACCCCACCTGGAACTCGATGGTCTCCACCCCCGTGAGGCGGCCCTGCGCGATCGCGCGCAAAATCGCATAGCGCACGATTGTCTCCAACGCGCTCGCGGACGTGTCGGCGGAGTAGCAGATCAGTTCACGGAACGCCCTGATGCCGCGGGCGCGGGTGAGCGTTTCGGTCTTTTCCAGCAGGTAGTCCGTGGTGAGGTGCTCGTGCTTGAAGCGCGCGGACTCGATCTGCACCAGCGCCTCGATCGGGCCGTAGTAGCGGAACGAGTCAAACATGGCTCGTATCGCTGTCGCGGTGCGGATGCCGTTGTGCTCCACGAACTCGGCCGCGCGGAGGAGGCCGCCGTGATACACCTTGCGCGGATCCTTGTCACCCCAGGTCCGTGAGTTGCCGGGCAAGGCGAGATCCACCTTTGTTACCCAAGTCTTTGTGGAAAGGTCAAGCCACCGTGCAGCGGCCGGGCCAGTGATAACTGCTGTCTTGCACCGCGAAGCGATGTCCTTGATCAGCTGGATTTCTGCGTCTCGTTTCTGCTGTAGATCCCCCATGCGCCCACTATGCCTTTCGTGGTCGGGCGGGTGAAGGTGGATCTTGTCGATTTCAGTGGGCAGTGGTGTCTACACACTTTTTGGACACGGAGTCTGGTGACTTTTTGGACATGTCTGTGTGGGGGTCCCCGCTGGTGGTGGTGTGAATCTGCTAGTTGCGCTGATCTGCTAGTTGGCCGGGAGACGCAACTAGCAGATCAACTGTCCAAGTTTGTGTTTTCCCAGGTGTTATTGAATTCCGTTGTCGGTAAGGGCATGATCTGCTAGTTCGGGGTCAGGCTGATGCGGGGGCAACTAGCAGATCAGCGACAACTAGCAGATCTGCACGCTCGGCCCTGTCCACGACCCCGCAAGCTCCCGGCCACCGGACAGGCACCCCCGCCCCCGCCCGTAGAATCACGCGCATGGCTTTGATTGCGGCGATTGACCAGGGTACAACGTCGACACGCGTGTGCATCACAGGCACCGACGGCAAGGTCGTCGCTCAGTCGCAGTTCGAGCACGCCCAGCACATGCCGCAAAAAGGCTGGGTGGAGCACGACCCGATGGAGATCTGGCGCAACACGCGCCGGGCGTTGAGCGAGGCGCTCGCGGGCGAGGACATCAGCGAGCAGGACATCGACGCGCTCGGCTTGACCAACCAGCGCGAAACGGCCGTGATCTGGGAAAAGGAGACCGGTAAGCCGATCTATAACGCCATCGTGTGGCAGGACACCCGCACGAACCACGACGGTGACGCGGAGAAGTTCCTGCGTAAGACGGGGCTGTTGCACAACTCGTACCCGGCGGCGCCGAAGTGGGCGTGGATCCTGGATAACGTGCCCGGCGCCCGCGAGCGAGCGGAAAAGGGCGAGCTGCTCGCGGGGACGATCGACACTTGGCTGATCTGGAACCTCACCGGCGGCGCGAAGGACCTGGATCGCGCGCTGCACCTGACGGATGTGACTAACGCGTCGCGCACCCTGCTCATGGATTTGGAGACGCTCCAGTGGGACATGCAGCTTTGCGACGAGCTCCGCATCCCGCCGCAAATCCTCCCCGAGATCCGCCCGTCGGTGGGCAACTTCGGCAAGATCCGCCCCCGCGGCCCGCTGGCGGGCGTGCCCATCACCGGCGTGCTGGGCGACCAGCAGGCCGCGCTGTTCGGTCAGGGCGGGATTCGCGAAAACGACGCGAAGATGACCTACGGCACGGGCCTGTTCATGCTGCTCAACACGGGTGGCACGCCGAGGTTCAGCGACCGCGGCCTGCTCACCACCGTGGCGTACCAGATCCAGGGCCAGCCGCCGGTGTATGCGCAGGAAGGCTCGGTGGCGGTGGGCGGTTCGCTGATTCAGTGGCTGCGCGACCAGCTGGGCATCCTCGCCACCGCCGCGGAGTCCGAGACGTTAGCCAGCCAGGTCGAGGACAGTGGGGGAGTGGTGATCGTGCCGGCGTTTTCGGGGCTGTTCGCGCCGCGGTGGCGCCCCGATGCGCGTGGGGTGATCGTGGGGTTGACCCGGTTCGTCGATAGGCGGCATATCGCCCGGGCGGCGCTCGAGGCGACCTGTTTGCAGGCACGCGAGGTGGTGTGCGCGATGGGCGGGGAGCCGCAGGCGCTCAAGGTCGACGGCGGGATGACCACGAACGACCTGCTCATGCAGATGCAGGCCGACATCCTGGGCCTGACAGTGGAGCGCCCCGCGAACACGGAGACCACGGTGATGGGTGCGGCGTCGGCGGCGGGCATGGGCATTTCGCTTATCGACGAACCGCTGACGCTCGGCCCCTCAACTACCTGGGAAAACGAAATGGCCGGCCCCGAAAGGGACCGGCTTGTCGCCGCCTGGGAGGACGCGGTGTCGCGCTGCCTCAATTTGGCATAACCGCTAGGCCCGAGCTTGCGAGGGCCTAGTTGGTGTTGATGTCCACCGTGTTGGCGGACGGGTTGTAGGTGATGAAGCCGCCTTCGAAGTCCACGCGGACGGTGTCGGCGGTGGGGTTGAACTGCTGCGTTACCGGCATGCCCAGCGGGCCGGCGTCGAGGCCCTGCTGCAGCCAGGCCTCGGCGATCTTGCCTACCAGGGCGATGATTTCGCCTTCGTTGTTGCGGGCGCCGATGCCGTTGGAGTACAGCGCCACGGCCGGGTCGGTGGGGCCGCCGACGCCGGCGACGAGCTTGCCCAAGGTGGGCTCGAGTGCGGTCCAGACCTGGGCGGCGTCGCTGGAGCCGAAGGCGTTGAGGGTAGGTGCCACGGCCGGGCTGATCTGCTTGGCTAAACCGGCTGCTTGTGCCAGCGTCAAACCTTCGAAGACCTGGGTGTCGCCGGCGGTGGAGACGGTGGGTAGCTTGTCCTGGGCTGCCAGGAACAGCAGCACCAGGCCGATGGCGGTGCCAGCCACGGTGGCGATGGCGTTCGGGTCGCCGGAGGACAGCGCGGCCAGGGTGCCGTCGGGGGTGCCGTTGCTCGGGCTGCCCTGGCGCGTCGGCGTTGGCGTCGGCGCGGTTTCGGTGGCGCGGGAGTTCGGATTTGCCGGGGCAGCATCCGTCGCGGTCGTGGTCGCCGTCGCGGTCGTGGTCGCCGTGGTGGACGTGCTGTCGTTGCCGCTCAAGCGGTCCAGGATGGAGCCGAGGCCGGAGCGGCTTCCGCCCAAGGAGCGGTACTTCGTGGCCGCAGTTGCGCGGATCACGGGCAGCTTGGAGTACAGGTTATCGCCCGGGCAGGTGTTGTAGTGGAAGTCGCGGTGGGCGTTGATGTTGCTGAACATCGCGCCCTGTCCGGCTGCGTACTTGGAGCCGCGGAAGTTGCCCTCGGCGACGTGGTAGCTGGAGCCGGTGGGGTCGAAGCCCGCGACGGCGGCCTTCCAGCCGATGATCTCGCCCATGGCGCGAAGGGCGGCCGAGGTGGGCTCGGCGGTCTGGTAGTCGCCAAGCATGGACACGCCCCAGGTGTTTTGGTTGAAGGAGCCGACGTGGGCGCCCTGCGGGCCGCGGTCCATGCCGCCGGCGCGGCCTTCGTAGATGTTGCCGTACTTATCGACGAGCGCGTGGTAGCCGATGTCTCCCCAGCCCAGGTTGTTGGTGTGGTAGTTCCAGATGCCGCGCACGATGCCCGGTGCCTCGGCCTCGGAGTAGTTGTTGGAACCGGCCGTGTGGTGCACGGTGGCGGCGGTGGTGGGCTCGGAGTAGTACGGGGTGCTGCTGCGGCCGGCGCCCCACTGCGCGCGGGTGACTACCTCGGGCATGCCGCGGGTGTAGGAATCGGCAACCGGTTGGATGCCGCCTTGCACGGTGCCGGTGCCGCCGTCCAGGAACACGGCTTCGATGTCGTTGGCGGTGGTGGGGGCGTCGGAGACGGCGCGGCCGCCTTCAAGCAGGTCCACGTTGCCGGTGGAGACCTGGATGCGCTTAGTGCGGCCGACGTAGATCGGCTCGGTGCCGAACTTGTCGGAGCCCGCCTGCGGGTCTGCCGGATCCATCTCGAACCACTCGGACCAGGTGCCGTCGGCCTTCTGGGAACGCACGTAGGCGGCCACGTCGCGTTCGCCGGTCCAGGTCAGGCCTACGATGGAGAACTCGCGGTCGTTGGAGAATTCCTTGACCACGCGGCGCACGTGATTTCCTTCGCCGCCCTGGGTGCGGATGGCGGCGTCGTCGACGGTGATGTTGTCGCCGGCCGCGAGCGACGAGGTGGTGGTGTAGACCTCCGGGGTGCCTGCACCGAGGGACTGCACCTGCAGGATGCGGTTGCCGCTGAATGCGTTGGCGGCAACGAGTGCTGTGACGAGGAGGACGGACACGATCACGGGCATGATCGCGGCCCGGGCGGGTCGGGCCGCGCCGCCCTGAATGCTGCGACGTTGCTGCACAGTAATACTCCTGAGATTCTATGGGGTCACTGCGAAAGCAGTGGCAAATGTGACAGAAACGAAGTGTAGTGCAAGTTCAAGTCTCAAGAAAGACTTGAGACTTCTGGGGCGTGTCGCGGCGGAGCTCCGTCGATAGGCAACTGTGCGAAAATAGGCCGCATGGCATACGACCTCATTGTTGTTGGATCGGGTTTCTTCGGCCTCACCGTGGCCGAACAGGCGGCGAGTGAGCTGGGCAAACGCGTGCTGGTGGTGGAAAAACGCAGCCACATTGGCGGCAACGCGTACAGCGAAAACGAGCCGGAAACCGGCATTGAGGTGCACAAGTACGGTGCGCACCTGTTCCACACCTCCAACGAGCGGGTGTGGGAATACGTCAACCGCTTCACCGACTTCACGGATTACCAGCACCGCGTCTTCGCGATGCACGACGGTACCGCCTACCAGTTCCCCATGGGGCTCGGCCTGATCAACCAGTTCTTCGGCCGCTACTACTCGCCGGAAGAGGCGAAAAAGCTCATCGAGGAGCAGCGCGAAGGCCTCGACCCCGCGGCCGCGACGAACCTGGAGGAGCGTGGCATCGCGCTTATTGGCAAGCCGCTCTACGACGCGTTTGTGAAGCACTACACCGCCAAGCAGTGGCAGACCGACCCCACCGACCTGCCGCCGGAGATCATCTCGCGCCTGCCGGTGCGTTACACCTTCAACAACCGCTACTTCAACGACACCTACGAGGGCCTGCCCGTCGACGGCTACGCCGCGTGGCTGGAAAAGATGGCGGAGCATGAGCTTATCGACGTCCGCACGGACACCGACTGGTTCACCGTCGCTTCTGAGGTTCGCGCCGAGAGCCCGGACGCGCCTGTGGTCTACACCGGGCCGCTGGACCAGTACTTCGACTACGCCGAGGGCCGCCTAGGCTGGCGCACCCTCGACTTCGAGCAGGAAGTGCTCGAGGTCGGCGACTTCCAGGGCACCCCGGTGATGAACTACAACGACGCCGATGTGCCGTACACCCGCATCCACGAGTTCCGCCACTTCCACCCGGAGCGCGCCGAGTACCCCACCGACAAGACCGTGATTGTGAAGGAGTACTCCCGCTTCGCGGAGGACGACGACGAGGTGTACTACCCGATCAACACCCCGGAGGACCGCGAGAAGCTCGAAGCTTATCGACGCCTCGCGGCCGAAGAATCCGAGCGGAACAACGTCCTGTTCGGCGGCCGGTTGGGCACCTACCAGTACCTGGACATGCACATGGCCATCGCCGCCGCGCTGACCCTGTTCGACAACCAGCTGCGCCCGTTCTTCGAGTCCGGCGAGCCTTTGTCGCAGCCCCGCGGGCACTAGGGGGCGGCATGGCAATTCAAGAGATTTTCGTTCACCCCGACTGTCCGGACTGCGCGGGCATCATCGTCGAGTACAACGACAACCCGAACAGCTTCGGCGACGCGGAGCTTGTCGACGTCACCGAGCTCGGCAGTCTGAAGCGTTTCCTGCACTACCGTGACCGGCTGTCCGGTTACGCCGCCGCTCGGGACGCCGGCAAGATCGGGGTGCCCTCGAAGGTGCTCGACGGCACCACGGTGGAGTTCTTCGACGCGGTGTAGCTTCGGGTCACTCCGGCCATATTCTAAATTGCTCCATGGCCTCGGTGGCGGGGTGTGAGCGCAGATACTCGCGCATGTAGGGAAGTTCGTAGTCGACAAACCCGTGCGAGGTTGGCCGGATCATTTCGGCGTCGATTAGCCGCTTTCGGTATTTGCCGGCGTACTGCGAATCCACGCCCATCCGTGTTGCGATTTCAGACATGCGGGAAGGTCCGTCGTCGGCAGACATTGCGGTGAGGAATGTCCGGTCCACTTCAGATAGGTCTGCGAGTGAAGGCTCATGTACCAGCTGTCCAAGTTTGCGACGAGCATCGGCGATACCGCTGGTTACTGCGTCCACATCGATCACATCGCCATGCAGGTTGCGGAACGCGTGCTGCCCAACCAGCTGAATCATGAAGGGATACCCGCCGGTTGCGGCAGCAGCGAGGTCTAGCGCATTTTCCGTCCACATGACTCCAATCTGTGACGTGGTTCGATCTAGTGCGTCGCGTACGTCTGCAATAGGGACCATCCCAGTTTCAATACGGTTTGCTCTCCGGAGAAACGTCACGGGATTTCGGCCTTCATCCGCGGCGAGAAGCGGTTTTACCGCGCCGGGAATACCTGCCATTGCCACGGCGATTTCCCGATCTTCTCTCACGAGATGCTGGATCGTCGTACCAAACTCGACGATCTCGTTCATGTGGGCGTAATGCAGTTCGTCGAGGGTGATAAGAAGCCCAACTGGGTCTTGGCCCAGGCGTTCATCTTGGGCCGCCTGGTGATCGAAGAACTCCTCGAGCACGGTACGCAGACTCGGGATCGGTGAATACGTTGAGGTCGATTCAGTTGTGAACCCCAAGTTCAGCGGTCCGGTCACACCGCTAAGTCGGCGTTTGGGTTCTCCCGCTTCGTCCTGAAGGAGGCGGTAGGCGCGATCGCGAATGCGTTCAGTGAATCCCCTTGTCGTTGTTTCGGAGATGACGTGCCAAGAGTGGGCCTTTGCGACGCCTTCGAACTCGTTGAGGAGGACGGTCTTTCCCACGCCCCTGGGCCCAGTCACTATGGAAATGCGTTCGTGACTGCCCGGTCCGTCCCAGATTGCGGAGTCGAAGTCGTGAAGGAAGTGCTCACGGCCTGCGAGGACGGGTGGAGTCTTTCCTACCGTCGCGGTAAACGGGTTTCGTCGACGGGGCGGAATTGACGGCATAGCTTCCTCCTTACAACCTCTTACTATTTTTACTATTTTTACTATTTGACGTCTAGGGGGAGATGGACGACAACTCCGCCTGCTACTTCACCGCCCCGTACACTGACCCACCGTGGGAACTTTCATAGCACTAATCGGCCTACTGCTGGCCACCGTCCTTGTCGCCGCGGTGGGTGAGCGCACCGGCCTGCCGTGGCCGGCGCTTCTGACTGTGGTGGTCGCGCCGGTGATCTTCATTCCCGGCATCGATACGGTGTCCATCGATCCGCACTTGATCTTGCCGATCTTCCTGCCGCCACTGCTGTGGTCGCTGGCCCGGCGCACGAGTTGGGGGCAGATCGGCTCCCAACTCAACGTGGTGCTGACCATGTCGATCATCCTGGTGTTCCTCACCATCGCCGCGCTGACCGCCACGGCGATGTGGATGCTGCCGGGGCTCAGCCTGGCCACCGCGATGGTGCTCGCCGCCGCGATTGCCCCGCCGGACCCGGTGGCGGTGGATGCGGTGGCCGGCCCGGCCGGTATCCCAAAGCGCATCACCGGCACGCTGCAGACGGAGGGGCTGTTCAACGACGCCGCCTCCATCGTGACCTTCAACGTCGCGATGTCAGCCGCGGTCGCGCACGGCGAGGTCGACTTCGGTAAGGGCGTGTTGCAGTTCCTCTACGCCGCCATCGCCGCGGTGCTGATCGGCCTGGTTGTGGGCAGGCTGGCCGCTGTCTTTGCCAACTCCGTGCCTGATTCCGTGATCCGCACGGCGTTTACCTGGGTGCTCCCGTTCGCCATCTACGCAGGCTGCGAGGCCATCGAAGCCTCCGGTGTCATCGCGATCGTCATCGCCGCGGTGGAGATGTCCTCGCGTTCCGCCATGACCGCAGAAGACCGCCTGACCGGCCACTCCTTCTGGGAGACGGTGGAGCTGCTGTTTACCGGCGTGGCGTTCGGCCTGATCGGCATGAGCGTGCGCGACGCGCTGGACACCGCGGGCACGCACATCTGGCAGGCGGTGCAAGTGGGCGTTGTGCTGTCCGTCGTCGCGTTCGCGGTGCGCTTCGTGTGGATGTGGGTGCTGTACAAGCTCAACGAGAAAAAGCACCGCACGGACGTCTCTCCGCTGCGGCTGCAGGAGGTCCTGCTCATGGCGTGGGCGGGCATGCGCGGGCTGGTCACGCTGGCGCTCGTGCTGGCAATCCCGGCATCGGCGACGAGCTACCACCACGAACTCTCAGTCATCGCGTTGACTGTGCTCACCTGCACGATGGTGGTGCCGGGGTTGTTGCTCCCTTGGCTCGTGGACAAGCTTGACCTGCAAAACGGGCCTGGCGCCGACAAGGCGCTCGAGGAACTGAACCAGCGGGCGTACGCGGCTGCGCGCAAGGCGGTGCGCGAGCACGGCGAGGAGCACCAGCCCGAGGCCTACGCGATGGTGCAGGAGTGGCTGAATTCGTTTGCGGAGAAGCGCTTGCAGGATCCCGAGGGCTCCGAGGAGCGCAAGGAGGCGTTTCTGCGCGCCCGCGCGGGTGCGGTGCAGATGCAGGATGTGGCATTGCGCGCCGCCAGCCGCGAGCTGCAGCGAGCGCGGCGCGAGCGCCGGTACAACCCGTCCGATGTCGACGCGGTGCTCGCTGACTTGGACCGCCTCATTCTCGCGCGCGACCGCAAGGCCCTCACCGGCCCGAGTAGCTTGTGGGAGCCGAAGTAAGGGGCTTTTGCCTATCGACGAGCCCCGGCCCGCCCCGTTTTCAAAACGCCAAGCGGATCGCTTTCAAAACGCCAACCAAGTCGTTTTCAAAACGCCAACCTAGATTGTTTAGCTGGTAATATGCAGTGGTATGGAAAATGGGTATATTCCAAGGTTGGCAGATGCTGAATTGGAACGATCGCTCCGCAGGCAGGGCGGTGTCCTTATTCAGGGGCCGAAAGGCTGCGGGAAAACTGAAACGGCAAAACAGCAAGCTGCGAGTTTTCTTAACGTAGAAACGGACCCTGGCGTCACTCTCGCTATGGATAATGACCCGCGGCTGCTGCTCGAAGGTGCCACGCCGCGGCTTATCGACGAATGGCAGCTGCAGCCGAGGTTGTGGGATTTCGCACGGCACGCCATTGACGAGCGTCAGGCGAAGGGGCAGTTCATCTTCACCGGTTCCACGGCCCCCGGGGCGAACGCAACGAGCCACTCGGGTGCCGGCCGGTTCGCACGAATGACGATGTCGACGATGACCCTTTTTGAAACCGGAGAATCGGATGGGTCGGTTTCGCTTGCCGCGGCAGTTGCAGGGGACCCGTTGCCGTTTTCGGCACCAGCGTTAACACTGCCGCAGCTGGCGGAACGAGTGTGCCGGGGCGGCCTTCCTTACAACGTTGGTCTCCCGTTTGAAGATGCGCTTGAAAACGTCCGAGACTACGTACAAACCGTTGCGGCCGTGGATGTCCACGCCCCTGGCAGAGTGAATCGTGATTCGGGGCGGGTGAGGCGGATGATCCGTTCGTTAGCTCGTGGCGTGGGTACCGAGCTGGAGCTGCAAACCATCGCGACCGATGCCGATACCTCGCGGGAAACAACCCGGGACTATCTCGATGCCCTGGCGAGCATCTTCGTCTCTGTGGACCAGCCTGCGTGGTTCACGCACCTGCGCTCTAAAGCGACGTTGAGGAAAGCGCCGAAGCGCCATCTCGTTGACCCCTCCTTTGCTATGGCGGCGCTGGATCGTGGGCCGGAGCATCTCCTTCGAGATCCGGCGTACTTCGGCCAACTTTTTGAGTCACTTGTGGTTCACGAACTACGTGCGTTCACGGGCAGAACGGTGTATCACGCCCGGCTTAATACGAAGCTGGAGGTCGACGCGGTCGCGAACGTCGGCGGCCGGGATGTGCTGGTCGAGGTAAAACTGGGCTACACCCCAGAGGTGATTGAGCATGCGGCCGACACACTCAAGAGGTTCGCAGGGCACCTTGATGACGACCCAGCCTTGGTGGTGATCACCTCGGGAGGACCCGCACTCCGCCGGAACGACGGGGTTGCAGTAATTCCTATTGGGGCTTTGGGGCCGTAGTTAAAGTTGGCGCTTTTGCTGATCGACAAGCCCCGCACTTTTGTTAAGTTAGGCAATCCTATATAGTTCGTGCGGTGAGTTTCCGGCCCTTCCTTGCAACAGTCGTTCGCAGCGAGCGCATCGCACCGAATTTTCAACGTGTGACGTTCACTGGTGTCGACGCAATGGGTCCCGCTGTGCCCATCATGGATCTGCGGATCAAGCTCATCATCCCGTCGGCGGCAGGGCTTGTTGATTTGCCGGCCGAGGGGTGGTGGGACCTCTGGCGCGCCATGCCGGAACACACGCGCGGGCATCTCCGCACCTACTCCATTCGCGCCCTCCGGCGTAACGACGGTGACCCAGACGAACTCGATGTGGATTTCGTGCTGCACGGCCACAACGCTGGGCCGGCCTCCGCGTGGGCAGAAAGCGCGCTGCCTGGGCAGGCGCTGTGGATCATCGGGCCGACCCGCGATGACGCGTCCGGCGTCGGCATCGAATTCGCTCCCGGCGCTGCCGCGGCTGCTCGACTGTACGGCGATGAAACTGCTCTTCCGGCGATCTCCCGAGTGCTGGAGGACTGGCCCGAAGACCTCGCCGGTTCCGCTGACATTGAGGTGCCGGCGGGCAACAGCCTTCAAATCGATGCGCCTGCCCACGTTGATGTTCGCTGGCACTTCCGCACCGAGCCCGAAGCCGGGCATGGGGACATGCTCTACGCGCAGCTTAAACAGGACATTGAGCCGCTGCGGGGCCCAGCAGCTCCCACCACCGATGAGCCCGATAACGACGGTGAGGTACAGCGAGACAATGTCTGGGAAACCCCGACGTATTCGGGAAGCGGGGAACCCATCAACGGTGGGGCGGGTGCGTCCGGACACACCTACTACTGGATCGCCGGCAAGAACACTTCGGTGAAAGCGATGCGCCGCCTGTTGGTTAAGGAGGCGGGGTTGCCGCGCGAGCACATCTCGTTCATGGGGTATTGGCGGTGACAGGCCATGAGTGCGACTAGACACGCGGGATTCGCCATTGCGCTCGGGATTTCGGCTGTCGCCGCGGTGTTGCTCTCGCTCGCCGTCGGCGCGCGGCAGATGAGCGTGGCAGAAAGCGTCAGCGCTGTGCGTGACGGGCTTGCCCTCGCGTTCCACACCGAATCTGGGCAGGTCAGCGAGGAGGCGCAAGTGGTTGCCCAACTGCGGGTTCCACGCACGCTGCTCGGACTGCTCGCCGGCTCGGCGCTAGGCACAGCGGGAGCTCTGCTCCAGGGGTACACACGCAACCCGCTGGCTGACACAAACCTGCTGGGCATCGCCCCGGGGGCGGCGCTTGCGGTGGCTGCAGCAACCGCCGTGTTCGGCTCGCTGCCGGTGCTGGTCGCGGTGGGGGTAGGTTTTCTCGGCGCGACAATGGCGGTAGTGCTCGTCTTCGCACTGAGCGCGCGAAGCCGCGGATCCACCCCGATCACGGTAGTGCTCGGCGGGTCCGCGCTCGGGGCGGTGTGTTCCGCGCTGACCAGCGGCATCGTGCTCACCAACACGAAAAGCCTCAATGACATGCGGTTTTGGACGGCGGGCTCCGTCGCGGGCCGGGACATGCACATTGTCGCCGCCGTCGCCCCGGTCATACTGGTCGGCCTGGTGGCTGCGTTCGCCACGGCGAACCGGGTGAACATGGTGAACCTGGGCGATGACGTCGCGCACTCCCTCGGCGTCAACGTCGCAGCTGCACGCGCGGTGGGGATCCTGCTGGTCGCCCTGCTTGCTGGTGCAGCTGTGGCGGGGGCGGGCCCGATCGGGTTTGTCGGCTTGGTCGTGCCGCATATCGTCCGCTCCCTGACTGGGCCGGATTACCGGCTGGTGCTGCCATGCTCCGCGGTTGCCGGTGCGACGCTGCTGCTCCTCGCGGATGTCGCCGGCCGGGTCATCGCCCGCCCCGGTGAGCTGCAAGTTGGCATCACCCTCGCATTCGTCGGCGCCCCGTTCGCCCTGTACCTGCTGCGGAAGGGGGCGAAGCTGTGACCCGCACGTTTGCAGTCAATGTCGTGCTCGCGGCGTGCGGGCTCGCTGTCGCGCTCGGTGGCATCATGGTGGGGGAATTCGGGCTTGGGCTTCACGACGTCCTCGCCGCCCTTACCGGACAGTCCACCGGCATGGCCCGTACCGTGGTCGTCGAGTGGCGCCTGCCGCGTGTTGCCACGGCGCTGGCGGTGGGGGCCGCGCTCGGATTCGCGGGCGCGATCTTTCAGACGATCACTCGTAACCCGCTGGCCAGCCCAGACATCCTGGGCGTTGTTTCAGGTGCGTCGGCGTTCGCACTTACCGCGCTGCTCGCGGGTGGCGGTACCGGGGCGCTGCTCAGCGCGCTCGGAGTGCCGCTGAGCGCGTTTGTCGGCGGGATAGCGGTCTCCTTGGCGATGTGGTGGCTCAGCCGCGCCGGCGGGCTGGGTTCGTTTCAGCTCATCTTCGCCGGCATCATCCTCAACGCCCTGGCGGTGGCGTACAACTCCTTCCTCCTCGTCCGCGCCGACTACCGCGATGTGGGCAAAGCCCAGGCGTGGGTGACCGGCTCGGTCGGATCCTCAGGTTGGGGTGACGCCGCCGCTGTGTTGGTGGCGCTTGCGCTGGTTGTGCCGCTTCTGCGCTGGGCGTCATTCCAGCTCGAAGCCCTCTCTCTCGGGGACGACACGGCTGCGGGGCTGGGCGTCGATCCGCGGCGCACCCAGCTTGCGCTCATGGTGCTTGCCGTGGCGTTGACATCGACGGCGGTGGCGGCGTCAGGCCCGATTGCTTTTGTGGCGTTTGTGGCGCCGCACGTGGGCCGTCGATTAGCGCATGCCCCCACGCCCCCACTTGGCACCGCCATGATTGCTGGCGCGCTGATCGTCGCCGGTGCGGACCTCGCGGTGCGCACGGTTGTGCCGGGAGACTTGCCGGTCGGCGTGGCCACGTCGGCGTTCGGCGGGGCGGCCTTGCTCTACGCGCTGATGCGCGCGACCAGAAAGGTGACCTTGTAATGCTTCACGTGCGTGATCTCACCGTCAGCTACGGTGCGGCAACGATTATCGACGGGCTCGCCCTCGATGTCCCACGCGGCGGCGTCACAACCATCGTCGGGCCGAACGGCTGCGGTAAATCAACGTTATTGCGCGCGGTTGCTGGCCTGATTCCGCGTGAGCGCGGCGAGGTTGTCCTGGACGGCCGAAACACCGCGGAGATGAAACGCCGAGAGATCGCCCGCACGCTCGCTGTGCTGCCGCAAACCCCCGTAGCGCCGGACGGGCTGACGGTGCGTGACCTGGTCGGGCGCGGGCGCCACCCGCATCAGACGTGGCTGCGCCAGGCCTCGGAGAAAGACAGCGCGATGGTGGACGAGGTGATGGAGCTGACTCAGGTGTCCGAGTTCGCGGAGCGCCCGCTCGAGCGGCTCTCGGGCGGGCAGCGGCAGCGTGCGTGGATCGCGATGGTGCTCGCCCAAGACACCCCGCTCGTGCTTTTGGACGAGCCGACCACGTATCTGGACCTTTCCCACTCCGTCGAGTTACTTGCGCTTATTCGCCGTCTCGCCGATGACATGGGGCGCACCGTGGTCATGGTGCTGCACGATTTGAACCTCGCGGCGCGTTTTTCCGACCAGTTGGTCGTGATGAAAGGCGGCGAGGTGCAAGCGGCGGGCACGCCCGCCGAGGTTGTGTCGGAGCAGTTGCTTGCAGACGTATTCTCGCTGCCCGCCGTGGTCGCCGAGGACCCGGTGGCAGGAGGGCCGCTGATCGTGCCCCGCTAGCGCGCTCTAGAGCTCCTGGCCAATCTGTGTGATCGCGTACGGGATGGTCAGCGGGTTGGGCATGCTCATCGCGTTGGCGGTGTCGGTGTCGAGCCAGTGCACGCCCCCGCGCGTGTTGACGTCGAGGTTCGCAAACGAGGCATCGTTTTTCAGCGCGTCGATCGCGCCGTAGTAGTCCAGGATGAACACGTAGTCCACGTCGTTGAGATCGGAGTAGTTCTCTGGGGACCAATCGATGAAGAAGCTGGATCCGTCACCGTTGAACTTGTCCGGAATGGTGAACCCGAGCTTTTCAATGAAGGAGCCGCGGCCGTCGCTTGCCGTGTACACGCCGAGCTTGCCGTCGTAAGGCATCCCGATGACCGCGGTCTTGCCCTGCAGCTCCGGATGCGCCTGCCGGAAGTCCGCGAAAGCCTGCTCGGATTCCGCGATGAGCTTGTCGCCCTCCGCTTCCTGCCCCAACGCCGCCGCGATCTCCTTAATCTGCTCGTCCCACGGCACCTGCCAGTCTTCGTGTTGGTCGGAATGGAAGGTCGCCGGCGCAATCTGCTGCAACAGTGCCTGCTTGTCGCTGTCGAAACCGCTGTTAACGGCGATGATCTTGGTCGGATCGAGCGCTGCGACCTGCTCAGCGGTGTCGGTGCTGAACTCGGTGGTGGTGTTGCGGATCGGGTTCGGCTCGGCGGTGAGCTTGTCTTTCGCCCACGGTCCGAGGCCGGACGGATCGCCCGTGCCCTCTGCCTCCCATGTGGCGTAGCCGACTGGTTGCTCCCCTAATGCGAGGACGGTGTCCACGTCGCCCAGCCCCAGCGCGACAATGCGGTCGTTCGACCCCGCCGCGTCGGTGTGCTGGCCGGAGTCTGCGGACTCGCTGGAACAGCCGGTGAGCAGCAGCGCAGCTGTAGCGAAGGTAGCGGTCAGCCGCTGAAGTGACAGTGGGGAAGTGCGTTTCAAGGTTCGCCCTTTCGGTCGGAAACAAAAAGCACCCTGGGTTAGGTGTGCCTAAGCTAACGTGATTATTTTAGGGTACGCCGTCGCCACCGGGCAACACCTAGGTGGCCCGGGCTTTAGCGGTGCTGGCCGTCGCCGAACTCGCGGCGGAAGTTGCCGTCCCAGTCGTAGTCCGCGCCCGGGTCCTGGGTGCCGAAGTTTCCCTGCTCGAAGGTGTCCGGCTGCTGGTCGCCGCTGCCCTGGATCCCCATCACCAGAAACACCGCACCGGTCACCGCGCCCGCGATGCCGATGAACACGGCGGTGGAGCCGGTGAGGAACGCGAACGAGAGCACGGCCACCACGATGCAGGCTGCGCCGATGGCGTAGTTGCGCGCCGGCGAACCGGAGCTGTTGCGTTGTCCACCTGCGGGGTCGTGGGGGAGGCCGTCTGCGTTGTATCCCTGGAACTGCATGACCCGCAGCCTACGGGAGAATTGCCGTTACTAGCCGTCGAGCTTGCCGGACAGGCGGTCCAGGCGGTCCTTGCTCGGTCCGTCGAGGCCGACGATGGTGACAGTCTTGCCTCGTTCCTCGAACTTGCGGGTGACGGAGTCCAACGTGGCCACGGTGGAGGCGTCCCACACCTCGGCCGCGCTCAAGTCGAGGACGATGTTTTCTGCCGGGTCGGTGTAGTCGAACGCGTAGACCAGGTCGTTGCTGGAGGCCCAGAACAGCTGGCCGTGGATGCGGTAGGTGCGGGTGTCCACCTGGCCGTCGTTGGTGGTGTCCTCGGCGGAAACCTGCTCGACGGAGGCGAGGTGCGCGACGCGGCGGGCGAAGGTGATCATCGCGGTGATCACGCCGAGCACGACGCCGACGGCGAGGTTGCTGGTGGCAAGCGTTGCTACGACGGTCACGAGCATCACCACGGTCTCCGACAGTGGCATGAATTTCAGGGTGCGCGGGTGCACCGAGTGCCAGTCGATGGTGCCCACCGACACCATGATCATGATGGCCACGAGTGCCGCCATCGGGATCTGGCCCACCACGTCGCCGAGCAGCAGGATGAAGGCGAGGAGGAATACGCCGGCAAGAAGCGTCGATAGGCGGGTGCGCGCCCCGGATTCGCGGACGTTGATCATGGTCTGCCCAATCATGGCGCAACCGCCCATGCCCCCGAACATTCCGGAGACGATGTTGGCTACACCTTGCCCCCAGGATTCGCGGGTTTTGTCGGAGTGGGTGTCGGTGATGTCGTCTACAAGCTTGGCCGTCATCAACGACTCCAGCAGGCCCACGATTGCCATAGCCAGGGAATACGGCGCGATAATCTGCAGCGTCTCTAGCGTCAGCGGCACGTCCGGGACGAACAGGCGCGGCAGGGAATCCGGCAGCTGACCCATATCCGACACAGTGGGGACGCGGAATCCGGCAAACCCCACGACAGCGCTGATGACGATGATGGTGATCAACGGGGCGGGGATGGCGCCCGTAAGCTTCGGCCACCCGATCATGATCGCGATGCCAGCTGCGACGAGCACGTAGACGACCTTTGGGACGTCGATAAGATGCTCCAGCTGCGCGGTGAAGATCAAAATACCCAGCGCGTTGACGAACCCGGTCATCACAGAGCGGGGGATGAAGCGCTGCAGCTTGGCCACTCCGAGGGCCGCGAGCACGATCTGCAGCACGCCCGCCAGCAAGACGGTTGCGATGAAGTAGTCCACCCCATACTCGCGGGCCACCGGGGCGATGACCAGGGCGACCGCACCAGTGGCAGCCGAGATCATCGCGGGACGGCCGCCGGTGAACGCGATGGTGATGGCCATGATCACCGAGGCGAACAGCCCGAGCGCCGGATCAACGCCGGCGAGGATGGAAAACGCGATGGCCTCGGGGATAAGCGCCAGCCCGACGGTCAGGCCCGCCAGCACCTCCTTGCGCAGCCGAGTAGGCGACGAAAATGCGTAGCGGAAGGACTCCACAACCCCCGTCGGAGCGGGCGGTTCGTGAGATATCTCGGTGTGAGCGAAAGCCATAGAATTTACCGTTCTGAATGCGCGGGAAACTGCGCCCTCGGGCAGGTGAGGGCGTGAAAACGTAGCTACCGTATCGGTCCTGCGCATCAAGCGCCAATGCAGCCGCCGCGCGAAAACGGCCCTCGTTACGAGGCGGGGAGGTCGCCGCGGATCGTCGCAAAGCTGTACGCCACCATGTAGATGCCGACGATGGCGGCGATCCAGAGAAGCGTCACTTTCGCCTCGTACTCGAGGCGGGGGATAAGGCGTTCGAGCCGCGGGAAGAACCTCTGGCCAAAAAGCAGTGCCACGGTGGCGAGGATGGCTGTCGGCAAGATCATGACGAGGCAGTAGATGCCCACGGCCCCGGATTTGGCCGCGGAGGGGATATCCCAGCTGCCGATGATGCCCATCGCTGCGATGTACGGCAGCATTGTCGCCGCCTCGGTGAGAGATGCGCCGAGGCCTAAGGCGACCATGCTCGGCACACTGCTTGTGGCTCCGGCTGCGCGTTTCGGCAACTGCCCGGGTTCGGGCTTCTTGGGGTTGGGGCCGAAGATGCCAAAAAGCGCGAGGACCGCGCCCAGTGTCAACGTGATCCATGGGAAGACGTCGGTCTGCGTGATCCGTTCGGCGACCGAGCCCAAGCCAGCGAACCCGAGGAGTATCCCGAGCCCGAGGAGGAAGTAGACCGCCGCGACGGTGATCAAGTACGCGGTCAGCGCTGGAACGCGGACGGCGCGCCAGTGGACTATCAGCGCAAGGGGGATGACAAGGGTGCCCAAGCTCAGGCTGTCGAGCAGCGCCAAGCCAACAACGGCGATGACTGAACCCATGCGACGCTCCGATTCTCTCGTACGAACGTATTATGTCTTACAAACGTACGAGAAAGTAGGCTGGTGCGCAACCATGAATGACTTTTCCCTGGACCATCAGTTTTCAGAATCGGCCGCGACCATTGCCGACGCGACCATCCGCATCATTGCGACGCGCGGCCTTGATGCCGTGAGCGTGAGGGAGGTGGCGAAGGAATCCGGGTTCGCCGCCGGCTCGGTGCAGTACCACGCTCCGAACAGGGACGCCCTGCTAGCGCACGCGTTCATCCGCTCCATCCAGCGCCAGAGCGAACGGGTAGCGGCGGTGCCTGAAAGGGAAGGCGAGCTCGAAACCTGGGTGGCGAGGCTTGCCGAGCTCCTCCCGACCGGAGGGGTGCGTTCGGAAGATGCCGCGATCTGGGTCACGTACGGCTCCGCCTCTGCAACCCGGGGCTGGATTGCGAAGCTCTACACCGAGGTGCTTGAAGACTTTCAGGGCAGCGTTGTCGCTGCGCTCGGCGGTGGGGAGGGTGCAAAGCCCAAAGCGCGCCTAGTTACCGCGCTAATCAACGGTCTCGCTCTGGATAACCTGCGGGTTCCCGAATCGGAGGCCGACCGCATCGTGTCAGACCTCCGCGAAGGTCTGCGCCTCCTCTTCTCCAGCTAGCACCGCACCGAACCGCGAGCCACACCAAGGAATCACCTTTGGAGCGATTACGCTTGGCTCCAACTGCCCGCAACAGAAAGTGAGAGCTGTGGAGACGAGCAAGACCCTCGCCGTGGACACGCTGCAGCGCGTCCTCATGCCCAAAAAGGGCGAGCCGCACGACGTGCGCATGCTGTACCTGATCGAACAGGAGCACAACAAGCAGCGTCTGCGCTGGTCCGACCGCACGAGCTTCGAGGTCCCCGCGGGCAACGAGGTCAGCTTTGAAACGTACTTCAACGCGTTTCCGGCAAGCTACTGGCGCCGCTGGTCGCAGCTGGACACGGTGGTCCTGTCCATGGAGGTCGAGGGCCGCGCGACCATCTCGGTGTACCGTTCGAAGCACGACGGCACGCGCGTCAGCGTCACCAACGTCGAGGCCACCGGCGCAGTCGAGATCCCGCTGCGCTTGAGCAACTTCGAGGACGGCGGCTGGCTGTGGTTCGACGTCACCGCCGAAGACGACACGCGCATCGCGGACGCCGCGTGGTGCTCGCCGCAGGAGCCCAAAGAGCAGGTGCTTGACGACGGCACCGTGGTCCCGCCCCAGCCCAAGCAGGTGGCCGTGGGCATCCCCACGTTCAACCGCCCCCGCGACGCCGTCAACGCGCTGCACGCCCTGGCGGAGGATCCGTACGTGGAGGCGTGCATCAGCAACGTGCTCATGCCCGATCAGGGTAACCAGCACCCGGCGGACGAGCCGGACTTCGCCGAAGCCGAGAAGAACCTGAACGGCAAGCTGGAGATTTTCCAGCAGGGCAACCTAGGCGGCTCCGGCGGCTACTCCCGCATCATGTACGAGGCGCTGAACCGCACCGATGCGCCGTTCATCCTGTACATGGACGACGACATCGCCATCGAACCGGATTCCATCGTGCGCGCCGTACAGGCAGCCCGCTACGCAGCACAGCCGATCCTGGTGGGCGGGCAGATGCTCAACCTGCAGGACCGGAGCCAGCTGCGCACCACCGGCGAGACCGTGGACCCGGAGATCTTCATGTTCTCCGCCGCCAAGCACGCCGTCTACGACCACGACTTTGCCAAGTACCCGCTGGGGTACGTGGGCACGGACGAAGAGGACCTGGACCCGAAGAAGACCACCTCGCGCCCGCTGCACCGCCGCATCGACGTGGACTACAACGGCTGGTGGATGAACCTCTTCCCGCGCGTTGTGGCGGAGAAGATGGGCCTGCCGCTGCCGCTGTTTATCAAGTGGGACGACAACGAGTACGCCCTGCGCGCCAAAGAAGCGGGCTTCCCGACGGTGACCTGGCCCGGCGTGGCCATCTGGCACATGGCGTGGGCGGACAAGGACGACGCGATTGACTGGCAGGCGTACTTCCACATGCGCAACCGCCTCATCGTGGCCAGCATCTACGGCCCGGACAACCCGGAGGCGATGCTGAAGAACATGCAAAAATCCACCGCGAAGCACTACTTCTGCATGGAGTACTCCACCATCGCCATCCAAAACGAGGCGATGCGCGACTTCCTCGCCGGCCCGGACCACCTCTTCGACATCCTTGAATCCTCGCTGCCGCGGATTCAGGGCATCCGCAAGGAGTACTCGGACGCGCAGGTGCTGCCGTCCGCGACCGACCTGCCCGCGCCGACCGGCGCGCCGGGCGTGCCCACCAGCAAGATCGGCGGGCGCCTGGCCAAGATCAAGAAGATCCCGTGGGCCGTCAAGGCGCTGATGCACCTGCGCAAGGACGAGGACCGCGCGCACTGGGACGCGCCGCAGCTCAACCTCACCGCCGACGAGGCGCGCTGGTACACGCTTGCCCGCGTGGACTCGGCGACCGTGTCGACCGCCGGCGGCACCGGCGTGGCCTTCCGCAAGCGCAACAAGAAGCTTGCCGACGACCTCGCGGCAGAGCAGAAGGAGCTGCGCGCCCAGATCAAGGAGCGCTGGCCGGAACTCAAGCGCACCTACCGCGACGCGCGCGAAGAGCTGACCAGCCACGAGAACTGGGGGAAGGTCTTCGATGCCCAGTAAAGAAACCGACCTGCTCGTCGCCATCCAGGAAGAGTTGTACACCCCGGAAACTGCGAAGGCCGCCCGGTGCTTGAGCTACTTCGGCGAGCACGACCTCGGTTGGCTGGCGGTGGCGGGGCTTGGCGGAGCCGTCGATAAGCAAAATCGCTCCAAGTGGCTCGCGCTCGGTGTGGGCACCTTCGCCGCGCACGCCGCGACCGTGGTGCTCAAGCGGATCGTGCGCCGCCCGCGTCCGAACGACCCGCGCGTGAAGATCGGCGTGAAAACGCCCTCGCAGCTGTCGTTTCCCTCATCGCACGCCGCCAATACCGGCGCCGCAGCCGCGCACCTGGCGGACATCACCGGGCGCAAGTGGCCGTGGCTGCTCGTGCCGGTGATGATGCTGTCGCGTAACGTGCTCGGCGTGCATTACCCAACCGACACCCTCGCCGGTGCTGCCCTGGGCGCGGCGACAGCGAAGGTGGCAATCGAGGCTGAGAAGAGGATCTAGTGGCAAACACCCGTGAACCCGTGGACGAGCCCCTGATCAAGTCGGAGCCGCACACCTCCGGCGTTGACCAGGTGATGAAGAAGGCGCCGCCGAAGAACCTCCCGGACGCGATGATCAAGGGCCTGCGGCCCAAGCAGTGGGTGAAAAACGTTCTCGTGCTGGCCGCGCCCCTGGCCGCCGGCGCGGATGCCTTCAACTCCCGCACCGCCGTGGACATCCTCCTGGCGTTCGTGGTGTTCTGCTTCGGCGCGTCCTCGATCTACCTGATCAACGACGCGCGCGACGTCGAATCCGATCGCCGCCACCCGACCAAGCGGTTCCGCCCGATCGCCTCCGGCATGCTGCCGATCAACCTGGCGTACGTCATGGCGGCGGTGCTCATCGCGCTCGCGCTCGGGCTTTCGCTTCTGGCTACCGACGGCACGTCGCTGGCCTGGGTCATCGGCATCTACATCGCGCTGCAGCTGGGCTACTGCTTCGGCTGGAAGCACATCCCGGTGATCGACATCGCCCTGGTGTCCTCCGGTTTCATGCTGCGCACCATGGCCGGCGGCGTGGCCGCGGGCATCGACCTGTCCCAGTGGTTCCTGCTGGTGGCGGCGTTCGGCTCCCTGTTCATGGCGTCCGGCAAGCGCTACGCCGAGCTTCTGCTGGTTAAGGAAACCGGCGCGGAGATCCGCCGCTCGCTGCAGGGCTACACCGAGACCTACCTGCGGTTCGTGTGGACGCTGTCCGCCACCGCCGTGGTCATGTCGTACGCGCTGTGGGGCTTCCAGCTGTCCAACTCCGTCGAGGGCACCGCCGCCATTTGGTACCAGGTGTCCATGGTGCCGTTCGTCATCGCGATCCTGCGCTACGCCTCCGTGGTCGACGGCGGCCAGGGCGGAGCGCCCGACGAGATCGCCCTGGAGGACCGCGTCCTGCAGCTGCTCGCCGCGGCGTGGCTGTTCTGCATCGCCATGGCCGTCTACGTTGTGCCGAACTTAGGCTGGTAGGCCTTGACCCACTAACATCGTCGCAATGACAAAGAACGCCCGCCTCTCCGCGCTCGCCGCAGCCGTAGTCGCGGGCATCTTCGCGTTCTGGGGCGGATGGACCCGCCGCTGGATGTCCGACGACGGCCTGATCGTCCTGCGCACCGTGCGCAACCTGCTGGCCGGCAACGGACCCGTGTTCAACGCCGGCGAGCGCGTCGAGGCCAACACCTCCACCCTGTGGCAGTACCTGATCACCGCGTTTGGCTGGCTCACCGGTGCTCGCCTCGAGGACGTGGCCATGTGGCTCGCCTTGATTTCGACCGTGGCGGCGGCCGCGCTGGCCACCTTCGCCGCGGGCCGGTACTGGGGCAAGGTGGGCCCCGTCGTGCCCCTGGGCATCGTGATCTACCTGGCGCTGCCGCCCGCGCGCGACTTCGCCACCTCCGGGTTGGAATGGGGCCTGTCGCTTTTGTGGATCGCCGGGTGGTGGGCCGCGCTGGTCGCCTGGGCCGAGCCTGTGCGCCGACGCGCGCCGGAGGCCGGGTACTTCCTCGCCTTCTGGTGCGGCATGTCCTGGCTGGTGCGCCCCGAGCTCGCGCTCTACGGCGGCGTGACCGGCATCCTGCTCATCTGGTTCTCCCCACGTAAAACCCTCGGCATCCTCGCCGCGGCGCTGCCCGTGCCAGCCGCCTACCAGATCTTCCGCATGGGCTACTACGGTCTGCTTACACCGCACACCGCCGTGGCCAAGTCCGCCTCCGGCGCCGAATGGGCGCGCGGGTTCGAGTACTTCGCCGACTTTGTGGGCTACTACTGGCTCTGGCTGCCCGTGCTGGCCGCCGCCGCGTTGGTGGGGTGGATGATGCGGGGGACCGGAGGACGTCGATTAGCAATTGTTTTGCTTGTCACCGGCTGCGCGCTCGCGCACATCCTCTACGTGCTGCGCGTCGGCGGCGACTTCATGCACGGGCGCATGTGGCTGCTGCCGCTGTTCGCGCTGCTGCTGCCCGCGATGGCGGTGCCGATTACGCGCGTGAGCATTGCTTTGGCGACCGCCGTGGCCGTGTGGGCGGGCGTGACCATCGTGCGCGCCCACCCCATCGACTGGGAGGCGTACCAGACCGGGGAGAAGGAACTCGGCATCGTGGACGAGCGCGAGTTCTGGACCCTTGCCGTCGGCCGCGAACTGACCGATCCGCCGCGCTACGCCGAAGACTTCCTCGGCTCCAAGCTCATGCAGAACTGGGAAGACGCGCTGGACAAGGGCATCGACGCCGACGCCGCGCAGCTCAACCTCGCCTACGTCTCCGCCGAACCGGAGATCTACAGCTGGTACTACCGCGACCGCGAGGACGGGGAGTCAGATCTGAGCAACCTGCCGCTGACGGCCTACCTGATCAACCTGGGCATGACCAGCATGAACGCGCCTCTCGACGTACGCATCCTGGACACCGTGGGCCTGGCAACCCCCATCGCCGCGCGCATGCCGCGCGACCCGGAAGGCCGCGTCGGCCACGATAAATTCCTCGACCCCGCCTGGCAGGCAGCCGACACCGACACCTACCTGGACGGGCTGCCGCCGTTTATCAGCTCCATGCGAGCGAAGCAGGCGCGTGCGGCGCTGCGCAGCCCCGAAATCTCCGAACTTCTGGCCACGTCGCGCGAACCCATGAGCTGGGAGCGGTTTTGGAAAAACGTGCGTTATTCGCTTGGCGACGGCCGCACGCTGCAGCTTTCCAGCGACCCCGGCCTCTATATCGACGCCGATACCCGCCGGGCGATCCGCCGCGGGGCCAACCCAGGGATGGACGGCGCACAGCTCGCCTGGCCAGTGAAGGCGCACACCGGGAAATAGCGGAGCACGTTTCTAATTGGTAACGTAAACGTGTCTTTTGCCTGAAAACACGTTTTGAGGGGATCTATGAACTCCAAAAATTCTGTGCGCCGTAAGCTCACCGCGCTGCTGATGGCCCTGGTCACCGGCCTGGCAGCGGTGATCGGCGCCCCGCAGGCGTCAGCGGCGCACCGTGACTGGCTGCGACCCGACTCCACCGGCCACTGCGAATGGGACCGCGTCGGGTTCTGGGTGCAGCGCTGCACCGTCTGGTCCCCCGCGATGAACCGCCACATCCCCGTCCAGATCCAGCCCGCGCAGCGCGCCGGCAACGCTGGCCTCTACATGCTCGACGGCCTGCGCGCCACCGAGATCACCAACGCCTGGGTCAACGACGTCAACGCCGCCCAGATGTTCAAAGACAACAACATCACCCTGGTGATGCCGGTTGGCGGCCAGTCCTCCTTCTACACCGACTGGAACGCCCCGGCGACCTACGACTTCAACCACCCGGTGACCTACAAGTGGGACACCTTCCTGTCCAAGGAGCTGCCGTCCTACCTGCAGACGCACTTCGGCGTCTCACCCACGAACAACTCCATCCTCGGCCTGTCCATGGGCGGCACCGCCGCGATCAACCTCGCTGCGCTGCACCCGAACCAGTTCCGTCAGGTGCTGTCCTTCTCGGGCTACCTGACCACCACCGTCCCGGGTGCGCAGACCGCGCTTCGCGCCGCGCTTCTCGACGGCGGCATGTACAACCTCAACGCCATGTGGGGCTCCTCGCTGAACCCGCGCCGCTTTGAAAACGACCCGTTTTTGAACATGGGCAACCTCCGCGGCCGCGACGTCTACGTCTCCGCAGGCTCCGGCGTGCCGGGCCCGGCCGACGAGAAGTACCTGCCGCAGCACCGCGCATCCGGCATCGCGCTGGAAAACATCGCGAACGCCACCACCCGTGCATGGTCCGCCAAGGCCACCGTGACCGGCGTGAAGCACACCGCTGTGTTCACCCCGACCGGCTTGCACAATTGGGACCAGTTCGGTGGCCAGCTCGCGGCCACCAAGCCGCGCATCCTCAACGTGATGAACGCCTGGTAGGCGCCTACCGATCACTAACCGGCTACCGCAGCGCCTGCGGTGCGCCGGTTTTGGCCTTTTCGGGGCAAATGGTGAACCGTAGATGGTGAAAATCTGCTATGGAGCGCGGATTCACCATCGAAGATTCACCATCTGCGCGGATTGGGCCCGGGGCGGGGGGAGGGGCTCGTCGTAACGCATCGCGTGTCGCACACGACTAAACCTTCAAGTGAAACTTAAGCTTTTTAGCGATACTCTTGTGACACCAGTAGCCAGACGAGGTAGGAGACTCATGCGAGACAACCGAACCACCCCCACGCGGCTCGCCGCCGCGGTGCTGCCCGCCGCCCTTGCCCTCACGCTGGCACCCGTCGCTGTCAGCCCCGCCAACGCGCAGTCGAGCCTGCCGGGTGACTTGTCCTCGCAGATGTCTTCGAACCGCGGCATCTCCGACGGCCTGCGCCCGCACGACCCGCCGAAGCGCACCCCGATCGAGGTGGAGACCAGCCCGCAGATCCCGGGCCTGCCCGAGGGCGTGAAGGTGGACCGCATCGAGTGGATCACCAACCGCCGCGTCGCCGTGTTCATCAACTCCCCGTCCATGCCGGACCACCCGATCCAGGTGCAGATCCTGCTGGCGCGCGACTGGCACTCCAACCCGACCGCGAAGTTCCCCGAGGTGTGGGCACTCGACGGTCTGCGCGCGCGTGACGACGAAAACGGCTGGACCATCGAGACGAACATCGAGCAGTTCTACGCCGACAAGAACGTCAACGTGATCCTGCCGGTGGGCGGCGAGTCCTCGTTCTACTCCGACTGGCAGCGCGAGAACAATGGCAAGCACTACAAGTGGGAGACCTTCCTGACCAAGGAGCTCGTCCCGGTGCTGGACAACGAGTTCCGCTCCAACGGCTCCCGCGCCGTGGTGGGCCTGTCCATGGGCGGCACCGCCGCGGTCAACCTGGCTGAGCGCAACCCGCACCTGTTCAAGTTCGTCGGCTCCTTCTCCGGCTACCTGGACACCACCACAACCGGCATGCCCACCGCGATCAAGGCGGCGCAGATGGACGCCGGCGGCTACAACGCGGAAGCGATGTGGGGTCCGCTGGGCTCGCAGGACTGGATCGACCACGACCCGAAGCTGGGCATCGAGAACCTGAAGGACATGACGGTCTACGTCTCCGCCGGTTCGGGCCGCGACGACTTCGGCAACCCAGAATCCGTAGCAAAGGGCCAGGCCAACCCGGCCGGCATCGGCCTGGAGGTGCTGTCCCGCCTGTCCACCCAGACGTTCGTGGACTACGCCTCGCGCACCCCGGTCAAGCCGATCGTGCGCTTCCGCCCGTCGGGTGTGCACTCTTGGGAGTACTGGCAGTTCGAGATGGCGCAGGCATGGCCGTACATCGCCAACGCGCTTGAGGTGCCGGAGGCGGACCGCGGCTCCAAGTGCACCCCGATCGGCGCGATCGCCGAGGCAACCAAGTCCGGCACGATCGGCTCCTGCGTCAACGACGAGTACGACGCGGGCAAGGATACCAAGGGTAAGGCCCAGGACTTCCGCGGCGGCACCGCCTACTGGTCGCCGGACACCGGCGCGCACGCGCTGTTCGGCGCGATCCTGGCCAAGTACAACGCGCTCGGCGGCCCGGCCGGCTGGTTGGGCTTCCCGGTCACGGGCGAGACGCCGGCGCCGGACGGCGTGGGCCGCTTCGTGCACTTCCAGCACGGTTCCGTCTACTGGACCCCGCAGACCGGCGCGTACGCCATCCCGGGCGACATGTTCAGAGCATGGGGCGAAAACGGCTACGAGGGCGGCGACCTGAAGTACCCGGTGGCCGAGGCAAACCAGGTGGGCGAGGGCTACGTGCAGAAGTTCCAGGGTGGTTTCCTCACCCGCAACCCGGACGGCAAGCACTTCATCGTTCACGGCGCGATCGCGGAGAAGTACGGCGAGATCGGCACCGCCACCTCTGAGCTGGGGTACCCGACCGGCAACGAGATCGCGGTCAAGGGCGGCTTCTTCCAGCCGTTCGAGCACGGCAATATCTACTGGTCCGCGGCCACCGGCGCGCACACCATCCTCACCGGCGACATCTTCGACGAGTGGGGCAAGCGCGGCTACGAGCAGGGTGAGCTGGGCTGGCCGGTCAAGGACATGGAGAAGATTCCGGCGGGCGGCCTGACGATCGACTTCCAGAACGGCACGATCCAGCAGGTCAACGGCCGCGTTGATGTAAGGAAGAACTAGTGCGCAAGGTTGCATTCTGCTTTGCGACGGCCGCTACCGCCGTCGCCGTGGCCGCCTGCGGGGGCGCCACCGTGGACTCGGACGACGTGACCGATACTCCGACGGTGGCCTCCGAGGCTGAAACTGAATCCGAGACGGAAACGTCGGAGGTTCCGTCGTCGTCGGCTGTGGTGTCGTCGCAAAGCAAACGCGTCGACGATCAGCCGGCCCGCGAGGTGACCGACGTGCCGCAGCAAGCCAGCGCCTTCTCCCCGCAGGAAGAGGCATACCTGGCCACCTTAAGGGAAAGCGGAGTCAACGTCGACGGGATTGAAGACCAGCTCACAGCTACCGGCGCTACGGTGTGCGCTGACAACCTGATCACCCGCGACGCGGTGGCAGGCCAGCTTGTGGAGCAACGCCGCACCGACATGGACGCGGCGGGCGTGGCGGCGCTGATCAGCGACACCGCTCGCGCCAACCTCTGCTCCTAGCAGTACAGAAGGGAGCCTGGGCTCATGCGCACATCGCGCAACGTATTTGTCGTCGCCGCAGTGATTGTGGTGCTGTCTTTAATCGGACTCGGGATCTACCAGTGGCGCTCCGGTGAGACCGGGCTGCCGTCGGCGGACGGCCCGCTGGCAACGTCCGAGGCTCCTGCCTCCCCGTCGGAGACGCAAGCGGCGGAGCCGGACTGGTGCCCCGCGGTCGAGTTCGTCTCCGTGCCCGGTACCTGGGAGTCCGCGGCGGACGATGACCCGTTTGCCCCGGCAGCGAACCCGGCGAGCTTCATGCTCTCGATCACCCAGCCGCTGCAGCAGATGTACGACATCAACCACGTGCGCGTGTTCACGGTGCCGTACACCGCGCAGTTCAGGAACATCCAGACGGCGCACGGCCGTGCCGAGATGACGTACGACGACTCGCGCGCCGAAGGTACCGCGAAGCTTTCCGGCGAGCTGCGGTTTGTGGCGGAAACATGCCCGTCGACGAAGTTCATCATCGCCGGGTTCTCCCAGGGCGCGGTGATCGTGGGCGACGTGGCGTCGAAGATCGGCAATAGTGAAGGTCCGATCGACCCGGAGCGGCTGCTGGGCGCGGTGATGATTGCGGACGGCCGGCGCGAAAACGGCGTGGGCGTCAACCCCGGCGCCGAGGTCGCAGGCGTGGGCGCGGAGATTGTGATGCAGCCGCTGCAGGCGCTGGTGGACCGGGTCACCCCGGGCGCGACCATGACCGGCCCGCGCCCCGGCGGCTTCGGTCTGGTGGAGGACCGCGCGTTTGAGATCTGCGCGCCGGACGACACGGTCTGCGACGCGCCGAAGGGCGTGGGCAATGCCATCGACCGGGCCCACGCGCTCATTGCGGCGAACGGCAATCACGCCATGTACGCGACCAATCCGGCCGTCATCCCCGGGACCACCGTGCCGGAATGGACTGTAGGTTGGGTCCAGAACGTGGTAGAAAGTTTGTAGTCCGAAATAGTTTTGTCCCGCAAAGGAGTTACGGGTATGGATCTTCAGCAGCTCATCGCGCAATTTTTTGACGACAACGGCCAAATCGCGCTCCCAGAGCACTTCACCCTCCCGCGCCTGAGTGAGACGATCTACCAGGCCCACCTTGCCGCCGGCGGCGGCGACGCTGTGAACATCCGCGACTGGGACTTCACCTCCAACCCGGAAGGCGAGGCCCGCGAGTTCACCCGCACGCAGGTCAACACCCGCATCAAGGCCGTCGCCGCGCGTCTCGCCCAGGTAGGCGAGCCGGGGGAGCGCGTGGCGATTATGGCCCCGAACTCCGCCGAGTACCTCTTCGCCTTCATGGGCGCGCTGTACGCCGGCCTGGCTCCGGTGCCGCTGTACGACCCGAACGAGCCCGGCCACGAGGCCCACCTGCGCGCCGTGCTCGACGATGCCGACGTGCGCCTCGTGGTGACCAACTCCGCCGGTGCCCCGGCCGTGCGCGCCTACTTCGCCGACCGTCCGGCAGCTCAGCGCCCCCGCATCCTCGCCGCGGACTCCCTGCCCGACACGCTCGCCGATTCCTGGCAGCCCGTCGCCCCGGTCGAGGGCGAGAACACCGCAGACGCCATCTGCTTCTTGCAGTACACCTCCGGCTCCACCCGCAACCCGGCCGGCGTGATGATCACCAACGAAGCGCTGGTCACCGACGTGCTGCAGATCAACGAGGCGCTGCGCTTCGAAGCGCCCATGCGCATCCCCACCTGGCTGCCGCAGCACCACGACATGGGCGTCATCGTCGCCGTGCTCGGCGTCGTGCTGGGCCAGGTGCTGGACATCATGAGTCCGCGCGACTTCCTGCAGAACCCGAAGCGCTGGGTGGACATGCTTTCGCGGCGCGACGACGACCCGGCGGACCTGCACCTCTACACCTGCATCCCCAACTTCGCGCTCGATCTGGCCGCCCGCTACGCGGCGCCGGAGCACCCGGACCAGTACGACTTCTCCGCCGTGGACTGCATCATCATCGGCTCCGAGTCCGTGACCAAGCCCGGCGTGGAGGCGTTCATCGGCGCGTTCGGCGACTCCGGTCTGGACCGCACCGTGCTGCGCCCCTCCTACGGCCTGGCGGAGACCACCCTGCTGGTGTCCACAGACCGCACCGAGGAGCGCCCGAAATTCGTGGAGTTCGACCGCGAAGCGCTCGCAGACGGCAAGGCCGTACCCGCCGAGGGCGGCGTGCCCATGGCGTCCAACGGCCAGCCGGTGAAGTGGATGCACTTCGCCATCGTGGACACCGAGACCAAAAACGAGCTGCCCGAAGGCGAGATCGGCGAGATCTGGGTCAACGGCAACAACGTCGCCGCCGGCTACCTGGACCGCCCGGAGGAAACCGAGGCGACCTTCCGCAACACCATCGGCGCCACCATCCAGGACGGCCTGCCCAAGGACAACTGGTGCGCCACCGGCGACTTGGGCACCGTGCTGGACAACCACCTCTTCATCACCGGCCGCGTGAAAGACCTCGTCGTCGTGGCGGGCCGCAACCACTACCCGCAGGACATCGAGGCCACCGCGATGGAGGCCTCCGACCACGTGCGCAAGGACTCCGTCGCCGCGTTCGCCGTGCCGGGCGACGACGTTGAGCGGCTGATCATCCTCGCCGAGCGCGCCGACGGCGCCACCGAGGCCGGCGACGCCGCCGCCGAGGACGCCATCCGCTCCGCCATCACCACCAACCACGGCATCTCGCCGGAGGTCGTGGAGTTCCGCGCGCCGGGCGGGGTGGCCCGCTCCACCGCAGGCAAGATCGCCCGCCGCGTCAACGCGAAGCAGTTCACCGAGCGCGAACACGCTGCTGCAGAGTAACGAAAAGCCCGGACGGGCCGATACTCTGAACTGTTATGAACGAGCATCAACTGATCCAGTGGCTCACCAGTTGGGTCGAGGGCGCCACCGGCGTCGACTCGGTGGACCCGACCACGCCGCTCGAAACCTACGGCCTCGCATCCCGCGATGCGGTGATCCTCTCCGGCGAGCTGGAAAAGCTGCTCGGCCGCCGGGTCGACCCCACCGTCGCCTACCAGTACCCGACCATCACGGCGCTGGCGCAGGCGCTTCTCGAGCAGAGGCAGGAAGCGCCGAAGGTTGAACGTCGAGAAGCAACGAGCTCCCACGACATCGCGATCGTGGGTTCCGCGGGGCGTTTCCCGGGCGCGAAAAACAACGACGAGTTCTGGCAGATGCTTATCGACGGCCGCTCCGCCACCGGCCCGCTTCCCCCGCTCCGCTGGGACGAGTACCTGGGTGACCCTGTGGTGCGCACCAAGATGGCGGAGGAGAACACCGACGGCGGGTACATGGACGGCATCGCGTCCTTCGACCACGAGTTCTTCGGCATCTCCCCGCTCGAGGCGCAGAACATGGACCCGCAGCAGCGCATCATGCTCGAGGTGGCGTGGGAAGCGCTCGAGGACGCCGGCCTGGCGCCCAGCGAGCTGCGCGGCGAGCCCGTGGGCGTGTTCGTGGGCTCGTCCAACAACGACTACGGCATGCTCATCGCCGCCGACCCGAACGAGGCGCACCCGTACGCGCTGACCGGCGCGTCCTCCGCCGTGATCCCGAACCGCATCTCCTACGCGTTCGACTTCCGCGGGCCCTCGATGAACGTGGACACCGCCTGCTCGTCGTCGCTGGTGTCGGTGCACCACGCGGTGCGCGCGCTTCGCGACGGCGAGGCCGACGTCGCCCTGGCCGGCGGCGTGAACATCCTGGCCAACCCGTTCGCGACGCTGGCGTTTTCGGAGCTCGGCGTGATCTCGCCGACCGGGCGCATCCACGCGTTTTCCGACGACGCCGACGGTATCGTCCGCGCCGACGCCGCAGGTTTTGTGGTGCTTAAGCGCGTCGAGGACGCCGTGCGCGACGGCGACAACGTGCTGGCCGTGATCAAAGGCTCCGCGACGAACTCCGACGGCCACTCCAACGGGCTGACCGCCCCGAACCCGGAGGCGCAGGTGGACGTGCTGCGCCGCGCCTTCGCCGACGCCGGCGTGGACCCGCACCAGGTGGACCTGGTCGAAGCCCACGGCACCGGCACCATCCTCGGCGACCCGATCGAGGCCACCGCGCTGGGCGAGGTGCTCGGCCGCGGACGCGAGGCTTACCAGCCGCTGCTGCTGGGCTCGGCGAAGTCCAACATCGGACACTCCGAATCCGCCGCCGGCGTGGTGGCGCTGATCAAGGTGCTGCAAGCCTTGAAGCACGACACGATCCCGGAGTCCATCAACTTCGCTGGCCCGAACCACTACGTCGACTTCGACGCCGAGCGCATCGAGGTCGTGCAGGACCCGCGCGAGTGGCCGCGCTACTCCGGCCGCCGCGTCGCCGGTGTGTCCGGCTTCGGCTTCGGCGGCACCAACGCGCACGTGGTCGTGGCCGACTTCGACCCGGCCGACTACGACTTCGACGTGGTCGAGGATGAGCCCGCGTTCGAGGGCGTTTCCGTGGCGGCGCTGCCGGTGTCGGGGCTGTTGCCGTCGCGGCGCAAGGAAGCCGCCGGTGTGCTCGCGGACTTCCTCGAGGGCCGCGCCGATGCCGACCTGATCCCGGTCGCGCGCTCGCTGGCCAAGCGCAACCACGGCCGCTCCGCCGCCGTCGTGCAGGCATCTAGCGTCGAGGAGGCCGTCAAGCGCCTGCGCCAGGTCGCCGATGGAAAGATCGGCCCCGGCATCGCCGCCGCCGACGCCCCCACCCCGATGGGCCCCGTCTTCGTCTACTCCGGCTTCGGCTCCCAGCACCGCAAGATGGCCAAGGAACTCATTGCGCGCTCGCCGCTGTTCGCGCGCCGCATGCGCGAGTTGGACGAGATGGTGCAGTTCCAGGCCGGTTGGTCCATGCTCGAGATAATCGAGAACGACGAGCTGACCTACGACACCGAAAACGGCCAGGTCACCATCACCGCCATCCAGATCGCGCAGACCGACCTGCTGGCCGCCGCCGGCATTACCCCGGCCGCCACGATGGGCATGTCCATGGGCGAGATCGCCGCGGCCTACGGCGCCGGCGGCCTGTCCGCCGAGGAGTGCATCCTCGTCGCCACCGCGCGCGCCCGACTCATGGGCGAGGGCGAAGCCATGATTGCTGGCACGGAGCAGGAAGGCGCCATGGCGGTGGTGGAGCTCTCCCGCGAGGAGTTGGCGGAGTTCGTCGATAAGCATGAGCAGGCGGCCGGTGTGGAGCCCGCCGTGTACGCGGGGCCCGGCATGACCACCGTCGGCGGGCCGGGCAAGGCCGTCGACTACGTAGTGGCCGCGCTCGAAGCCGAGGAGAAGTTCGCGCGCAAGCTCAACGTGCGCGGCGCCGGCCACACCAGCGCCCTCGACCCGATCATGGGCGACCTCGCCGGCGAAATCGCCGGCCTGAACGCGCGGCCTTTGCGCGTGCCGCTGTTTTCCTCCGTGGACCGCGGCGAGGTGTACCAGCCCGGCCAAATCGTCCACGACGATGAGTACTTCCTGCGCATGACCCGCCAGCCGGTGTACTTCCAGGACGCGACCGAAGCCGCGTTTAACGCCGGCCACACCACGCTCGTGGAAATCACCCCGAACCCGGTGGCGCTGATGGGCATGATGAACACCGCGTTCGCCGCCGGCAAGCCGGACGCGCAGCTGCTGTACACCACCAAGCGCAAGGTGGACGAGCTGGAATCACTGCTGGACCTCGCCGCGAAACTGTACGTGAACGGCATGGGCGTGGACTTCGGCGCGTTCTACGGCGCGGGTGAAGTGGTGCAGGCGCCGAAGACCATGTTCAGGCAGGTGGACCACTGGACGCCGGCGCGCCCGTCGTCCTCGCGCGCGTCGCTTTTGGGCTCGCGCGTGCGCCTACCGGGCGGCGAAGTGGCGTTTTCCACCGCCGCCGACCAGATCTTCAGCCCGCACCAGCTCATCGAGTCCGCCGCCGCCGAGGTCTCGCCGAACGCGCGCGTGGTGGCTACCGAGGAGCACGGCTACCTGCCCGCGGACGGCGAGGTGACCACCATCGTCGCCTCCTCGCTCGGCGGGGTGTCCATCAAGGTCTTCGACGGCGCGACCTTGCTCGCGGAGGGGTTCGCCTCCACCATCGACCGCGCACCGGTGCAGGGCGTGATGGAACGACCGCTTGACGACGAACCTTCGGTAGACAACGCCCCCGAGGAAGACCCCGAGGCAGATGCCGTGCGCTGGGACCCCGACTCCGGCGAGTCGGTGGCGGACCGCCTGCGCGACATCGTCTCCGAGTCCATGGGCTACGATGCCGCGGACCTGCCCGACGAGCTGCCGCTGATCGACCTCGGCCTCGACTCCCTGATGGGCATGCGCATCAAAAACCGGGTGGAGAACGACTTCCAGATTCCGCCACTGCAGGTGCAGACGCTTCGCGACGCCTCCGTCGCCGACGTGATCCGCATCGTCGAAGACGCCGTCGCCGGCAAGACGGACGCGCCGCAGCCGATGGCCGCGAACGACGAGGTGCGCGACCCGGCCGCGGCCGCCGAGAAGACCCAGGGCGTGGGCGTGGCCCCGCGCGACGCCTCCGAGCGCATGGTCTTCGGCGCATGGGCCAAGTACGCGGGTGCGGCGGCGGCCGGTGTGACGTCGGAGTTGCCGTCGATTAGCAAGGAGCAGGCGAGCGAGGTCGCCGCGCACCTGACCGAACGCTCCGGCATCGAGGTCACCGCGGACGACGTGCTCGGCGCTGAGACGCTCGAGCCGCTGGCGAACCTCGTGCGCGAGGGGCTGGAAACACCTGTGGACGGCAACATCCGCGTCTTCCGCGACGGCGACGCCGAGGTTTCCCCGGTGTTCGTGTTCCACCCGGCCGGCGGGTCGTCGTCGGTGTACGCGCCGCTCGCGCGGAGGCTTGGCGACGACGTGCCGGTCTACGGCGTCGAGAGGCTTGAGGGCTCCCTGGAGGAGCGCGCCGCGGAGTACGTCAAGGACATCGAGCGCATCGCCGACGGGCGCAAGGTCGTGCTCGCCGGCTGGTCCTTCGGCGGCGCGCTGGCCTACGAGGTGGCGCACCAGCTGGGCAACGACAAGATCGACTACATCGCGCTTCTGGACACCACCCAGCCGTCCGAGCCGATCCCCGACACGCTCGAGGAGACGAAGGCGCGGTGGGGCCGCTACGCCGCGTTTGCTAAGGAGACCTACGGCCTCGAGTTCGACGTGCCCTACGAGCTGCTCGAAACTGCAGGCGAGGACGCGCTGCTGCAGATGCTCACCGAGTTCCTGGCCACCACCGACGCCTCCGAGCACGGCCTCGCCGCCGGTGTGCTGGAGCACCAGCGCGCGAGCTTTGTGGACAACCAGATCCTCAACCACCTCGACTTCACCCGCTGGGCGGATGTGCAGGTGCCGGTGCTGCTGTTCCGTGCCGAGCGCATGCACGACGGCGCGATCCAGCTCGAGCCGAACTACGCGCACATCGACGAGGACGGCGGCTGGGGCGCTATCGTGGACGACCTGACCATCGTCCACCTGCCCGGCGACCACCTCGCGGTGGTGGACGAGCCGGCGGTGGGGATCGTCGGAAAGCACATGAACGCATGGATTGAGGGGAAGCGATGACAACCGCCGAGAAGCTCCAAGACCTGCGCGAGCGCCTGGACAAGGCGCAGGACCCGGGCTCCGAGCGCTCCCGGAAGCGCCGCGATGACGCCGGGCGCACCACCCCGCGCCAGCGCATCGACGCGCTGCTGGACGAAGGCTCCTTCGTAGAAATCGGCGCGCTGGCCCGCACCCCCGGCGACCCGGACGCCGTCTACTCCGACGGCGTGGTCACCGGCTACGGGCGCATCGACGGCCGCCCCGTCGCCGTGTACGCCCACGACAAGACCGTCTACGGCGGGTCTGTCGGCGTGACGTTCGGGCGCAAGGTCACCGAGGTCATGGAGTTCGCCATCAAGATCTCCTGCCCCGTGATCGGCATCCAGGACTCCGGCGGCGCCCGCATCCAGGACGCGGTGACGTCGCTGGCCATGTACTCCGAGATTGCGAAGCGCCAGCTGCCCCTGTCGGGCCGCGTGCCGCAGATCTCCATCATGCTGGGCAAGTCCGCCGGCGGCGCCGTCTACGCGCCCGTGACCACGGACTTCGTGGTCGCGGTGGACGGAGAGTCCGAGATGTACGTCACCGGCCCGAACGTCATCCGAGAGGTCACCGGCGAGGACATCACCTCCGCCGAGCTCGGCGGCGCGCGCGTGCAGGAGCAAGCCGGCAACATCCAGGCAGTGGTGGCCACGGAAGAGGACGCCTTCGACTACGTCAAGGACCTGCTCGCACACCTGCCGACGTCCACGTTCGACGCCGCGCCCGTCGTCGCCGCGCAGCCCGACGAGGAGCTCGACGACACCGCGCTAGACACCTTCATGCCCGACGACACCAACGCCGGCTACGACATGATGGACCTGCTGGTGCAGCTCGGCGACGACGAGGACCTCGTCGAGGTCCAGTCCGGGTACGCCGAGAACCTCATCTGCGCATTCGGGCGTATCGACGGCCGCGCCGTCGGCTTCGTCGCCAACAACCCGATGTACGCCGCCGGCTGCATCGACGCGGACGCCGCCGACAAGGGCGCGCGCTTCATCCGCACCTGCGACGCCTACAACATCCCCATCGTCTACGTCGTGGACACTCCCGGCTACCTGCCGGGCGTGGAGCAGGAGCGCGAAGGCCTGATCCACCGTGGCGCGAAGTTCGCGTTCGCGGGCGTGGAGGCCACGGTGCCGAAGGTCACGCTAGTGGTGCGCAAGGCCTACGGCGGCGCGTACGCGGTGATGGGGTCGAAGAACCTCAACGGCGACATCAACCTGGCGTGGCCCACCGCCCAGATCGCGGTGATGGGTTCGGCGGCGGCGGTGGTGATGCTGCAGGGCAAGCAGCTCGCCGCCATCGAGGATCCGGCGCAGCGCGAGGCCATGAAGAAGATGTTCATGGACTTCTACGACCAGGAGATGACCTCGCCGTACGTCGCGGCGGAGCGCGGCTACATCGACCAGATGATTGAACCTAACCAGACCCGCGCCGCTTTACGGCGAGCCCTGCGGCAGCTAGCCTCCAAGCAGGAATTCGACCTGCCTAAGAAGCACACCATTAGTCCCCTCTAGTAAGGTTTCACCCCATGCTTTCTTCCACTCTTGACATCGTCGGCGACCTGATCAGCATGCTGGTCTGGTTTATCAATGGTATCCAGACCGGAAATCCGGCCTGGAACTTCGGCATCGGCTTCTAGGACTTCTTCACCAGCTTGGCCACGCCGCGCCAGCCGAGCATCAGCAGTGCAGACATCACCGTGGCCACGATGATGAAGGACCAGTGGGGGATGTCCTGGTTGCGGATGCCCCAGATGACCAGGCCGGTGACGACGGTGACGATCCAGATGATGCCGCCGTTGTTCTTGCGCGTGATCAGCCAGCCCAACGTCACACCCAGGGCGAAAGGCCACAGGGTGGACAGCCAGCCGGTGAAGTTGAACGGCATCTCGTCGGTCTGATGGGCGGCGCGTGCGAGCAGGGCGAACACGGCGATAGCGACGTAGTCGGCCGCGATCGCGGTGGGGCGGGAAATGCGTTGATTCATACACGCAGATGGTAGCGCTCGAACATCCTGTCCATGAGTCCGCGGTTGTCACTGGGCGGCGGAAGCGGTACGCAGAGGGGTTTGACCTGCGTACACCGCGGCGTAGACCACCCACCCGATCGCGGTGATGAGCACAAACGACACCGCCCGGTACACCACCGTCGCCGCCGTGGCGTGGGCCAGCGGCAACCCCGCGGCGACGAGCATGCCCACCGCCACGGGCTCCACCGTGCCGAGCCCGCCCGGGGTGACCTGGGTCGAGCCGGCCAGCTTGGTCATGATGAACGCCAAGCACACCCCCGCAAGTGGCGTGCCCTGGCCGGCCACGGCCCACACGGCGAAGACCATCGTGGCCAGGTCCAAAAGCCGGTTCGCCAGCGAGAGCCCCGCCGCCGCGAAAAACGAAGGCGCGGAGATGCGGATCGCGGAGACCTGGTCGATCACGTCCACGACCCGCCCGCGCACCTTCTCGGGCAAGAACCGCACCCAGCGTTTTAGCACCGCCGGGTTGAGCGTGGCCCAGAACACCGCGCCGATCGTCGCTAGCGCTGCCGCCAGCGAGCCGACCAGCGACCACACGGACAGCTCCGCGCCCAGCAGCGCCACGGCGACGACGCCGATGAGCACCATCCACACCGTCGACAGCGCGCCGGAGACTACGAAAAACCAGCCGCACAGCCCCACCGAAGCGCCCCAGGACCGGTGCACTCGAAATGTCAGCCACGCCGACAGCGCCGGCCCGCCCGGCACCGTGGTGGACCAGGCGTTGGAGGCGAACACGATCGCGTTCGTGCGCGCCACCCCCGTGATGCGGCCTTCCACGTTGAGCAGGATCTGCATCACCCCGGACATTGCCGCCAGAGACAGCACCGCCGTGGCCACCGCAGCCAGCAGCGGGCCTGTCGACGCCGCGCCAACGGCCCGCCACGCCTCCCCGAAAAACGGCATGTGGTCGCGCAGCACCACCAGCACGACTACCAAAATGGCCACGGGTGCGAGCCAGCGCAGCCACTGCCGCCACGTGTTAGCGCTCAAGTTCCTTCTTCTTCAACTGCTCTAACGCCTGGCGTGCACGGCGTTCCTCCAGGTCGCGCATGAGTTGGGCGAACGGCACCAGGGAGGCGTCCTCGGACACCGACACTCCCGCGCGGCCGGGTTGGGTGTCGGGCACCATTTCGGTGATGGGGGTTTCGGTGCGCGGTGGCGTCGATAGGCTTGAGCCCTCCCCGAACGCACCGGCCAAGCGCTTCACCCAGCGCGGCGCCCACCAGCTGTCCTCGCGCAGCATGTGCATCACCGCGGGCACGAACAGCAGGCGGATCAGGGTGGCATCGAGGGCGAGCGAGAAGATCATGCCGTAGGCGATGTACTTCATCATCACGATCTCGCTGAGCGCGAAGGCGGCGGCGACCACGATCATGATGGCAGCCGCGGCGGTGATGATGCCGCCGGTGTGTGCAGTGCCGCGCTTGATCGCCTCGTCGGTGCTCAGCCCGTTCTGGCGGGCCTCCACCATGCGGGAGACCAGGAAGACCTCGTAGTCCGTGGACAGGCCGTAGAGGATGGAGATGATCAGCACCAGAATCGGGCTCATCAGCGGGCCCGGGGTGAAGTTCAGCGCGCCGGCGCCGAGGCCGTCGACGAACACGGCGGTGAGGAACCCGAGCGTGGCGCCGATGCCGAGCACGTTCATGATCACGGCCTTCGCCGGCAGGATCACGGAGCCGAACACCAGCGCCATCAGCAGGAACGTGGCGATGACCATGTACAGCGCCATCCACGGCAGGCGCTTCAGCAGCGCCTCGATGGACTCGGTTTCCATTGCCGGGGTGCCGGCGACGTAGGTCTCAACGCCTTCGGGCGCGTCGATGTTTCGCAATTGCTTCACGACGTCCGCGCCCCCGGCCCTATCCGCAAGCGGCGCCGAGAGCACCGTGGTGCCGTCCTGCGTGGCGTGCGCGGGCTTCAGCGGCGCGGCCAGGCCCTCGACCTGGCGGGCCTGCAGCACGACGTCTACTAGCTGCTGGTTGTCCGCGCCGGTGACCACGAGCTTGACCGGGTCGGTGCGGAAGGCGGGGAACTCCTCGTTGAACTCGTCCTGGGCCTGGCGGGTGGCCTGGCTCGGCGGCAGGTAGGACTCGTTGATGCCGCCAAAGGTGATGCCCACGATCGGCACGGTGAGCAGGAGCAACAGCGCCGCGCAGCCGACCACGACTGCCTTGGTGTGACGCATCGCCCACGCCGGGATCTTGTACCAGATGGTGTCTTCGAGGCGGCGTGAACGTCGAGAAGCTTTGCGCACCGACCACATGTCGATCCTGGGGCCCAGCATGCCGAACAGCGCCGGCAGCACCGCCACGGAGATCACCGCGGCGAGCAGCACCGCGCTCATCGCGCCGTAGGCCACGGATTTGAGGAACGCCTGCGGGAACATCAGCAGCCCGGACAAGGCCACGCCCACCATGAGCGCGGAGAAGAACACGGTCTTGCCGGCAGTGTTGGTGGTCACCGCAACCGCCTCCTCGACCTCGGCGCCGCGGTCCAGCTCCTCGCGGAAACGCGAGACCATGAACAGGCCGTAGTCGATGGCCAGGCCCAGCCCCAGCAGCGTGATGATGGACTGGGAGAAGATGTTGACCTGCTGGTACTGCGCCAGCACCGCGAGCAGCGACAGCGAGCCGATGATGGACAAAATGCCCACGATCAGTGGCATCGCGGCCGCGACCACGCCGCCGAAAACGAACAGCAGGATGACGGCCACGAACACCAGGCCGACCTTCTCGGCGCGGGCGATGTCGGCGGCCATGCCCTCGTCCAGCGCGTCGGCCACCGCGGTCGCGCCGGCGACCTGCACGGTCGCGCCCGGCAGCTCCATCGCCTCGAGCGCGGGCTTGATGGTGCGGAAATCCTTCAGCGTCTGCTCGCCGTCGCCGTTGAGCCCGATCGCCGCGAACGCCTTGGTGTGCTCGCCGTTGACCAGCTGCGGGTTGGGGCGCTCGAAGTAGCTGGTGACGTGGGCGATTTCGTTGGGGAACTGCTCGCGCAGGGAGGTCAGCTGGGCGTTGGCCGCCTCCGTCAGCTGCGAGTCGTCGATGTTGTCCGCGCTGACCAAAACGATCACATCGCCCGAGTTGTCGCGGCCGAACGTCTCCTGCTCAATCACCGCGGCCGTGGTCGAGTCCGCTCCCGGATCCTCCCAACCTTCCTGGGAGAGGCGTTCGCCCAGCTTCGAGCCGAACAGTACCTGCATGGCCAGGATGAGCACGATGACCACCAGCGGGATGATCCGGCGGTGGCGGAACGCAAAACGGCCCCACTTGTAAAACATCTCCGGCCTCCTAGTCGCGGGTGTTGTGCAGCAGGGAGCGCAGCGGGCGGAACGGTTGCAGCCACGCGCCGCCGTCCGGCAGCCGGTCCAGGTTCACGCGCGGCAGCGGGTTCTGGAACACGCCCGGGATGTCCTCCAAGTCCACGAATTCCACGTCCGGGGAGTTCACCGCCCAGGAAGCGTGCTCGTGGAAGCCGAGGACGGTCACGGGGATGCCGGCGTCGACGAGCTCGAGCAGCGGCTCCTGGAAGTTCTGCCCATCCGCCGAGGCGACCACGACACCCTGGAGCACGCCCTCCTCGCGGCGGCGCTCGATGTGGGCCAGCATGTCCTGGTCCACGTCCGAATCCTCGTCGCTCTTCGGCTTGGCAAACACGGCGAAACCGACGTTGCGCAGCGCCTCCACCCATGGACGGATGGAGTCAGCGCCGCCCGCCGAGACGTTGGTGAACACCGTCGCCTCCGGCTCAATGTCGCGGCCGAGGTCGTCGGCGCGGGCCTCGGCTTCGTCGATGAGCCAGCGCCCGATCGCGTCGAAGCGGGGGCGGTGCGCCGCAGTCGGGCGCCCGCCCAGGATCGCGCCGAGGCCCATGTCCAGGTTCGGCGCGTCCCACACCAGCAACAGGCTCTCCGGGCCGGCGGGCGCGCCTGGGGTGTACGGGTGCGACAGCGCTTGCAGATCCATGGTTACTTCTTCTCCCACAGGTACTCGCGGATCACGTGATCCTTGTCCAGACCTTTGCCTTCGAACTTAGTAATCACCTGCCGGTCCGTGAGCAGCGGCGCATCCTCCCACGGCCACCCCTTGTACTCCAGCATCGGTTCCACGTTCACCAGCTCGTCGATCCACTCCGCGTAATCCGCGTGGTCCGTGGCCACGTGCAGCACACCGCCCGACTTCAGGCGTGTGGCGATCAGGTTCAGGGTGCCGGACTGGATGATGCGGCGCTTGTGGTGGCGCGCCTTCGGCCACGGGTCCGGGAAGAAGATGCGCACGCCGTCGAGGGACTCCTCGCCGAACATCCGGGCCAGCACTTCCACGCCGTCGCCGCGCACCATGCGGATGTTGTCGATGCCGCCGCGCACCACCGAGCCGAGCAGTTTGGCCAGGCCCGGCTTGTACAGCTCAACAGCGATGACGTTCGTGTCAGCCTCCAGCGGCGCCATCGCGGCGGTGGAGGTGCCGGTACCGGAGCCGATCTCCACAATCGTGGGGTGGCCGGAACGGCCGAACCACTCGTCGACGTCGATGCGCTCGTCCGAGCCTTCCGCCAGCACACGTCCGAGGCGCGGCCAGTGCTCGTCGAACAGGGCTTCCTGGTTGTCGGTGAGGGTGCCGCGGCGGAAGGTCACCGACCCCAGGCGCGGGTAGTCCAGGCCGGTGTCGAACTCGGTTTGCAGCGGGCGGCCCGCCGGCAATTCGCCCGTTCCCGGGCGCAAATTTTCAGTATTATTCATCACGTTTATTGTCCACATGAACAGGGCAAACGCAAGCTCCACGGGTCACCCCCGGAGGCGTCGTAAAGCAAATGCCCGAGAACGAGTGACGGGGGTAGAGCTCCACCCCCGCTTCCGGTAAAGGTCGTGCTCGTGCCAGCTGGTTATATCCAGTACGAGTGAATTGATCGGAACTTTTGGCCAGATGAACGCCCGTTTCGATACTCTTGGGGCGCAACAACGATGAATTTCGCACGCGCACTGGCCATAACCAGTTACACAAGGAGTACGTAAATGACCGCCGAAATCAAGCGCCTGGAGGGGACCAACCCCACCGACAACGACAAGCTCATCGCTTGGATCAACGAGGCGGTCGAACTTTTCCAACCTGAAAAGGTCGTCTTCGCGGACGGCTCCCAGGAAGAGTGGAACCGCCTCACCGCCGAACTTGTCGACGCAGGCACCCTGATCAAACTCAACGAGGAAAAGCGCCCCAACTCCTTCCTCGCCCGCTCCAACCCGTCCGACGTGGCACGCGTGGAGTCCCGCACCTTCATCTCCACCGAGAACGAAGAAGACGCAGGCCCGACCAACAACTGGATGAAGCCGGCCGCCCTCAAAGAGGAGATGCTGGAGCACTTCGAAGGCTCCATGCGCGGCCGCACCATGTACGTCGTGCCGTTCTGCATGGGCCCCATCTCCGATCCGGACCCGAAGCTCGGCGTCCAGCTGACGGACTCCGCCTACGTCGTGCTCTCCATGCGCATCATGACCCGCATGGGCACCCAGGCCCTGGAAAAGATCGAGGGCGAGAATTTCGTGCACTGCCTCCACTCCGTCGGCGCCCCGCTCGAGCCGGGCGAGGAAGACGTGGCATGGCCGTGCAACGACACCAAGTACATCTCCCAGTTCCCGGGGACCAAGGAGATCTGGTCCTACGGCTCCGGCTACGGCGGCAACGCCATCCTGGCCAAGAAGTGCTACGCCTTGCGCATCGCCACCGTGATGGCGAAAGAAGAGGGCTGGATGGCCGAGCACATGCTCATCCTGAAGCTCACCTCCCCGGAGGGCAAGGCCTACCACATCGCCGCGGCCTTCCCGTCCGCCTGCGGCAAGACCAACCTGGCCATGATCACCCCGACGCTGGACGGCTGGACGGCCGAGGTTGTCGGCGACGACATCGCCTGGATGAAGCTGCGAGAGGACGGGCTGTACGCCGTCAACCCGGAAAATGGCTTCTTCGGCGTCGCGCCGGGCACCAACTACGCCTCCAACCCGATCGCCATGAAGAGCATGGAGCCGGGCAACATCCTGTTCACCAACGTCGCGCTCACCGACGACGGCGACGTCTGGTGGGAGGGCATGGACGGCGAGGCGCCCGCCCACCTCATCGACTGGCGCGGCGAGGACTGGACGCCTGAGTCCTCCTCCAAGGCCGCCCACCCGAACTCCCGCTACTGCGTGGCCATCGAGCAGTGCCCGGCCGCCGCACCGGAGTTCAACGACTGGCAGGGCGTGAAGATCGACGCCATCCTCTTCGGCGGCCGCCGCCCGGACACTGTGCCGCTGGTCACCCAGGCCCACAACTGGGAGCACGGCACCATGATCGGCGCGATGCTCTCCTCCGGCCAGACCGCCGCCTCCGCGGAAGCCAAGGTTGGCTCCCTGCGCCACGACCCGATGGCCATGCTGCCGTTCATGGGCTACAACGTGGGCGACTACTTCCAGCACTGGCTGGACATGGGCGAAAAGGGCGGCGACCGCATGCCGGAGATCTTCCTGGTCAACTGGTTCCGCCGCGGCGACGACGACCGCTTCCTGTGGCCGGGCTTCGGCGACAACTCCCGCGTGCTCAAGTGGGTCATCGACCGCATCGAGGGCAACGTCGACGCCGAAGAGACCGTGGTCGGCTACACCGCCCGCGCCGAGGACCTGGACCTGACCGGCCTGGACACCCCGATCGAGGACGTGCGCGAAGCACTCACCGCAGACCCGGAGCTGTGGAAGGAAGACGTCGCCGACTCCCGCCGCTACCTCGAGGGCCTCGGCTCCCGCGTGCCGCAGGAGATCTTCGACCAGCTGAAGAAGCTGGACGAGCGCGTCCAGGCTGCAACGAAGTAAGCACTTGTCTCGCTCGAGGGTGTTGCGGTAGCATCGCACACGGAAAACTTCAGACAGGATCTGTTGTTAATAAAGCTTAAGGCCTGCCACTTGGCAGGCCTTTCGCTATTCTCGTCAGCATGGCGGGGGAACTAGTAGGGAGTCTTAGCAGCGCTCGCATTCAAGCGTACGAGGCTGACGTTGTAGCTCGTAGCGGGAGGGAGCTCGCCGAGATTGGCAGGGGGTGAGGTCGAATCCCTCTACATCTGGCAGGTCTCGGTAGCAGCGGCTTGGTACGAGACAACCGCATTGTTTGAACCGTTAATGCGCAACCGTATCGATGTGGCACTGAGAAGATGGAACACAGACAACGGTCAGACGGTGGATTGGCTGGAGGACGCCGCCACGCCGCTACGCGGTGTAGCTAGACGAGCGGCTAACGGCAGCAGAGCTGAAGCGGAGAAAGCAGCAAGACGGCGGGCGCCCATTCATCCCCGCTATCGAGCTCCTGTGAGCTTGGATGACAGGATTTCCCAGCTTACGTTCGGGAACTTGTCCGCGCTCTTCCCGCAGCGGGTGCCTGCCCGGCGCGGGAATCTCGCTTCGGGTTTCACCGCACACGAGAATCTGTGGCGCTTTGCGCTGAAGCAGGCGTTTCCAGGCCTCAGCCCTAGGTTTGTGGAGAACGCCAAGTACGCGTACGGCTTCACAGCCCCAGAAGAGGTCGAAGCGGCTTACGCCGTGGGGTACAGTTTGGACGCTTTGCGTAAGCTTCGCAATCGCGTGAGCCATCAAGAACAAATCCTCTTTGTGGATCACTCGGCGCGTCTGCGTGAGATCTACGGATTGACTCATGCGATGGCGCCACAATCTTTGGGGATGATGAAGCGGCTTGACCGAGTGCAGCGAACCTTGGCGCTGAAACCGCAGTTCTAACCCTTACGCAGCACGAGCACGAGGTTGGACACGGCGAACTCGCGCAGCACGGGCACGCGGGTGACCCACCACGCCCACCACGGGTGGTAGCGGGGGAAGGCGGCCGCGAGCTGGCCGGTCGCCTCCGCCCACGCAAGCCCCTCGCGGGCGGAGACGGCGAACAAGCTCTCGCCGAAGATGTTCTTCGGGACGTGGCCGTGCACTTTCGCGTATCGACGGCGCGCGTACTCCCCGCCCACGTAGTGCTGCCACAGCCCTGTCTCGTGCCCGCCGAACGGCCCGAGCCACACCGTGTAGCTGAGCACGACCAGCCCGCCGGGTTTGGCCACGCGCAGCATCTCGTCGCCCATGGCTTGCCAGTTCGGGATGTGCTCGGCGACGTTGGAGGAGTACACCACGTCGAAGGAATCGTCGGCGAAGGGCAGGGCCGCACCGTCGCCGCGCACCGCGCCGAAACCGGACAAACCTGCGGCGGATAATTCGGACACGTTTGGCTCCAGCCCGACGTAGAAGCAGTCGGAGAACGCGTCGGCGAAGTAGCCGGGCCCGCCGCCGACGTCTAACACGGATGTGCCGGTGACGGGGGTGCCCAGGAGGTCGTGCGATATTGCGTCGAGAAGCGAACGCGTATCGCGGGCGAGCATGGAGTAGAAGATGCGCGGGCGGAACTGTTCGTAAGAAAACGCGCGCAATAGCCGGAGTGAGCGGCGGAGCGTGGCCATCCGGCGGGTACGGTGCATAGCGATGAAGATACTGCTTCTGTGTTGGCGCGACTCCACCCACCCGCAAGGCGGCGGGTCGGAGCGCTACCTCGAGCGCGTCGGGGAGTACTTGGCGGCGCAGGGCCACGAGGTTATTTACCGCACCGCGACGTACACGGACGCGCCGCGCAGATCCAGGCGGAACGGGGTGCGCTACGAGCGCGCCGGCGGGAAATTCGGCGTGTACCTGGCGGCGCCGCTGTCCATCTGGCGCAACCGGCCGGATGTGGTGGTGGACACGCAAAACGGCATCCCGTTTTTCGCGCGGCTGTTCACGCGCAAACCCGTGGTGCTGCTGACGCACCACTGCCACAAGGAGCAGTGGCCGGTGGCGGGCCCGCTGATCCGGCGGCTTGGTTGGTTCCTTGAATCGAAGGTGGCGCCGAGGGTGTACCGGGGGGCGCAGTACGTGACGGTGTCGCAGGCCTCGAAGCGCGACCTGGTGGCGCTCGGGGTGCGCGAGGCGGACATTGAGATCGTGGAAAACGGCGTGGACCCGGTTCCGGCGCATACGCCTGTGCTTTACGACGACCAACGGCTGCACCTGGTCACCCTCTCCCGCCTGGTGCCGCACAAGCGCATCGAGGAGGCGATCGACGCGGTGGCGGGGATGGATGACGCCGTGCTGGACGTGATCGGTTCCGGCTGGTGGGAGGACCAACTGCGCGAGTACGCTGCCCCACACGGCGACAAGGTGGTCTTCCACGGGCATGTGTCTGAGCCGTACAAGCATGCGCTGCTGGAGCGGGCGGAGCTGCACCTTTTGCCCTCGCGCAAGGAAGGCTGGGGGATCGCGGTGATTGAGGCGGCGCAGCACGGGGTGCCCACCGTCGCCTACGCGTCCGCGGGCGGGGTGGCCGACTCTATCCGCGACCGAGAGACCGGCAGGCTGGTGCAGCCTGGTGAGGAGTTTGGGGAGGTTGTGGGGGAGACCTTGGGGCGTCGAGAAGCAATGGCTCCTGCGGCGCGGGCGTGGGCGGCGCGGTTCTCCTGGGCGGAGACCGGCCGAAAGTTCGAACGGATTATTGCAGCTGTGTTGTCCAGTTGAGCTGCTGGATCTTCGTGTCGAGCTCGCGGTACGCCTTCGCGGCGCTGTCGGCCATCTCGCGCAGGGCTTTCACGTCCACTGCAGGGACGAAGCGGACCTCTGAGCGGGAATAGCGCGAGCCTGTCATGGTGCCCGCGTCGGCGATGGCGGCGTAGAGGCGGCGGGAGCGCAGCAGCGCGTCGCGTCGCGCGATGGCGTCGGTGAGCGTGGCACCCTCGAAGGCGGTCTGGGCGTTGGTGTGGTTGATGCGGCGCACCAGCGTCTCAATCTCCTGGAGTAGGCCGGCGGCCTCCTCGAGCATGGCCGCCGGGTCCTCGACGGGCGAGTCACCCTCCTGGATCATCGCGCCCTGCACCAGGCGTTCCTGCAGCTTGTTCAGGCGGTCCTGCGCCTCGGCGCGGCGCGCCAGTGCCTCTGCGAGCAGCATGTGTGTGCCTCCTTGTACGTTGCTGTCCCCGTTCCCAACCCTCGCGGCTGCGTCCGCGACACCCCCAACGTCGTGGTAGTAAACAGTGCTCGGTGCAACCCTGTGGTGGGGGTCGTGCCCGTGTGCGTCGTGCAGGCCGCATGCGTTGTGCGTGTGAGCGGAATCGAACCGCTTCAGCCCTGATACGGCCACAAGGCGCCATGTGTGCGCCCTTTGCCCCGGGCGCGGGGGGTTGACGTTCGCTGGGTGCCGGCGAGCATGCCGCTACCGACAGTTTTGTTTGAAGATAGCAAAACGCCCAGCCGTTGGGAAGGGGCTGGGCGTGTGGAGCGTTATGCGGTGTTATGCCGCGGAGGGGAACAGCTCGCCGTCGCGGAGACGGTCGCGCATCTCGGCCTCGACGAGGACAGGGATGAAGTCCTCGATCACAGCGGAGTTGCGGTGGGTGCGCAGGACAGCATCGAATGCGTCGTTGATCTCGAGCGCGTCGAACTGGCCGGCGAACTCGGCGAGCAGGTCTTCGCGGATGTTGCGCAGAGCACGCTCGCGGATGATGCTGAAGTCAATTTTGTTAGCCATGGTGTGTTCCTCCTTGCAGAAGCGGTATCTGCTCCTTCTCTAGGCTCAGGGTTACGAGTGTACGTAACCTGTTGTTAACTTGGAGTTCACTTTAGGGGATGCGAGGCGAACAGTGCAAGGGTGTCAATGGTTGGAAGTACACATTAATTGGTAAAAGCCAACTAATTTCCTGAAACGCGCAGGTGGGAGCGTTGAGTATTACGGGTGTGATCCTTGACACACTGCAGCAATGGCACCATGCACCACAGGGCAAACAACGCCACACCCGCAGGCGGCAGCGGGCGTGCAGGTGCGCCCGTCTCGGTCACGGAACCGTCGGCGCGCACCACCACGCCGACGCCCAGCTCGCGCAGACGTGCTTGGTCATCACGGGCCGCCTGCGCCGCCGACCAGCGCAGCGACGGCGGGTCCACCGCCACCCCGTCGACTGTCAGCGCCCCGGATTCGACAACGTTCATTGCCTTGGGGGCGGGGTCGACGACTGGGTGGCCGTCGAGAGACAAAAGCGCCGGGCGCGATTCGAAGAAGACGTCGCGGCCGCGGTGGTCGACGGCGGGGACCTCGACGGTGGTGGGGGTGAGCGCGGCGAGAGCGAGCGGCGCGTCCGGGGCCTGCAGCAGGGCGAACGCGGCGGCAGCGAGTGCGCGCCGAGGCTCGAGCGCACCGGCGGCAGCGACAAAGGCGGGGATGGCGAGGATGAGCCACTTCTGGCCGTCGCGGAGCAACCCGCCGCCCGGGAAATGCTGGACAAGCGGCGCGGTCAGCCCCGCCCAGGACGCAAGCGCCACCGCGAAGCCCAGCGCCGCCAGCAGCACGAAGCGGCGGGGCACCGCCCGCCACGCCAGCGCAACCAGGGCAAACAGTGCCACGCCGAACAGTGCAAACCCGAGCTCGCGGGAGGCTGGCACCGCCTGGCCGTTCCAGATCCCGCCGAGGCCCAGCAGAGAGCCGAGGGTGCCCGCATGGGCCTCGGCGCGGGGCGTGAACGCCCCGGCGGACGCAGCCGAGGACGTGCCGCCCGCGGATCCGAACACGCCCGCCACCACCCACGGCAGGCAGGTGCACACGCTGACCGCCACCCCGCGCCACCCGCGGGCGAAACACGCCGCCGCCAGGGCACCTGTGGGGGTCAGCGACGCCAGCCAGTGCGCCAGGCCGGACGCTGGCACCAGCCCCAACGCCACCAGCGGCAACAGCCACGCCGCGGCGGCCAGCGACCACTGCCCCTGCAGCAGCCGCTCCACCACGAACGGGTTCCACACCGCCACCGTCATCGCCGCCGCCTGCCCGAACGGGGTGCGGCCGAACCGGTGCCCGGCCCACGCGGCGCACCCCGCGGCGGCCACCATGAACACCCGCAGAAACGCCACCGGCCAAGGCAGGATCCCCAAAAGCGCGTCCTGGGGCACGTTGCGCGCGGCCAAATCACCCCAGCCGAGTGACGCCCGGGTGAGCGCCATGGAGTCGAACACCATCATGTCGCGCAGCGCGAACGCTTCGCCGGGGACCAAAAACGGCCAGGTCAGTGCCACCACCAGCAGCGCGCCGTACACCGGCGCCCAGAAGCGGTTAACGGCGGCGCGCATACAGCACCAGGCCCGCCACGAACGCCGCAGCGGCGATGACCCGCGTGATAACCGACATCACCTGCAGCCCGCGCAGCCACGCCACGTCGCGCCCCGCCGCCGCAACCTGCGCCGCCTTGGTCTCTTCGGCAAGCACCCACTGGTCTTCCCCGCAGTCCCACACCTCGTCGAGGATGCGGCCGGTGCGCCGCTCCGCATCAACGGTGCGCACGCACCCGTCCGAAAGCGCGGCGGAGTACTTGTACGTGTCCAACCCCTGCACCGAACCGGGGCCCAGGTAGTCCATCCCGACATCCTCCCCGGACGTGGAATCGAACAGAGGGTACGTCCGCCGCTCCGGGCGGTAGGGCAGCAGCGGCCCAAGCCCGGCGCGCCCCTTCGCGGGGAAGGCGGTGGAGGGGTCGATGGGAAACGCGTCCACCTCGTCACCGTCCAGCGTCACCACCGCGTCCAGGCTCTTCGGGGCTTTGGACAGCGCGACGGTGCGGGTGCGGGGCGAAGTGCCGTCGAAAAGCATGGTGTACTCGCCCGGATCAAGTGTGCGCTGCTGCGCAATCACGATGGGGGAGACGAGGTTTAACGCGGCGCAGGCGACAATGATGCCTAGGCAGGCGGCAAGTCGGCGTCGCAGGTTCACCCGTGTCACCCTACCGGGTGGCTAGACTTGCGCCATCGTGAACAGACCCGCCATTTTGCCCGAGCTCGACGGGCTGCGCGCCGTGGCCGCCTACGGCATCGTGGCCACGCACGTCGCGTTCCAGACCGCCACCGGCTCCGCGGTGCTGGAGCGCTTCGACTACTTCGTGGCTGTCTTCTTCGCGCTCTCGGCGTTTTTGCTGGCGCGCGGCGGACGGCGGGAGGGGTACTATTCGCGCCGCGTCGCACGCCTCGTGCCCGCGTACCTCGTGTGCGTGGTTGTGGTGCTGCTCGCGCTGCCGCCGCTCGCGGGGGTGACGTTCGGCCAGGTCGCTGCCAATGTGCTGCTTGCGCAAATTTACGTGCCGCATTCGCTTATCGACGGGCTCACGCAGATGTGGTCACTCTGCGTCGAGGCCGCCTTCTACCTGGTGCTGCCGTTGTATTTGCGCCTCGGTCCGCGAGGCCGCCGCGTGGCGCTGGCGGGGTCGGTAGTGCTGGGGCTGGCGTGGCCGTGGGCGGTGGCGGGTGTGGCGGACCCGGCGGTGGTGAACATGCAGATCTGGCCGCCGTCGTACGCCCCCTGGTTTGCGGTGGGGCTCGTATTGGCGGAGCTGGAGCGCGCTCGCGTGCGATACGCCGGCCCGCGCTGGCCGATTGCGGCGCTGGCGCTGCCGGTGGCGTGGGTCGGCGGGGTGGTGGGCCCGCGGGGGTTGGAGCACCCTTCGCCGCTCGAGTTCAACGTGCGCGTGCTGCTCGGCGCGTTGTTCGCGGCGCTTGTCGTGGCGCCGTTTGTGCTGGGGCAGCGCGAGCGCGGTACGGTGCTGTCGTCGACGGTGATGCGCACCCTGGGCCACTGGTCCTACTCGGTGTTCCTGTGGCATATGGCGGTGCTGTACTTCATCTTCCCTGTACTCGGGGTGCCGATGTTTTCGGGAGGGTTTGTGTTGGTCTACGCGGCCACCGCGCTGGCGAGCACCGCGGTGGCGTACATCTCCTACGAGCTGGTGGAGGTGCCGGGCGCGCGGCTGGTCAGGCACGCCACGGCGAACAGGCCGGCCACGACCAAGAAGGTAGAGGAACCGGCGTAGTTCGTCGCCGGCCACGCCGCGCGCGCCAGCACGAGCCCGCAGAGGGCCATGGCGGCGGCCGCGACGCGGTGCATCGGTAACACGGTGAAGCGGCGCACCACCCACGCGAGCACCACCGCCGCTAGGCCCTGGAACGGGAACGCGGCGATCACGGCGACGGTCGGCGCCCAGATGGCGTTGGCTTCCGGCTCGTACGGGGTGTCGTCCCCGCGGCGCCACGGCACCCACAAACACAGCGCCAGCACGAGCAGGCTGAACGCCCCGCCGAAGATCAGCGAGTAGCGGTAGGCGCCCTCGCCGGCGAAGCGCATCCGGAACTCGCCGTTTGCCCCCTCGGGGACGCGGAAGGCTTGGGCGCCGGCGTCGATACGCACCGGCTCTAACTCGGTGCCGCCGAGGGTGGCGCGAAGCCCGTCGTTGAACGCGCGGGTGGTCAGGAGCAAACGGTCGCCGGTGCTGGCCGGCAGGGGCGCGCGGGAGAGCATGACCGTGTCCGCACGGGTGAACAGCTCGTGGGTTCCGGCCTCCAAGAAGACGCTGCCGACGCGGCGCTCGCCGTCGATGGTGGCGGGCGCGCTGAGCTGCCACGTGGCGTCCTCTGCGGTGGTGAAGCGGCGCTGGATCACGGTGTGCGCGGGGAAGTGGCGCTGGAAGAAGTAGCGGTCGGCGGTGCCCTCCACCTCAACCATGCGCGTGACCCCCACGTCGAGCTCGCGGATGCCCACCGGCTCCGTCAGCTGCAGGATTGTGGCATCGCCGCGGGTGAGCCTGCGCGGCTGGTTTTTCACTAGGGTGACGCTGCGGCAATTTTGGTGCCCGTCGCACAGCTGCACCGTCGTGTCCGCGGTGGCGGCGATTGTGACGTGCTCCTGCTGCGATTGGAATTCGATCCAGGCGCGCGCGTCGCCGGGCGCGGGCCACCAGGCGGTTTCGCTCAAGCCGTCGAAGGCGGAGGTCAGCGACTTCGACGCGTCGGGGCCGCCGAACGCGCCGGCGTCGGCGGCCGACGAAGACGCGCGGGCGTAGCCGTCCATTGTCACCGCAGTGCGCGTGCCCGCAGACGGGTAGTCCTTCACCCGGTTGCGCACCGTGGCGTCCTCCCACTCGGCGGCGAGGTGGCCGGACTGTCCGTCGATGGTGCCGTAATTGCGCACCGCAAGCGCCGGGGTGTCGGTGACCACATCGGCATCTCCGCTGGCCAGGCGCGCCGGGAAGTAGCCGAGCTCGCGCCACAGAAGCGGCAGCACCTCGCCGCCGCCGTCCACCGCAACAGGTTCGCGCTCCGTCTCCATCACGTCCGCGTGCGGATCCAGCAGGAAGATGTCCACCTCGCCGAAGCTCGCATCCGGCTCGCCCAGGCTCGGCGTCGGCGGTTGGCGCTCAAGGTCGCGGCGCACCACTACCGCACCCACGCCGATGGACCGCAACGCCTGCCTATCGACGAGCTCCGCCTGCCCCTCCAGCCCCCGAATCGCTTCCGGGTCCACCAGCGGCACCGCGTCCCGGAACGCGAACTTCGCCTGGGTCAGCGCCTGGATCGGCTCGTCGCGCGTCCACCCCCAGCTCTGCCGCGCGAACGACGCCGGAGGGACCACAAGCGTGCGGGTGCCGGCGGCGTGCTCGTCCAACCACTGGCCCGCGGCAACCCAGTCCTGGGACACCTCGGTCCAGGTGCCTTCCGGAAGCAGGCGCAGCGACCACGCCGGTGCCACCGCCACGACGGCGGCCAACGTGATGCCGACGGACTTGGGGCGGTTGACCGTGGCAGCCAGGTGCCCGGCACCGAGCGCGAGCGGCAGGTGAACCAGGGGGTCGAATTTATGCAGGTTGCGGAACGGGGCGAGAGCACCGTCGTAAAGCGAAGTGCTCATGTGCGCGGAACCGAGCACCCAGAAGCCCACCGCGAACACCACGAGCAACGGCCCGCGCCACGGCATGTCCCGGCGCGCCAGGCCCGCCAGCCCGGCGGCGGCGACGAGACAGGTGGCGATGATAAATGTCGGCTCCGCCACTAGCAGGTGGCCGGCGGCGCGCTCCGTGTCCACGTAGGGGGTCCAGCTGGTGGTGCCGCGCAGAATCTCCACCGGGTTGAGCCACGCGGTGGTCACGCGGGCGGATTCGATGAAGTCCGTAAACGGTGGGGAGTACCGCCCCAGTACCAGCAGTGGCCCAATCCACCACGCCGACACCGCCGCCGCGCCGAGCGCGAACTTGCCAGCCGCCGCATAGGAGCGCCGGGCTATCAGCAGCACAAACGCCGGCAAGCACGCGGCGATTGTGGCGGTGGCGTTGACCGCGCCCATGCACGCCACCGCCACCACCGCCGGCGCCACCCGCGGGGTGCGGCGCGTCAACGGGATCAGCGTCCACGGCACCAGCGCCACAGGCCACGCCTCCGATGAGATCGCGGTGAGCGTGGTCAGGATGCGCGGGCTCAGCGCATAAAGTCCCGCCGTGAGGACCTGCGGGAACGTGCCACTGATGCCTACACGCCGCGCGAGCGTCAGCGCGCCTGAGTACGCCAGGCACAGCAGCAGCCACCACCACGCGCGCTGGATCAACCAATCTGGCACGTGCAGCAGGTCCCCCGCCAGGTAGAACGGCCCTTGCGGGAACAGGTACCCGTACGCCTGGTTTTGCACCTGGCCCAGCGGAAACTCGTCCGTGTACGCGTGAGTCGCGCGACGCAAAAACCGACCGGGGGCGGCAACCAGGTCGAACTTGGTGTCCGCCGCGACCTGCCCCGGCGGCTGTGCAAGCACAACAACGAGCAGGACCAGCCAGCCTGCGAGGTGCGCGCGCATCCCCCGCACGAGCGCCTACTTCCTCGAGCCGTACTCCGGCCCGCCCAGCACCGCCTCATCCGCCGGCACCGCCGAACCCTGCGGCACCGTGGATTGCCCGGACACGGACGCGATGCCGAGCACCCCCACCACACCGAGCACCACGCCGACAACCGTGCTGGCCAAAACGGGCGCGGTGGCGCGCCGGGCAAGCGACGCCGGCAGGGCAAATACTCGGTGGGACATGTCGGAGAAGCCTACCAGCAGCGGGTACAGTGGCTGTGGTTTGAAACAGCTGACAAGGGGACAGATTTATGCGGGCTCGGACAGGTGCGGCGTTGCTCGCACTTGCGTGCCTATCGACGTTCAGCTTCGCCGGATGCACCGAACAACCTGAGGACAACGCTGCTGAGTCGGCGGTTTTGGAGACTGCGGAGGCGGGCCGGGAGGACGTCGAGAAGCAAGAAGCCCCCGAGGTGGCGCCGCCATATTCGCCCCCGGCCGCGCCCGCGCCCTTGTCGCCGGCGCAGCAGCGCGTGCCGGAGGACCTGCGGAAAAAGGTCGCCTCGCTCATGGTGGTCGGCGTGGCCAACTACGAGCAGGCGCGGTTCGCGCTGGACCAGGGCGTCGGCGGGCTGATCATCCCCAGTTGGGCGGACCCGGCGCTGCTGACCGAGGCGGGCCGCGACATCAACGCCCTGCGCGCCCAGTACCAGCGGCCGTTCAGCGTCGCCATCGACTTCGAGGGCGGTCGCGTGCAGCGCCACACGCAGGTCCTCGGCGAGTTCATGCCGCCGCGCGCGCTCGCCGGGCAACCGCCCGAGGTGATCCGCGGCACCGGGTACGACATCGGCCGATCCTTGCGTGCCCACGGCATCAACGTGGACTACGCGCCGCTGCTGGACTTGGACGTGACCGACCTGGACATCATGGGTGACCGCTCCTTCCACGGCAACCCCGACGAGGTCGTGCGCGTGGCCGGACTGTTTTCGCAGGGGCTCATCGACGCCGGGGTGACCCCGACGTTCAAACACTTCCCCGGCCACGGGCGGGCCTCCGGTGACACGCACCACCACCTGGCCGTCACCCCGCCGCTGGACCAGATGCGCGAGCTGGACCTGCGCCCCTACGGCCCGCTGCTGGAACAGTTTCCCCGCGCCAGCGTGATGATGGGCCACATGATCGTGCCGGGCTTGGGGCCGGACGGCGTGCCCAGCTCCATGAACCCGGACACCTACCGGCTCCTGCGCACCGGCGACTACCCGGGCGGTGTGCCGTTCGAAGGCGCTGTAGTCACCGACGACCTGTCCGGCATGCGCGGCATCCTGGACTACGCTCCCACCCGCGACGCCGTGGCCAGGGCGATCGGCTCCGGCGCTGACCAGGCGCTGTGGTCCTCCGGCGCGGACCTGCCCGGCATCATCGACCACATCGTGTGGTGTGTGCACAACGGCTACATCCCCGAAGCCCGCGTGGACGAGGCCGCTACCAGGGTGCAGCAGCAGCTCATCGACGTGGGCTTGTAGGCGGGCTTGTAGGCGGGCTTGTAGCGCTTCCACGGCTATGAGTGATCAAAGATCTGCATTATTGTGGGGCGCGTGACTACGGTAAAGGCGACCTCGCACAGGAAAGGACGCGCAGGCACCGCCAAGGGCGGGCCGGGCGTGATGGGCCGCGGAGCCAAAATCACGCTAGGTGTGCTCTTGGGCATCCTCGCCGTGGCGCTCGCGATCTATCTGGCGGATCTGGCTACCCACCGGGGCAACGTCCCCCGCGGCACCCAGGTGGGCGGCGTGGACATCGGTGCGATGGCGCCGGACGAGGCACGCGAGAAGCTCCAAGCCGAACTTGGCGGCGTCGCCGACAAGGCTGTTCCAGTCAAGGCGGGAGAGAAGGCAACCGAGTTCATCCCGGCGAAGTCCGGCCTGGGCATCGACTTCGATGCCACGGTGGACGCCGCCGGCATCGAGACCGCCAACCCTGTCGAGCGCCTGCGCGGGCTGTTCACCACCCGCGAGGTGGACGTCGTGCCGACCGTCGACGACAAAGCCCTGGGCGGCCAGCTCGACCGCATGACCGACGAGCTGCACGTGGAACCCGTCGACGGCACCATCCGGGTGCAGGGCGGCAAGGCCGAAACCACCGACCCGAAGCTGGGCCAGGACGTGGACCGCGCCACGCTGCGCGACGAGGTGGCCACCGGCTGGCTCAACCCGGACGGTGTCGAGGTGGAGCCGTTGCAGACGCAGCCCGCCATCAACGACGACGCCATGAAGGCCGCGCTCGGCGGCCCCGTGCGCGCCGCCCTGGACGGCCCGGTCACGGTCACCGGCAAGGACGGCGTCGCCGCCGTGCCGCAGGACCGTATCGGCGAAATCGTGCAGTTCCCCGCAGTGGAAGGCCGCATCACACCCGAGGTGAACTTGGACGTGGCGCGCACCATCCTGGGTGACCAGCTCGCGGAGACCGAGGTGGAGGGCAAAAACGCCCGCGTGCTTGCCGGCGGCGGGATTGAGCCGTCCGTCGACGGCTCCGTGGTGGACTGGGACGCCACCCTGGCGGGCTTTGAAAAACGCTTGACCGGCGACGAGCCCCGCGCCTGGGACGCGGTGTACAAGGACGTGCCCGCGCAGTTCACCACTGAACAGGCGCAAAACGCGACCTTCAACGACGTGGTCGGCTCGTTCACCACCAGCGGCTACTCGGGCGCGTCCGGCACCAATATTGCGCTGGTGGCCCAGACCGTCAACGGTGCGATCGTGAACCCGGGCGAGACCTTCTCCCTGAACGGCTACACCGGCCCGCGCGGCCCCGCGCAGGGGTACGTGGAGTCCGGCATCATCCTCAACGGGCGCGCGGATACCGCGGTCGGCGGCGGCATCTCCCAGTTCGCCACCACCTTGTACAACGCCTCCTACTTTGCCGGCATGACGGATGTGGCGCACATGCCGCACTCCTACTACATCTCCCGTTACCCGGCCGGCCGCGAGGCAACCGTGTACGAGGGCGCGATCGATCTGCAGTTCCGCAACGACAGCCCGTACCCGGTGCGCATCGCCACCAGCGTCGGCGGCGGGGAGGTCACGGTGAGCCTGATGGGCGTCAAGACTGTGACCGTCGAGTCCGTCAACGGCGGCCGGTGGGCGCAGACGCAGCCGCAGCCAGTGAACGTCTCCGGCTCGAACTGTGCGCCGTCTTCGGGCGCGCCTGGTTTCACCACCTCCGACACCCGTATCATCTACGACCTCGCCGGAAACGAGCTCAGCCGGGAGACCCAGACCACGGTGTACGACCCACAGCCGATCGTGCGCTGCGGTTAGCGGTTAGCGGTTAGCGTACGAACCGTCACGCACCCCACACCCGCGCGGCACCAAACCGCCGCGCGTCCAACTCTCACGCTATGTTGCCGCCCCGGTCGGGGCCGGCCCTGGACCCATCGCCGATGTCGAATAACGGCGGGTCGGTGGTTGTCTGGTTCGGTGGGTCGTCGAACGCGGGGTATTCCTTTCGCACCCGCCTGATAGTCCTCTGACCAGGCGATTCCTGGTACTGGCGGGTCGTGGTCGGTGTCGGTGGCCCGCCGTCGGCGGGGTGGTGGGTGACGTCCCAGGTGGAGGGGTTTTTCTCGAAATGCCCCTTGCCACCGGCGCCGTCCCTGTTGTCGTTGTTGCACATGTGGTGCTCGCGACACAGGAGGACCAGGTTTTCCAGGTCTGTGAACCCACCGTGCAGGTACGACTGGATGTGGTGGGCTTCCAGTTCCACGCCCGGCTTGGTGCACCCGGTCCAGGCGCACACCTGCTGCATGGCCAAAAGCACCAGTTTCTGCTCCACGCTGGCCAACCGCGCCCGCCCGAGGGACAGCGGCACCCCGGTGCACGAGTCCAGCTGCAGGGCGAAGGAGTCTCCCGCCAGCCCGAGCCGGACTATGTCCAACGCGGTCAACGACACCGAGGTGTTGGTGGCGAACTCGGTGTACGCGTCCGCCCCCATGAGGTCTTCCATCGTCAGCGTTATCACCACGGTGCCGATGCCCTTGCGCGCCGCGGTGGAGGAGTTCGCGTGGTTGCCGACAATGCCCATGAGTTGGTCGAACCGCCGTTGCCCGCGGGTGCGCTTGTCCTCGGCGCCGGGCGGCAGGTTCGCCCCGGGCGACTCGCCGGCGGCCAGCGCGGCCTCGAACGCGGCGCGGCTGGCTTTGTCGAAGTAGATCTGCCCCCAGGAACCGCCGTCGCTGTCCTCCTCGCCGAAGATCATGGTGCGCTTCTTAAACGCGGCGAGCGGGTCCTTGTTGCCCTCGTAGTCCCGGCCCTTGCGGTTGGCGCGCTTGACCAGTGTGTTCACGTGCTTCCGCAGCTCTTCCGCGGACATCGTCTCCGCGGCCTCGAGCGCCTGCGCGTAGATCTCGTCTCGGCCCGGGTCTGAGTGTTCGTTGAGCTGCATCAGCGCCCGTTCGATGATGCGCTTCTTCTCTGCGTTGGCCTTCGCCGCTGCCTTCCGCGCGCGCTCTTTGGCCTTGCGCGCTTCTTCTTTGCGGCGCTCTTCTTCCTCGGCCTGCTTCTCGCGTTCCTCCTCGTCCATCAGCGGATCCGAGGGTGGGGTGGGCACCTCGACCTCGCCGAACATCGTCTTCGCCTGGTTGAGCAGGCTAAAGGCGTCGGCCCGCGGGAGCCCGAGCTGCTTGGTCAAATACTCCACAGGGTGGTTGGCGCCGACCAACCGGCCAGCCCCGTCGCGCTCGCACAGGTGAGCAAACGCGATGTTCGCGTTGGAGAGCAGCGGCAGCGCCGCGTGCAGCCGTTCCATCGCCTGGTGCGTGGACAGAAGGTGGAGGGATTCGGGCTGCATCATGAGCGCCTCGAGAGCTTTCAGGCTATCGACGAGCTGGTCCACGTGGTGGTCAATCGCTGTGGTCATGGCCGGATCCCTCCCTTCAGGTACGCACTGTCAACGAATGAACAATGCATACGCTACGACACGCCTCCGACACGACCGCCACAAACCCAAACACACGTTCGAATAACCCTAAACAGCCAGCGACTTTAGCCCGTCGATAAGCAAAAAGTGCTCACTCGAAGTGTGCAGGCGGCACGTGGTCGCCCACCTCGCGCAGCAGCCCCCACGCGGTGAGGTCCGCGTACAGCGGGTCGCGCGGCATGAGTGCGTGGTAGGGCGCGTAGCCGTCGTACCACTGCCCGGAATCGATGTTCGCCACATCCGCGCCCGGCACGGCCTCCAGCATCGACGCGGATGTCGGGGTGACCACCGTGTCCGCCGGCGAGTAGATGGAGGTGTACGTGATTCCCGGCATGGTGTCCGGGCCGCTCAAAAACTCGCGTAACCAGGCGGAACCTGCGAGCTGCTGTGCTGCCCCCGGGGCGAATAGGGTGGTGAAGTGCGGGTGGTTTGCGGCGAACGCGCCCATCTGTCCGGCCAGCCCCCGGAAGTCGGTGCCGTGGAAGTTGCCGCCCATCGCCACCACGCGCCGCACCTTCTCCGCGCCCCCGCGCGAAATGAACAGCTTGGTCATCAGCGCGCCCTGCGAGTGCGCCACAATGTCCACCTGCTCCGCGCCGGTTTTTCGCAGCACACGGTCCACGTGCTCCTCCACGTCCCCCACGATCGAATTCAGGTCCCCCGCGCCGAAAAACCCGGGCGCGATCATGTCGCCGTAGTCGTAGCCCCAGACCCAAAACCCCTGTTCTTTCAGCCTTTGGGCGTTCGACTCAAACGCCGCGGTGCGCGAGTTGATCCCGTGCACGTACATCACCGGCGTGGGGTGTGTGGGCTCAAAATTCCGGTCGTTGAACGGCATCGGCGGGCGGTTTTGCAGCCCGCGCACCGCCCCGTAGCCGGCCGCCAGTGTCATCATCGCGCTGCTGAGTTTCATCCCTTAGAGCATATTGCTTATCGACGTCCTCCGGCCCCCACTTGCAGTAGACCAAGCGGTCTGTTATTGTCCTGGTTTGGATCACGAAGTCCGACGCACCCTGCACAAGGGAAAAGCCTCCCGGCTCGTCGGCTGGCAACCGCGCATATCGCGCACGGTGCCCCCGGGGGAAGATCCGCCGGCACGCGCAACCGCCGCGCCGGAAGTGCGATTCTCAAAAGGAGATCAACCATGTCTTCCGACATGAACGACATGTCCAACATGCCCACCGACTGGACCCCTGCCACCCTGGCCCACATGAGCGGAACTACGTTCGCGTTCACGCTCGATGAGACGGGCGAAAGTGTCGTCGCAAAGTTCGACAGCCCGATGGAAGCGGCCCGTTTCGTGGGTAACACTGGCCCGAAGTTCGACTACTCGCCGAAAGCGGGCGCGATCCGCGTCGGGGATGCCGTTGTCCCGCTGCCCAAGCAGCCGGCCGCACGCCGTGAATGCACTTACAAAGAGTGCGACAGGCAGGCCGAAGGCCACAAAAACCACTACATCCCGGTGCTTCGCGCCATGAACCTGAAGCACTCCTGGTTCCCCGTCGAGGCGGCGGAGCAGGACGGCACGAAGCTCACCTTCCGTTTCCGCAGCGCAGTGGGGGAGGAGAACGTCACCGGCTACAACCACGACCCCGAGGAACTTGCGCTGGCAGAGGAGTACAACCCGGATTGGAACATCCTGCGCTTCAAAACGGAGAATGGGAGGTACCGCGCGGTGTTGCTGAGCAAAAAGCCGCTGACGCCGTGCACCACGGAAAGCTAGATCCGAGGAAGCCCCCAAAAAGAAAAGAGAGCCGGCGACGAGAATCGAACTCGCACTCTCAGCTTGGGAAGCTGATGTTCTACCACTAAACTACGCCGGCAGCTCTGCCAACTTTAGCACCACGGATTCGCGGCCCAAAACAGGGAAGTACACTCAGACGCGTGTTGCTTTCAGATCACGACATCCGCGATGCCATTGACTCCGGCCACCTCGGTATCGACCCGTTCGATGCCGAGCTCATCCAGCCGAGTTCGATCGATGTGCGCATTGACAAGTTCTTCCGCGTTTTCAACAACTCGAAGTACACGCACATTGACCCGAAGCAGGAGATGCCCGATCTGACCACGCTGGTCGAGGTGCCGGACGGCGACGCGTTTGTCCTGCACCCCGGCGAGTTCGTGCTCGCCTCCACCCTGGAGTGCTTCACGCTGCCGGCGGACCTGGCCGGCCGCTTGGAGGGCAAGTCCTCCCTGGGCCGCCTGGGGCTGCTCACACACTCCACCGCAGGCTTCATCGACCCAGGCTTTTCCGGCCACATCACGCTCGAGCTGTCCAACGTGGCCAATTTGCCCATCGTCCTGTGGCCGGGCATGAAGGTCGGCCAGCTCGCGCTGTTCAACATGACTTCGCCCGCGGACACCCCGTACGGCTCCGGCAAGCTTGGCTCGAAGTACCAGGGCCAGCGTGGCCCCACCCCGTCGAAGGCGTACCTGAACTTCCAGTAGGGGCTTTTGCCTATCGACGAGCCAAAGGCCCGCCCCGCTCAGTGCTCTGACAAACGCAAGTATTCACGGCCCTGAGAAGTGAGCTCGAGCGTGAGCGGACGCTTGGATGCGGATTGGATTAGGCCCTCCGCCTCCAGGCGTTCTGCAACGGGTCGGACGGTGTTCCAAGAGCGCCCCATTGCTGAAACTGCTTCTTTGAGGGGGAAGGGGAGCTCCGGGCTAAAAAGAAATGCCTGCGCGGCTAAGAAAAGTAAGTCGCGTTCGTATTCGTCTCGATTTACCGAGGATAAAACCTCCTGCAAACTACGTAACTGGGAATGCTTTTGATCCAGTGATGTCTCCAGGTCATTCTGAGCATCGATCAGCATCTCGAGAATGGCTTTGAGGAAGAAAGTTCCCTCCCCGTAGTTCATCGCGTTTTCCGTCTCTACGAAAGCCGCGTAGTACTTCTTCCTCTGGAGCGAGAACTGGTGAGAGAGGGACATCGAGGTCGGTGGAGAAAGGACCTCGAGGGCCTTGAATGCGAGAAGAAAGCGTCCCATACGGCCGTTACCGTCGTAAAACGGGTGAGTGTACTCAAAGATGAAGTGGCCGACGAGCGCGTTGATGAGGACATGGGTTTCATCTTGTTGGGTGTCTAGGAACGTCCGCATGCGCTCTTCAATGTTGTCTTCGCCGAGGGGAGCTTTGTGAACTCCCTTCATGCCATCGTGAATCTCTGCTGTTCCTGCTCGGAACAATTGCCCGTCGGGACGATCCGCTTCATCGATTTCTTTCGCAAGTAACTTGTCGTATTCAGCGCGGAGGGATGCGGGAGTCCGCGGGAACTCTGGTCGATCATTAGGGTTAAGCAGCGACTCGTAGAAGGCAACCATTTCGCGAAAACGCTTATGCGGTCCGGTTGAGGGGCGGGTTAGGGCTTCCGCAATTTCTTTACGGGTCGAATGCACGCCCTCAATCTGATTGGTCGCTTTGATTTCCTCAATGAGCAGGCCAGTCAGGTAGTGGCTACCTGCTACGCCTGGAAGCGTGGACCACTTGTGGGAAATTCGGAGCTCCGTCCTCCAGACCTGCTCCAAAAGCGACTGAATCTCCGCAGTTAGTACCGCGAAAAGTTGATGTTTGCCTACTGTGAAGTCCCAATGAAGCGCAGCTGGGGATGAAAATCGGGAGATGTACTCCGCCTCTGCAGCCCGTTGGCCGTCTGGGGATTTGTGAAACACTGTCTTCAGGTTTTTGTAGTTGTCCATTTCCAGAGCGTCCTTTACAGGTCAGAATCTTCAATTCTGGGATTTTAGCGAAATCTCCATCTATCTATTTTGCAAAAAATACGATTTTGAAAAATAGAGACCGCGAGGAGCATATGAATTTCCGCTGCTAAAAATATGCACACATTACTCACTCTGCCGACCTCGCCGCTCCACGGCATAATGGCCACTTATGCGGATGACTGTGATTGGCACTGGTTACCTCGGCGCGACGCATGCGGCGTGCATGGCTGAACTCGGCCACGAGGTGCTGGGCGTAGACGTTGACGAAACCAAGATCGAGGCGCTGAAGAACTCCAAAGTGCCGTTCTACGAGCCGGGCCTTCCCGAGGTACTCGAGCGCAACATCGAGGCAGGGCGCCTGAGCTTTACGACGAGCTACGCCGAAGCCGCCGCCTTCGCCAACGTCCACTTCATCGGTGTGGGCACCCCGCAGCAGCGCGGCTCGTACGCGGCGGACACCCGCTACGTCGAGGCCGTCATCGACGCCCTGGTGCCCCAGCTCGAGGGCGAGCACCTGATCCTGGGCAAGTCCACCGTGCCGGTCGGCACCGCTGCCGCCCTGCAGAGGCGCGCCGACAAACTCGCCGCCGCCAACGGCAACAAGGCCAGCGTCGAGATCGCCTGGAACCCGGAGTTCCTCCGCGAGGGCTACGCCGTGAAAGACACCATCGAGCCGGACCGCATCGTGCTAGGCCACCGCGCCGAGAACTCCCGCGCGGAGGAGATCGCCCGCGAGGTGTACGCCACCCCGCTGGAAAACGACACCCCGTTTATCGTGACGGATTTGCAGACCGCGGAGCTGGTGAAAGTCTCCGCCAACGCCTTCCTCGCCACGAAAATCTCGTTTATCAACGCCGTGTCCGAGGTCTGCGAGAACGTCGGTGCGGACGTGACCCAGCTTGCGGACGCCATCGGCTACGACGACCGCATCGGCCGGAAGTTCCTCGGCGCCGGCCTCGGTTTCGGCGGCGGCTGCCTGCCCAAGGACATCCGCGCGTTCATGGCACGCGCCGGCGAGGTCGGCGCCGATCAGGCACTGACCTTCCTGCGCGAGGTCGACGCGATCAACATGCGCCGCCGCCAGCGCGTGATCGACTTAGCCCGCGAGGAGCTCGGCAGCGTCATCGGCCGCAACATCACCGTGCTCGGTGCCGCGTTCAAGCCGAACTCGGACGACGTGCGCGACTCGCCGGCACTGGCTGTGGCCGGCCAGCTTTCGCTCGCCGGCGCTTCCGTGCGCGTCTACGACCCGCAGGGCATGGACAACGCCCGCAAGGTCTTCCCCACCCTCGACTACGCCACCAGCCTCGAGGACGCACTGCGCGGCGCGGAACTGGTCATCCTCGCCACCGAGTGGCAGGAGTTCAAGGAAATGGACCCGCGGTGGGCGGCGGAGCTCGTCGCAAAGCAATTGCTTATCGACGGACGAAACGTCCTCAACGTCACCGACTGGCAAAACGCTGGCTGGCAGCTCCGCGCCCTGGGTCGGACCCTGTAGTTTCGTAGTACCTAATTCGGGCATACCTGCAGGGTGTGCCCGTCTTAGTATTTCTGGCTGAGTGGGGCATGATAGTCCGCATGTCCAAGGAGAAGTCAGGAAAGTTTGCCAAGGGCGCCCTGGGCGCGGCCGCAGCAGCGCTGGGTGGTGTCGCCATTCACGACCTCACACAGACCAAATACCCGATTCTGCGCAACTACCCCGTTTTGGGGCACATGCGCTACCTGCTCACGGACATCGGTCCGGAGCTGCGCCAGTACTTCATCGAACGCGACTGGGACGGCCGCCCCTTCAACCGCGACCAGCGCAACGCCATCTACGAGCGTGCGAAGGGCAAGCAGAGTGAGACGTCGTTCGGCACCGTCCAGGACGTCTACGACTCCAACCACGAGCACCTCGTGCACTCCATCGCCCCGGTGGAGGAGCCGGCCGAGCCGCCCCGCGCGCTCGTGGGTGGCAAGGACTGCACCAAGCCGTACTCCATCTCCATGCTGAACGTGTCCTCGATGAGCTTCGGCTCGCTGTCCAAAAACGCCGTGCGCTCTCTGAACAAGGGTGCGGCCATGGGTGGGTTCGCCCACAACACCGGCGAGGGCGGCATCTCCCCGTACCACCAGGAAAATGGCGGCGACCTGGTCTGGCAGATGGGTACCGGCTACTTCGGCGCCCGCACCGAGGACGGCGGCTTCGACCCGGCCAAGTTCCGCGACAAAGCGCAGGACGACCAGGTCAAGATGGTGGAGCTGAAGCTCAGCCAGGGTGCCAAGCCCGGCATCGGCGGCGTGCTGCCGGCGGACAAGATCACCAAGGAAGTCTCGGAGATCCGCGGCGTGCCCATGGGCGTGGACTGCATCAGCCCGGCCGGCCACCGCGTGTTCAGCACCCCGGTCGAGCTCATCGAGTTCATCGCGCAGATGCGCGAGCTTTCCGGCGGCAAGCCGGCGGGGTTCAAGATGTGCGTCAGCAGCCGTCGAGAAGTGCTCGCCATCTGCAAGGCCATCCGCGCGGTCGGCACCGCGCCCGACTTCATCGTGGTGGACGGCTCCGAAGGCGGCACGGGTGCCGCGCCCATCGACTTCGAGGACCACATGGGCATGCCGCTGACCCACGGCCTGATGCTCATGCACAACGCGCTCGTGGGCACCGGGCTTCGCGACCAGATCAAGATCGGCGCCTCCGGCAAAGTCGCCGGCGGCTCCGACATTGTCATGCGCATGATCCAGGGCGCGGACTACACCAACTCCGCCCGCGCCATGATGATGGCCACCGGCTGCATCCAGGCGCAGCGCTGCCACACCGGCGAATGCCCGACGGGCGTGGCCACCCAGGACCCGCGACGCAACCGCGCCATCGTGGTGGAGGACAAGTCCAAGGCGGTCTACAACTTCCACAAGACCACCGTCAGCACCGCCGTGCGCCTCATGGCCTCCATGGGCGTCTCCGATCCGTCGGAGCTGCGCCCCGACATGCTGCGCCGCAGCGTCTCGCCGACGGAGTCGCGCTCCTACGCCTCCATCTACGAGTGGCTGCGCCCGGGGCAATTGCTTGACGACGCCCCGTCGGTCTGGGCCCCCGACTGGAAAGCCGCCTCCCCGGACACGTTCCGCCCCGTGGCGTAGCTGCCGGTGGTGGGCCTGGGGTGGGCTAGCTGGCCAGCTCCCAGGCCCCAGCCCCAAAACGCGGATCTGCTAGTTCGCTCAGGAGACAACCACCGACGAACTAGCAGATCAGCGTCATGTCTGGTCACTTATTGGACGCAAAGTGCTTGACACGCACACCGGTTCATCGTAGTTTCTGAACAGACGCGTCCCCGAGGGAAGGAGTAGGCAGTGCTCACGTTCCGTGTTTCCGCATAACACGAACCAGAAAGACAGATGAGCATGCCTATTTCCCTGAACAACATTTCTCTCGAGTGGCCCAATGGAACCACGTGCTTTGAAGGCCTGAACGCCGTATTTGATAGTCGGCTTACCGGGTTAATCGGCGACAACGGATCCGGTAAATCCTCCCTGATCAAGATCATCCTCGGTCAGCTCGAGCCGACGAGTGGATCGGTGGAACGCCCCGCGAACATCGCGTACTTGCCGCAGGACCTCACGCTGCGGGCAGATGACACCGTGGCTGATGTTTTTGGAGCCACTGAAATCCTCAACGCAATTGCATCGGTGGAGGCCGGGGAGTTCGATCCCCAGCTGTTCGAAACCATCGGTGACCGGTGGGATATCGCCGCAGAGATCACCGCCACCCTGTCCGCGCACGGACTCGACCTGCCTTTGGATAGAACCCTGAATACGCTTTCCGGCGGTGAAACAGTCCGGGTAGCGTTGGCCGCGTTGTTCTCCGGCAACCCCGACTTCGTCGTCTTGGATGAGCCAACCAACAACCTCGACCACCACGTGAAAGAGCAGCTCATACGGGTGCTGGAGGCGGCGTCGGTACCTGTGCTCGTCGCAAGTCATGACCGCGACTTGCTGCAGAGCGCCACCGAAATTGCTGAGCTGCACGACGGCCGGCTGCGAATGTTCTCCGGCAACTTTTCCGCATACAAGGAGACGCTCGCGCAGGAGCAGGAATCAGCGATACGCGGGGTGAGGGACGCAAAAGCGAACCACCGCAAGCAGGTCAAGGAGCGGGAAGCGATGCAGACACGCATCGATCGGGATGCGCGCCGTGGAAAGAAGTTCGCCGCCTCGAAGCGCAAGCCCGGCATGGCGATGGGATTGGACAAGGACAGGTCTGAAAAGACTGCGGCGAGACGGGGGTCGGCCCACGCAGGAGCGGTGGAGGGCGCGCTCGCCGCCTACAACAAAGCCCAGGAAAAAGTCCGCGATGATCAAGCTGTCTTCATCGATTTGCCCGGCACCGAGCTGCCCAATGGTACCCGGGTCTTGGACATTCCCGGACTGACAGTCGTAGGTCCCGAGCGGGTGCACATTACCGGTCCTAACGGAAGCGGCAAGACTACGCTGCTCAACTCCATCGCGAGTGGGCAGGCAGGCTACGTCATCGACGACGTGGGCTACCTTCGCCAGCGCATTACGCTCAACCCAGAGCTGACGGTGCTGGAGCTGGTGACGCAAACCAACCTCGATGCAGGGCCGCAGTATATCCGCGACCAACTTGCGCAGCTGCTGTTTCAGAACGACACCGTGCACGCCGCCGTTGGCACGCTGTCCGGCGGGGAGCGATTCCGCGTTGAGCTCGCCCGTATCCTGCTTTCTCACCCAGCCCCGAAGCTATTGCTTCTCGACGAGCCCACCAACAATATCGACATTTCCACAGTGGACTGGCTCGTCTCCGCACTGGACAGCTACGCCGGCTCGATCGTCCTGGTCAGCCATGACGAGGACTTCTGCGCGCGAATAGGGCTCACCCGCGAAGTCGCCATTGAGACCCTGCAGTGCAGTTGACTGTTATGGGCGTACGAACCTTCGAACTTTGGCTGCAGTGAAAGGGTCCGTAGCTTTTTCAAGTTGGTTGAGGACTGTCTCACAGTCCTTAGAAGCGGAGAGTTCGACGCAGAGATGGTGTGCTTCACGAAATTCGCTTGGGAAGTCCATCAGAAGACGGGTGATCATCGCTGAGGGCTGAACGAGATCGATGCCTTGGCAACCCATCCATTCAGCAGGAAAATCCCTCGTGTTGTCGGTGAGCAGATTGTCTGCGTCAGTGCTTAGCGCAGCTGCAAGTACGTGGCGGTCTTTCGGGTGGACGTCCACGTTGCGGGGGACCACGTCTTCGGACACGGGGAGTTTGAGTTTCGCATCGGGAAGAAACTCATTCATGAGCTCTTCAAGACGGCGAGTCGAGAATTCGTCGAGGCCGATGGAGGCACGGAGGTTTCGCGACATTTCATCTAGGACCTCTTGGCTCCATCGAAGCTCCAGCGCACCCATGTGGGCGCTGTAGAGAAAGTAGTCTCTGAGGACACGAGAGAAGAGAATGTTGGCGTCGACGAAGGTGACCGGCACGCTTCGTCGCGGGATCCCGCTACTCGGTGAACCCGATTTCATTGGAGAAATCCGCAAGCCTTCGAGCTACATGCTGTCGACGCTCGAATTCTGAATCCGCACTCTCCAGCACACGCAGAATCGTTTCCGCTTGGCGATGGGAGAGAACAACCTTCGCCGATGATGATTGCGCTGCTTCGCGCATCGCCTGACGGAGGGTTCGCGCGTTATCGCGGAACGCCTCTCTCGGGACGGGCACAGATGTCATATGCGCAGGATACCTCGTCCAAGCTCCCGCTGGAACCCCGCGCGTCGAACCTCTAGTGCTGGTGGTAGTCCACCAGGAAGTTGCCCAGGCGCTCGATGGCGTTTTCCAACTGCGACGCCCACGGCAGCGTGACCACGCGGAAGTGGTCCGGGGTGGGGTAGTTGAAGCCGGTGCCCTGGACCATGAGGATCTTTTCGGATTTGAGCAGGTCCAGCATGAACTTCTCGTCGTCGTGGATGTTGTACATCTCCGCGTCGATCTTGGGGAAGCAGTACAGCGCACCCTTCGGTTCCACTACGGACACACCGGGGATCTCGCGGAGCTTCCGCACTGCGACGTTGCGCTGCTTGTGCAGGCGTCCGCCCTCAGCGGTGAGCTCGTAGATGGACTGCCGGCCGCCCAGAGCCACCTGGATGGCGTGCTGTCCGGGCACGTTCGCGCACAACCTGGTCCCCGACAGCAGGTCGAGACCCTCGATGAAGCCGGCGGCGCGGCGCTTTGGGCCCGTGATCACCATCCAGCCGGCGCGGTAGCCGCACACCCGGTACGCCTTGGACAGGCCGTTGAAGGTGATGCACACGAGATCCGGGGCGATTTCTGCCATGGAGATGTGCGAAGCTCCGTCGTAAAGCACGCGATCGTAAATCTCGTCGGAAAGCACCATGAGCTCGTGCTCGCGCGCGATGTCGGCGATGCCTTCGAGGACCTCGCGCGAGTACACGGCGCCGGTTGGGTTGTTCGGGTTGATCACCACGATGGCTTTGGTGCGGTCGGTAACCTTCGAGCGGATGTCTTCGAGCGAGGGGTTCCAATCGTCCTCCTCGTCGCACATGTAGTGCGCGACTTTGCCGCCGGCGAGCGTGGACGCGGCGGTCCACAGTGGGTAGTCGGGGGCGGGGATGAGGATTTCGTCACCGTCGTTGAGCAGCGCCTGGGTGGTCATGCTGATCAGCTCGGACACGCCGTTGCCCAGGTAAACGTCGTCGATGTCGAAGGGTGGGAAGCCGTCGATCATCTCGTAGCGCGTGACCACCGCGCGGCGGGCGGAGGTGATGCCCTTGGAGGTGGTGTAGCCCTGTGAGGTGGGCAGGTTGGCAATCATGTCGCGCATGATCACGTCCGGCGCCTCAAAACCGAAAACGGCGGGGTTGCCGGTGTTGAGCTTCAGGATGGTGTGGCCGTCGCGCTCCATCTTCTCCGCAGTGGCGGTCACCGGGCCGCGGATGTCGTAGAAGACGTTCTTCAGCTTGTCCGCTTGGTCGAAATGACGGTGCTTTTGCAGTGGCTCACTCATGCCACTCCACTGTAGGCCTCTTTACTGTTTGCGGAAGCGGTTTATCGTGTTTTGTGCGACATCGAGCGCGTCCGAGGTCAGCTGGTTGAACTGGTCCCTGCGCTGCACCCGCATCATGGCCTGCTGGTGCGCCTTCGCAGATTCGATTTCCAGCTGGCGGCGTTTGATTTCCTGGCGGCGCTGCTGCTCCAGCTGCCGCAGGGTGGGGGTGTACCAGGAGTCCGGGCCCACCTTCATCACGTACAGCAGGATGAACAGGGTGGGGATAGCCAGGAGAAAAATCGGGTGGAGCGTGATGAGACCGAACGCGCCCACCGTGCCCAACCAAAACACGCCCGCGCGCATGCGCTTGCCGGAGCGCCGCGCCTGCATGATCTCGCGGCCGCTGTAAAACACGTCGCCCGGGTGCACTTCTTGCCTATCGACGGCACCCCCGGCCTGCTGCGGCGGCAGGTCCCCCAGAATCGGCTCCAGGTCGGAGTGGACCTGCGCTTCGGCGACCTGCCGGCAGCGGTCGTCGAACTCGCCCATGTTGAGCCGGCCCTCGCCAAGTGCGCGGCCGAGGGTGTCCATGGCGTCCATGCGCTCCTGGTCGCCGATTCTGAAGTTGCCGTATGGGGTGCTCACGCCGCATATAGTAACGCCCCGGACGGCTGTCGTGCACGTCCGGGGCGGCGCTTGCGCGTGCGGTTAGTTGTCCTCGCGGGAGCCGTCGCGGATCTCTTCGCGCGGCAGGTTGCCGTCGTTCCAGGAAGCGTCGTCCTCATGGTTCTCGGCTTCCTCGACGGTGCGTACACCCTCGCCGAGAGGCTTGGTGTCCAGGTCCTGGTTCGGGTTGTCCGCACCGGCGGCAGCAGCCTTGTCAGACGCACCGTCTGCCGGGGTCTCGATGCTGGTGTACAGACCTTCGTGTTCGGTAGTCATGCGTCCGATCCTAGTTACTGCCAGCGCTCGTCAGCGCCGGTTTCGCGATCTTCGTAGCGCTTCTTCGCCTTGTCGTACTCCTCTTCCGGCAGCTGGTAGAAGTACACGCGCGGCAGCACGGCCTCAACCTTGTCCAGGTAGGTGGTGACGAACTCGTTGACGTCCTCACGCTTGGTGGAGTCCTCGTTGACGTAGAGGAACAGCGGGCGAGACAGCGGGTAGTTGCCGCTCTTTGCTTCGTCGACGCTCGGAGCCACGCCGTCGACAAGCACGTTGTCGATGCGGTTGCGAGTCGGGTCCTCGGTGGCCAGGTAGTTGCCGATACCCATGAAGCTCAGGCCGTTGACGTCCTCGGAGACCCACTTGGACAGCTCCTGGATGTCGTCGGTGGCCTGGTAGTCGTCGCGGATCTCGTCGCCGTCGAGCACGAGCTGCTCGAACACGCCGAGGGTGCCGGAGCCGTCTGGGCGGCCGTAGAGGGTGATGTCCTCGTCCGGCCAGGACGGGTCGATGTCCGACCACTTGGTCACGGAAGAGTCCTTCGCCCAGATGTCGTGCAGCTGCTGGATGGAAAGGTCCTGCGCCCAGTCGTTGTCGCGGTGCTTGACCAGCGTGATGGCGTCCAAAGCGATGGGCAGCTCGATGAAGTCCACGTCGGCGTCGGCGCACGCCTTTTGGTAGTCAGCCGGAATGGATACAGATGCGTCGTTGATGTCGGCGTCGCCCGCGCAGAAGACATCGAAGCCGTCGGTGGAGCCGACCGCGTCGATGTCCACGTCGAAGTCGTAGCGGTTGGCCATGTAGCTGGTGATCGGTTCGACGGTGGAGGAGCCGGTGACCTTGATGGCATCCTCGCCCGGGGTGGTGTCGTTGCCGCAGCCGACGGCGAGGGCAGCGACGGCGGCCACAGCGACAGTCGCGGTGAGTCGTTTACGCATTACCCTTACCTTCCCGCATCTCGGTGCGCAGCTCGCGCAGTAGCTTGAACAGGTTGCTCCAGGAGCCCTTGGAGTTTGCCCAGTACTCGGGGAAGTTCTTCAGTTCTTCCTCCTGCTCCGGGGTGACGTTCGGGTTGATCTTGCGGTGGGCGCGGGCCTGTTCGCCTTCCAGCTTGTCGCGGTTGCCCATGCGGGCCTGCAGCTCGCCGCGAAGCTCGTCTGCGGTCTCCTCCAGCTCGTGCAGCAGTGCGTGCAGCTCGGCGTCGGGGGCTTCGCGGTTGATCAGGTCCTGTGCCAGCGGGGACAGGTCGGGGGTCTCGCCCGGGGTGTTTTCAGTGTTGGTCGGGTTCTCGGGAGTAGTCATTTCGGGGGCTCCTTAGGAAAGTGCGTTGGAGATGAACACGGCCAGAATCGGGATGATGAAGAACACGCCGCCGATCCACGCGAAGACGTAGAGCTTGTTCTTCGTTGCCATGGCTGCGAGCCAGTCGGAGCCCATCGGAGGGAGCTTGCGCAAGAACGGCACGCCCAGGATCAGGATCGCGGCGAAGGTGTTGAAGAGGGTGTGCACCAGCGCACCTGCCATCGCGGCTTCGGCTTCAGCACCGGAGGCGGAGAACGCGGCGATCAGGCCGGTAACGGTGGTGCCGATGTTGGCGCCGACCACGAACGGGAATAGGGTGCGCACCTTGAACTTGCCGGAGGCGGCCAGCGGCACGGTCAGCGCGGTGGTGGTGGAGGAGGACTGCACCAGGGTGGTGATGGCGGCACCGGAGAGCACGCCCATGAACGCGTTCTTGCCCAGTGCTGCGTACAGGATGTCCTGCGCCTTGCCCACCAGAAGCGCGTTGAGGATGTTGCCGATGAACTGGATGGAAAACAGGATCAGCACGATGCCCAGTACGGCCAGGATCACGCCGCCCCAGACGTCGCCCAGCGGCTCGACCAGGCTGCCAGCGAGGCCGACCAGCGGCTCGGTGATCATGTCGATGAAGTCGCCGATGGACTCGAAGATGCCCGCCAGCACACCTTCACCGGAGCCGGACAGCGACGGCGCAATCGCCGTCGCGGTCTTGCCCAGGAAACCGGTGAACATTTCCAGCGGGAAGAAGATCAGGATGGCAATCAGGTTGAAGAAGTCGTGCACGGTGGCCATGGAGAAGCCCTGCTGGAACTGCTTCTTGTTACCGGCCAGACCAAGCGCCACCAAGGTGGAGGTCACGGAGGTGCCCATGTTCGCGCCGAAGAGCATCGGAATCGCGATGTTCAGAGGCAGGCCGCCGGCGATCATGCCCACCACGATCGAGGTGGTGGTGGAGGAGGACTGAATGATCGCGGTGGCCACGATGCCGATGGCCAGGCCCACAAACGGGTTCTCGGCGAAGGAGAACAGCTCCTCCGCGCGGTCGCCGGCGATGCCCTTGAAGCCGTCGCCGATCATGCCCACGCCGTTGAGCAGAATCCAGATGCCGATGATCACGGCGATCCAGTTGGCGATCTCCTTGGCTTTGCCGTCGAGGGGGAGGAAGCCGAGCGGGTCCTTGCGCTCGCTGTCGTCGTCGACGTCGAGGTCCTCGAGGTTTTTGTTCTCGTCTTCTTCGGTGCGGCCGGTGTTATCGGCCGTGACGACGGAGGAGCCGCCGGTTTCTTCACGTTTCATGGTTTCCCAATCAGTCAGCTGACATAGGTTCGCCCGCCAGCGTATGGCCGCCGCGTTAATGGATCGGTGTCCGCAAGGTGAACATTTGGGAAACGTGTGAATTTGCTGTGGGCTACTCGCTGAACTGGGATTGGTGCAGGCGCCAGTACGCACCTTGCTTTGCGACGAGCTCCGCATGCGAACCTTGCTCCACTATGCGTCCGTCTTCCATCACCACAATCACGTCCGCATCGCGGATGGTGGATAGGCGGTGCGCGATGACAAACGAGGTGCGGTTGGATCGCAGCGCGTGCATGGCCTGCTGCACCATGACCTCGGTGCGGGTGTCCACCGACGAGGTCGCCTCATCCAGGATCAACAGCGCCGGCTGCGACAGGAACGCGCGCGCAATCGTGATCAGCTGGCGCTCGCCAGCGGAGACGGACCCGCCGTCCTGGTCCACTTCGGTGTCGTAGCCGTCCGGCAGCGAGCGCACGAAGCGGTCCACGTAGGTGGCCTTTGCCGCCTCGATGACTTCCTCGTCGGTAGCGTCTAAGCGCCCGTAGCGGATGTTGTCCATGATGGTGCCTTTGAACAGCACCGCGTCTTGCAGCACCATGCCGATCTGGCCGCGCAGGTCCTCGCGGGAGTACTCCCGGATGTCCGTGCCGTCGAGGGTGATCGCGCCGGAATCGACGTCGTAGAAGCGCATGATCAGGTTCACCAGCGTGGTCTTGCCGGCGCCGGTGGGGCCGACGATCGCGGCGGTCTGGCCCGGCTCCACCCGCAGGTGCAAATCACGGATGAGGGGCTCGTCGGTGTAGGAGAAGGACACGTCGCGGAACTCCACCAGGCCTTCGGCGCGGCCGTCCATGCGGGCTGTGGTGCTGTCTGCGGGTTCTACTTCAGCGTCGAGAAGCTCGAAGACTCGCTCCGCGGAAGCGACACCGGATTGCAGCATCTGCATCATGCCGGCGATCTCGCCGAGCGGCTGATTGAACTGGCGGGAGTACTGGATAAACGCGGTGGCGCCGCCGAGTGTGAGCTTGCCCGAAGCGACCTTCACCCCGCCGAGCACCGCGATGGCCACGTACGACAGGTACGAGATGAACTGCATGGTCGGGTGCATCGAGTTGGCCAAAAACTGCGCCTTTTGCGCCGCGCCCGCGAGCTCGTTGTTGCGCTCGTCGAACTGCCGGCGAAGCTCGTCCGTGCGCCCGAAGATGACCGCCACGTCGTGGCCGGAGAAGGATTCCTCCACGTGCCCGTTGACGTCGCCTGTGGCTTTCCACTGGGTGGTGAACTGTTGCTGCGAGCGCGTGCCCACCAGGCCCATGACCAGGCCTGTCAGCGGGATGGCCAGCAGCGCCACCAGGGCCAGCTGCCAGGAGATGGCGAACATCATCACCAGGATGCCCACCACCGTCAGGATCGCGTTGAACAGCGAGGACAGGGACTGCTGTAGGGCCTGCTGGACGTTGTCCACGTCGTTGGTGGTGCGGCTCATCACGTCGCCGCGCTGGCGGGTGTCAAAGTAGCGCAGCGGCAGGGCGTTGATCTTTGTCTCCACCCGCTCGCGCAGGTTGAACACCGCGCGCATGGTCAGCTTGTTCAAAATCGCGCCCTGCGCCCACATCAGCAACGACGCCGCCGCGTACAGCGCCACCACCAGCACGATGAGCTGGCCAAGCCGGTCGAAGTCGATGCCGCTACCGGGAGTCAGCTCCATCGCCGAGGCCATGTCGGCGAAGCGGTCCTGGCCCGCGGCGCGCAAGCCCTCGACCGCCTGCTCCTTGGTAGTGCCCGGCGGCATGTGCTTGGACATCACGCCGGAGAAGATCACGTCCATGGCCCGGCCCATCACGCGCGGGGCGTACACGGCCAGCACCACGGACACGGCATTCATGACAAGCACCGCCGTCAGGGCCAGCTTGTACGGGGCGAGCAACCCCAGCAGGCGTTTCGCGGACGGCAAGAACTGCTTGGCCTTGCGCGGCGCCTTGTTGGAGTAGTCGTCGCCGGACATCTTCTCTTCGTACTCGGCGAGCTGGTCGTCTGTCAGCTCGGACCCGTGCTGGTTGCTCATGCGTCCACCTCCGCCTGGCTCCCCGCGATCTCCCGGTACGTCTCGCTGGTCTCCAGCAGCTCGTCGTGGGTGCCGCGCGCAACGATGCGCCCGGCCTCCATCACCAGAATCTGGTCCGCGTGCCTGATCGAGGACACTTTCTGCGCCACCACGATCACGGTGCGCTCCTGCACGATCTCGCGCATCGCCGCGTTCAGGTTCGCCTCGGTAGTCGCGTCCAGCGCGCTAAACGAGTCGTCGAAGACGTACACCTTCGGATCCGCCACAAACATCCGCGCGATGCACAGGCGCTGGCGCTGCCCGCCGGAGACGTTGGTGCCGCCCTGGGAGATCGGCATGTCCAAATCGTCCACGAACTCGGCCTGCGCGGTCCGCAGCGCCGCCCACAGCTGATCATCGGTGGCGTCCGGGTTGCCCATGCGCAGGTTTGACGCCACCGTGCCGGAGAACAGCCACGGCTTCTGCGGCACCATCGCGACGGCCTTGACCAGTTCCTGGCGCGGGATGCGGGTGACCGGATGGTCGTCGATAAGCACATGCCCCGAAGTCGGGGAGTACAGCCTGGGCAGCAGCCCGGCGAGCGTGGTCTTGCCGCTGCCCGTCGAGCCGATGATCGCCGTCGTGGTCCCCGGGCGGGCCTCGAACGAAATGCCCTCAAGCACCGGTTTCTCCGCGCCCGGGTAGGTGTAGGAGACATCGTCGAAGCGCACGATACCTTTGCCTATCGACGCCCCTCCGGTCACCGACGCCTTCACCTCATGCCCGAGCACCTCCTCGATGCGGTCAGCGCAGACAATGGCGCGCGGCAGCATCATCAGCATGAACACGCCCATCATCACCGCCATGAGAATCTGCATCAGGTACTGCATGAACGCGGTGAGTGAGCCCACCTCCACCAGACCCTCGTCCACGCGGTGGCCGCCGAACCACAGCACCGCGGCCGTGGCCAGGTTCAAAATGAGCATGATCACCGGGAACATGGTCACGAACACCCGGCCGATGTTCAGACTCAGCCTGGTGATGTCGTGGTTCGCTTCGGTGAAACGCTCGGCCTCGTAGTCCTCGCGGCCGAACGCGCGCACCACCCGGATGCCCGCGATCTGCTCGCGCAACAGGCCGTTGATCGCATCAAGCTTTTCCTGCATGCGCTTGAACAGTGGCATCAGGATCGCCGCGGTGATGCCCACCACGACAGTCAGGACGAGCACCGCCGCGACCACCAGCCACGACATGCCCGCGTCCTGGCGCAGCGCCATGATGATGCCGCCGATGGCCATAATCGGCGCGGCAACCATGAAGTTCATGAACAACAGGAACGTCATCTGCACCTGCTGGACGTCGTTCGTGCCGCGCGTGACCAGCGTGGCGGCGCCGAAATGCGCCATCTCCTCGCTATCGAAATCGGACACCCGGTTGTACACGGCGGCCCTGATGTCGCGGCCGGTGTTCATGGCCACCTGGGAGGCGAACCACACTGCCGCGATCGCCGTTGCGATCTGCACCAGCGCGACCGCCAGCATCGTGCGGCCGGTGCGCCAGATATACGGCACGTCCGCCTGGGCGACGCCGTTGTTGATGATGTCCGCGTTCAAGTCCGGCAAGTACAGCGTGGCCAGGGTCGTGACCAGCTGCAGCGCGATAACCAGCGCGATCTTGCCACTGTACCGCTTGCCAAAGCGCGCGGTGAGGCGGATGAGATCCATGAGTGCCCCTCTCTTTTGTCCGGGGCAATCCTAGACCGGTGGGGCCGCGCTGCTGCGATACCGCTGCTGCCTAAACGCCGATATCGGCGTTTACGGCGCCAGCTGCTGTAAAAGACCAGGTCGCGGCTCGGCGCTCAGGCTAAATGCCGATATCGGCGTTTGCGGCTGGGGCAGCGGCGGCGGGTGTGCCCGCCGAAACGCTTACTGGCCGGCGCGGGAGTGGCCGAGCATGTCCTCCCACTCCACGATCTTCTTGCGCTCGCGCGGGAAGTTGGCGTCGGCGGCGCCGAGGGCGCGCTCGGCCTCGTCGAGCTTGTACCAGCCTTCCCAGGTGGCGTAGTCCACGCCGCGCTCGCGCAGCAGGTCGAAGATATCGTCGGCGCCGGTGTGGGTCGGCGCGGCGAGCTTGCCGGCGTCCGCGTCGGCGATGAGCATGTCGGTGGTTTCCTTGGCGTCGGACTTGGTGTTGCCGATCAGGCCCACGGGTCCGCGCTTGATCCAGCCGGTGACGTAAAGCTTGTCCTCCGGAGCGGCACCCTCCTCGGCGGTGACCAGCACGCGGCCGCCGTCGTTGGGGATGACGTGGCGCTCCAGGTCGAAGGGCACGCCCTCGACCGGCTCGGAGCGATAGCCCACGGCGTGGTAGACCTGCTGGACCGGCCAGTCGGTGAACTTGCCGGTGCCGCGGATGCCGCCGTTGCCGTCGAGCTCCTGGCGCTCGGTGCGGATGCCGGTCACAGCGCCGGAGTCGTCGGTGAGCACCTCCACCGGTTCCTCAAAGAAGTGGATGTGGATCTTGTGCGGCGCGTCGTCCGGCTCGCGCATGGCGTACTGCTCCAGCACCTGGCAGTTCAGGTCGACGGACTTGTCGGAGCGGCGGACCTGCTCGGACAGCTCGTCGTAGTCGATGTCCTCGGGGTCCACGAGCACCTGGATGGTGTCGGACTCGTCAAGCTCGCGCAGCTCCTTCGGCGTGAACTTCGCCTGGGCGGGGCCGCGGCGGCCGAACATGTGCACCGTCTCCGCCTTGTTGTTCTTCAGGGACTCGTAGACATTGTCCGGGATTTCGGTGACGGTGAGCTCGTCGCCGGTCTTGGCCAGGATGCGGGAGATATCGAGCGCCACGTTGCCCACGCCGACGACGGCGACTTCCTTGGCCTCGAGGTTCCAGTTGCGCTCGAAGCGCGGGTTGCCGTCGTAGAAGCCGACGAACTCGCCGGCGCCGATGGACTTGTCGCCGCCCGGGATAAGCAGCTCGCGGTCGCGCACGGCACCGGTGGAGATGACGACGGCGTCGTAGTAGTCGCGCAGGTCGTCGATAGTGATGTCGCGGCCGACGGTGACGTTGGCGATCAGGCGCAGCTTGTCCTTGTCCAGCACGTTGTGCAGGGACTTCACAATGCCCTTAATTCGCGGGTGGTCGGGTGCCACGCCGTAACGGATCAGGCCGAAGGGGGCGGGCATCTGCTCGAAGAGGTCGACGTGGACGTCGTGCTCTTCGTTGCGGATTAGCAGGTCGGAGGCGTAAATGCCGGCTGGACCGGCTCCAACTACGGCGACGCGCAGGCTCATAAGTTCATTGTCCTTTCGCAAAAGGGTGTGTTGATGTTGGACACTATAGCGTATAGACCGAGTGGTCTTAAACCCGCAAATATTTTCACCCTCAACACCCGTAAAACGTTTACATTCACTGCCTTAACCGGCACTTTCTCCGGTCTGGTTGTTTTAGACCGAGTAGTCCGGCACTATTGGCCAGCAGTAGCTCCGGGCCGCCCGGATGCGTACAGAGTTGTCTATTTAGGGAGAGCAGATGAGCGCACCCACTAAGCCCAGGACACGCCCGAAGAAGTCGGAGGGGCAGTGGCTAATAGACGGCTCCGCGCCGCTGAACCACGACGAGGAGATCAAGCAGGAGTCTCCGGTCCTGGACGTCAAGCAGCGCGTGATCGACGTCTACTCCAAGGGCGGCTTCGATTCGATCGACCGCGAGGACCTCTACCCGCGTTTTAAGTGGCTCGGCCTGTACACCCAGCGCAAGCAGAACCTGGGCGGCGAGTTCACCGGCGAGGACAACAGCGTCCTGGAAGACAAGTACTTCATGATGCGCATCCGCTTCGACGGCGGCATCTGCTCCACGGAGCAAGCCCGCGCCGTCGGCGAGCTTTCCCGCGACTACGCCCGCTCCACCGTGGACCTCACCGACCGCCAGAACATCCAGTTCCACTGGGTGCGCATCGAGGACGTCCCCGCGATCTGGGACACGCTCGAGGAACACGGCCTGAATACCTGGGACGCCTGCGGCGACGTGCCGCGCGTGATCTTAGGCTCCCCGGTCGCTGGCATTGCCAAGGACGAGATCATCGACGCCACGCCCGCGATCCGCAAGATCCAGCAGATCGTCACCGACGACGAATTCCAGAACCTGCCGCGCAAGTTCAAGACCGCGATTTCCGGCAACGCCCGCCAGGACGTGGTCCACGAGATCAACGACCTCGCCTTCATCGGCGTCGAGCACCCCGAGCTCGGCCCCGGCTTCGAGTGCTACGTCGGCGGCGGGCTGTCCACCAACCCGATGCTCGCGCAGTCCCTCGGCGCCTTCGTCACCCTCGAGCAGGTGCCGGACGTGTGGGCGAACGTGGTGCGCATCTTCCGCGACTACGGATACCGCCGCCTGCGCAACCGCGCGCGCCTGAAGTTCCTGGTCAAAGAGTGGGGCGTGGAGAAGTTCCGCCGCATCCTCGAGGAGGATTACTTGGGCTATGCGCTTGCCGACGGCCCAAAGGCCCCCAACAACCTGGTCGACCGCGACCACATCGGCGTGCACGAACAAAAAGACGGCAACGTCTACATCGGTGTGAAGCCCACGCTGGGCCACATGTCCGGCGAGCAGCTCATTGCGCTTGCGGACCTGGCGGAGAAATACGGCGTGACCGACCTGCGCTTCACTCCGTTTAAGGAGGTGTTGTTGCTCGGGGTGGAACCGGAGGACGTCGAGAAGCTGCAGGCTGATTTGGAGGAAATGGGGCTGTATTCCAAACCCTCCGAGTTCCGCCGTGGCCTGCTCAGCTGCACCGGCCTGGAGTACTGCAAGCTCGCGCACGTGACCACGAAGTCCCGCGCGATCGAGCTGGCGGATGAGCTGGAGGAGCGCTTCGGTGACCTGGATTCGCCCATCACCATCTCGCTCAACGGCTGCCCGAACGCGTGCGCGCGCCACCAGGTCTCCGACATCGGGCTCAAGGGCCAGATGGTGGCGAACGAGGACGGCGAGAAGGTCGAGGGGTTCCAGGTGCACCTCGGCGGCACGATCGGCGAGGGCGCGAACTTCGGCCGCAAGCTGCGCGGCCACAAGGTGCTGTCCACCGAGCTGACGGATTACGTCACGCGCGTGGTGCAGCATTACGTGGACAAGCGCGAGGACGGGGAAACATTCCGTCAATGGGTCGCCCGCGCAGACGAGGATGATCTGCGATGAGCTTTCGCCGGGCCCCGAATCCGAACCGCAATTTCCCCTCGTTTTGCCCCTATTGTGGCGGGGAGGACCTCTGGCCGAACGAGGAGACGGACTTTGCCTGGAAATGCGGGGAGTGCCTGCGTGTTTTCGAGGTGAAGTACCACGGCCAGGACGATCCGGACACCCCGCACGCGCCCGCGCCGTCGACGGAGGAGGCGCTGCAGGCCTCCCTGGCGCGGCACGGGCACACCGCAGTAGTGAAGGAAGAGAAGCGATGACCAACCTGCTCAACCAGCCGGGAGGAAACTTCCGCGACCCCGAGATCAGCCCGGCAGGGCCGAGGGAGACGGCGGCGTTGCCGGAGGACGTCGCCAAGCAAAACGCCCAGCTAGTCGAACAGTGGGCACCCAAGCTTTACGACGCCTCCGCCGCCGACATCCTCGCCTGGGCCCACGAGCACGCACCCGGCAAGCTCGCGGTGACCCTCTCCATGGAGAACACAGTGTTGGCGGAGTTGGCCGAGCGTCACCTGCCCGACGCGGACTTCCTCTTTCTGGACACCGAGTACCACTTCCCGGAGACCCTCGAGGTGGCCGACGCAGTTGAGGCCCGCTACCCCTCGCACACGCTGGTGCGCGCAACCGCCCAGCTCAGCCGCCCGGAGCAGGACAAGGTGTACGGCCCGAACCTGTACCTGCGCAACCCCGGCGCGTGCTGCCGCATGCGCAAGGTTGAGCCGCTGGCGGTGCACATGAGCCCGTACGCCGGCTGGATCACCGGCCTGCGCCGCGCCGACGGCCCCACCCGAGCAGAGGCACCCGCGCTGAGCTTGGACAACACCGGGCGGCTGAAGATCTCCCCGCTGGTGACCTGGTCGCTCGAGGACACGGAGGCATTCGAGGAGGACAACGACCTGATCATCCACCCGCTGACCCGTCAGGGCTACCCCTCCATCGGCTGCGCCACCTGCACCATGCCTGTGGCTGAGGGGGAGGACCCGCGCGCCGGGCGCTGGGCGTTCGCATCCAAGACCGAGTGCGGCCTGCACGAATAAAAGGAGTGTTAGAGAAGATGACGCAAGCAACGACAACTGAGCTGTCGCCGCACCTGAAGGACTTGGAAAACGAGTCCATCCATATCATCCGCGAGGTGGCCGGGCAGTTCGACAAAATCGGCCTGTTGTTTTCCGGCGGCAAGGACTCGTGTGTGGTGCTCGAGCTGGCGCGCCGGGCCTTCGCGCCGGCGGCGATGCCGATTGAGCTGTTGCACGTGGACACCGGGCACAACTTCCCGGAGGTGATCCAGTTCCGCGACGAGCTCGTCGAGAAGCATGGCCTGCGACTGCGCGTGGCCGAGGTGCAGGACTGGATTGACCGCGGCGACCTGCAGGAACGCCCCGACGGCACCCGCAACCCGCTGCAGACCGTGCCGCTGGTGGAGACCATCGCGGAGGTCGGCTACAACGCCGTGCTCGGTGGCGCGCGCCGCGACGAGGAACGCGCCCGCGCCAAGGAGCGCGTGTTCTCCGTGCGCGACTCCTTCGGCGGCTGGGACCCGCGCCGCCAGCGCCCCGAGCTGTGGGACCTGTACAACGGCGCGACGCTGCCGGGCGAGAACGTGCGCGTGTTCCCCATCTCCAACTGGACCGAGGCGGACGTGTGGGAGTACATCGGCGCGCGCGGGATTGCTCTGCCGTCGATTTACTTCGCGCACGACCGCGAGGTGTTCGGCCGCGACGGCATGTGGCTGACCCCGGGCGAGTGGGGCGGCCCGCGCGACGGCGAGCAGCTTGAGACCCGTCGCGTGCGCTACCGCACCGTGGGCGACATGTCCTGCACGGGCGCGGTCGACTCCGACGCGTCCACGATCGACGAGGTGCTCGTCGAGATCGCCAACTCCACCCTGACCGAGCGCGGCGCGACGCGCGCCGACGACCGCCTGAGCGAATCCGCCATGGAAGACCGCAAGAAGGAAGGCTACTTCTGATGACTACGACTACCGCTTCCGCCGCAGCCGCGCTCGCGGACCGCGAAACACTGCGCCTGTGCACCGCGGGCTCCGTCGACGACGGCAAGTCCACCTTCGTCGGCCGCCTTTTGCACGACACGAAGTCCGTGCTTGCGGACCAGCTCGCCTCCGTCGAGCGCACCTCGGCCGACAGGGGCTTCGAGGGCCTCGACCTTTCCTTGCTTGTCGACGGGCTCCGCGCCGAACGCGAACAGGGCATCACCATCGACGTGGCCTACCGCTACTTCGCCACCGACAAGCGCACCTTCATCCTCGCCGACACCCCGGGGCACGTGCAGTACACGCGCAACACCGTGACCGGCATGTCCACCTCCCAGGTGGTCGTGCTGCTGGTGGACGCCCGCAACGGCGTGGTGGAGCAGACCGTCCGCCACCTCACCGTGGCCAAGCTGCTGGGCGTGCGCACCGTGATCCTGGCGGTGAACAAAATCGACCTGGTCGGCTACTCGGAGGAGACCTTCAACGAGATCAAGGCCAACTTCGATGCCAAGGCCGCCGAGCTGGGCATCGAGGACCCGCACGTGGTGCCGATTTCCGCGCTTCGTGGAGATAACGTCGCGGAGCGCAGCGACGCGACCCCCTGGTACACCGGCCCGACCGTGCTGGAGCTGCTGGAGACCATCCCGGTTAACCACGGCCGCGCCGACGACCTGGACTTCCGCTTCAGCATCCAGTACGTGCTGCGCGAGCACGCCAGCGACTACCGCGCCTACGCCGGCCGCGTCAACGCCGGTTCCATCTCCGTCGGCGACGAGATCCTCGCCCCGTACGGCCGGAAAACCACCGTGGCCGGCATCGACTCCACCGACGGCCCGGTGGAGACCGCCCACGCCGGCGACTCGGTTGCCCTGCGCCTTGCCGACGAGATCGACCTGACCCGCGGCGACCTCCTGGCTTCTGGAACCCGGCCGGAAGACACAAGGGAGTTCGCCGCCACCGTGGTGGGGCTGACCGAAAAGGAGTTGCGCGCCGGGCAGGCTGTGAAGCTGCGCATCGGCACCGCGTTCGTGCGCGCCCGCGTGGCCAGCGTGGACCGCGTCCTCGACATCGACGGTGCCGCCGGCGACAACACCTCGCCCGAGGCTGTCGCGCTCAACGAGATCGCGCACGTGACCATCCAGACCGCCGACGAGTTGCCGGTCGAGCCCTACGCGGCCCGCGGCGCGGTGGGCAATTTCCTGCTCGTGGACCAGGCTTCCGGTAACACGCTGGCTGCGGGTCTCGTCGGAAAGCGCCTGCGCTAGGAGCACCCACCATGACCGCGCTGATCACCCTCTCCCACGGCTCGCGCCACCCGCGCGCCAAAGAGGGCATCCGCGCGCTCACCGAAGCGGCCGCCGAAAAGCTCGGGGTGGAGTGGGCGGACGCGCACCTCGAGTTCGATCGCCCCACCCTCGCCGAGGCGGCCGCCGCGCTGTCTTCGCCGCGCGCGATCGTCGTGCCGTTGCTGTTCACCCGCGCGTTCCACGCGAAGGTGGACGTGCCGGCCCACCTGGCCGAGGCGCGCGAGCACTGCGACCTCACCCTCGCAGAGCCGCTCGGCACCGGCCCCGACATCGCCGAGGCTCTGCACAAGCGCTTGCGTATCGACGCACCTTCGGCCTCCCACGCCACCCTTTTCCCCGTCGGCACATCGGACACTGCACAGGCTGCGAACTACGCCCGCCTGGCGGACAGCCTTGCGCGTTTGGCCGGGGTCGATGTGTCGGTGGTGCAGGCGACGAGGGGGGACCGGAGGTTCGTCGATAGGCACACGCACGTGCTGCCGCTGTTTGTCACCCACGGAACACTTCTGGACCGGATCCCGCCGCACCTCACGGCCTCTGGGCCGCTGACCACAGACCTCGCGGACGTCGTTGCCAACCGCTACCGCACTGCCGAAAAGGACGCCTGAGATGTACAAGATTGAGACGCTGCTGCTCATCGCCGTGGCCGGGCTGGCCGCCCAACTTGTCGACGGCGGCCTCGGCATGGGCTTCGGTGCCACCTCGTCCACCATGCTCATCGCACTGGCCGGGCTGACCCCCGCGGCCGCGTCCGCCGTCGTGCACACCGCCGAACTGGGCACCACCCTCGCCTCCGGCGTGGCGCACACCCGCTTCGGCAACGTGGACTGGCGCACCGCGTTCGCCATCGGCATCCCCGGCGCAATCGGCGCTTTCCTCGGCGCGACGGTGCTGGTGCGCCTGTCCACCGAAGCCGCGCGGCCGGTGATGTCGCTCATTCTGGCCCTGATCGGGCTGAACCTGATGCTGCGTTTCGCACGCGGGCTGACCCAGCGCAAGCTGGTGGAAAAACCTCACTCCCGCGGGTTTTTGGCCGGGCTGGGCCTGTTCGGCGGGTTTGTGGACGCCACCGGCGGCGGTGGCTGGGGGCCCGTGACCACCTCGACGCTGCTGTCCGCCGGGCGCGCTGAACCGCGACGCATCGTCGGTACCGTCACCACCGCCGAGTTCCTGGTCACCACGGCCGCCACCCTCGGGTTTGCGGTGGGGATGTGGCACGATTTGATGGCTAACCTCGCTGGGGTGCTCGCGCTGCTGGCGGGCGGAGTTGTCGCCGCGCCTATCGGAGCGTGGGTGGTCACGCGCATGAACCCCATCGCCCTCGGCGGGGTCGTGGGCACCTTGATCGTGTTTCTGAACCTGCCGGTGGTGCTGAAGTTCCTCGGCGTGGACTCCGGACTGTGGGTCGTGCGCGTGTTGGTTCTGGTGCTCGGGGCGGCCCTGTCCGTACGTGGCGTGCTCAAGGCGCGCCAGAACTCGCGGGCCGCTGGGGAGCGCGAGGGAGCGACAGTGGTCGACCCGGAGCCAGCCCGCCTACGATAAACAACCATGTCTGACTTGCTTATCGTCGCAGCCATGAAAGAAGAGGCCGCGGACATCATGTCCGGCGGCGACCACGAGGTGCTGATCACCGGCATCGGCACCCTGCCCGCCGCGATCGCGCTGACCCGCCGCCTGTCTTCCGGGCCGCTGCCGTCGCGCGTGATCAACGTCGGCACCGCCGGCGCCCTGGTGGACTTGGAGCCTGGCGTCTACGAGGTCTCCGATGCCGTCAAGCACGACTTCAAAGTCGGCGGCACCTCTGAGATCACCGACTTTGTCTACCCCCGCTGGTTCTCGTTCGACCCGCTGACCGAGCTCCCCAAGGCCAAGCTCGCCACCGGCGACGCGTTTGTGAACCGCTCCGATCTGCGCGACGAGCTCGCCCGCGAGTGCCAGCTCGTGGACATGGAGGGCTATGCCCTGGCCGCGGTGTGTTCCACCTTCGGCGTGCCGCTGACGCTGCTCAAGCAGGTCTCCGACTCCGCCGATGAGTCCGCCTCCGAGGTGTGGGAGGCCGCCCTCGAGCGCGCCCGCGTGGAACTGGAGCAGGCGCTGCGCGAGCACCTGCGCTAATCGCCCGGGGCCGCTGCGCCCCCGGCGACCGCTCCCTGCGCCTCATTTTGCGAATCTGCTAGTTGCCCCGCACGCCCAACTAGCAGATCAAGTGTCCAACTTTCTGTTGTCCCAGGTGATGTTGGAACCAGGTGCCAGTAAGGAGCTCATCTGCTAGTTCCACTTTTGGGCAACTAGCAGATGAGCCCGCAGCGATGTGGAGGCACCACAAACCCAGAGCACGAAACCCCTATTAAGCGCGAAAATGGCGCTTAATAGGGGTTTCGTACTGGGGGTCTGACGGAGGGAACAGGGCCCTACTTCGCGAACTCCTCCACGAGCGTGGCGTTGAACGCCGGCAGGTCGTCCGGGGTGCGGGAAGAGATGAAGCCAGAGTCGACCACAACCTCCTCGTCGACCCAGTTGGCGCCGGCGTTGGCCAGGTCGGTCTTGACGTTGGCCACGGAGGTGAGCTTCACGCCCTTGAGCACGTCGGCATCGGCGAGGATCCAGCCGCCGTGGCAGATCACGCCGATCGGCTTGCCGGCGTCCTTGAACGCCTTGACCAGTGCCACTGCGTCGGCGTCGGTGCGGATGGTGTCGGCGTTAATGGTGCCGCCGGGCAGGATAAGGGCGTCGAACTCGTCGGCGGAGGCGTCGGCCGTCTTGGCGTCGACAGCCACCTTCGCGCCCTTCTTGCCTTCGATCTCACCGGTTTCGGTGGAGATGACCTTGGCGGTCGCTCCGGCGGACTCCACGGCTTCCTTCGGGGAGGTCAGCTCCGAATCTTCGAAGCCGTTCGTGGCGATGATTGCGACGTTCTTGCCGTTGAGGTCAGCCATGGTTTCGTCCTTTCGTCGATGAGTAAGTACGGCGCCCACCGTACCTATTCTTCGTCCTTGATGGCGTGGGTGCGGCCCGGGACGTCGGGTTCTCCCTCGGCCTCGCCCAGGGGCACGCGGGTGGAGCCGAGCCCTTCCTTGACGGGGACCTTGGTGTTGGACTTTTCTCGCTTTGCCATGCGCATCATGTGGTCGCGCACGGCGAGGAAGGACGTCTTCGAATCCATGGTTTGGGTTTGTTGCGTGGCCATGGCTATCTCGTCGGCGGTGATCTCACCGGAGCGCAGCGAGACCATCTCGGCCCAGTAGCGCAGCCACACTGCGGCGACGGCGGCGACCGGCACGGCCAGGAATGCGCCGACGATGCCGAACAGGGTGCCGCCCACAGCGACGGCGAGCAGGACCACAGCGGCGTGCAGGCCCATGGCCTGGGACTGCAGGATCGGGGAGAGGACGTTGCCCTCCAGCTGCTGCACGGCGATGATGAGGATCAGCACGAACACCGCGTTCATGAACCCGTTGGACACCAGCGCGATGATCACGGCGAGAGCGCCAGCGGAGATGGCACCCACGATCGGGATGAAGCCGGCGAAGAAGGTCACCACAGCCAGCACCGGCCACAGCGGCACGCCGAGGAAGAGCAGCCCCAAACCGATGAAGATGGCGTCCACCATGGACACGATGGCCTGGGTGCGGATGAAGCCGGACAGGGTGTTCCAAGAGCGCATGCATACCTCGGTGAGATGCCAGCCGGCGCGCACGCCCGTGTACTTGCGTACCCAGGGCAGGAAGCGGTCGCCGTCCTTAAGGAAGAAGAACAGCAGCACCAGGGTCAACGCGAGCGTGGTGCCTACCGACGTAATCGCGCCGATGCCGGAGAACACCCCGGAGGCGATGTTCGACGCCTGACCCTTGACAAACGCGGTGGCCTGGTCCACGGCCTGCTGGATACGTTCCGGCTCGAGGAAGGTGAAGTTCTGCTCCTTGAGCCAGGAGATGATCTGGTTGATGCCTTGTTCGGCCTGGTGGCCGAGCTCGGTGCCCTGCGACTTCACGGTCGGCGCCATCGCGGCGATGATGCCGCCGAGGATGCCAAAGGTGCCGATCAGCGTGATGAACACCGCGAGGGCGGCGGGGATCTTGTGGTTCCGCATCCAGCGCACCGGCGGCCACAGCACCGTGGCAAGGATCAGGGCCAGCAGGATGGGCAAAAGCCCCATCCACACCCATTTGAGCAGGTAAAGCAGGATCGCGGTGGCGGCGACGATGATGATGAAGCGCAGCGCCCAGGCGGCGGCGGTGCGGCCGTCAGAGGCGATGATGTCGCCGCGGTCTACGGGCTCTTTGGAGAGCTCCTGGGCCGCGTCTGCCGGGGTGGGCAGCATCCGGACGTCGTCGACGGCGGTGTCGAGCGCGCCGACGTAGTCGTTGTTTTCGTGTTTAGTCACGCGCTCATTGTGCCAGAGATGCTGGTTAATGCATATGTCGTGGGGCCGGAGGGCCGACGTCAAGAACAATGCCCTAGACCACACACGGATACGAGTGTAGCGTGTACCACAAACGGACCCTGATGTAAGAAAGGCATGGAAGTGACTGTCTACCCGAACCCCGGAACCGAAGGCTCAAACGTCAAGTACCGCGAGCGCTACGACAACTACATCGGCGGCGACTGGGTCGCCCCAGTGGACGGCGAGTACTTCGACAACATCACCCCCGTCACTGGCGAGGTGTTCTGCCAGGTCGCGCGAGGCAAAGAGGCCGACATCAACTTGGCGCTCGACGCCGCGCACAAGGCCGCGCCCGCCTGGGGCAAGACCTCCCCGGCGGAGCGCGCAATGGTGCTGCTGAAGATCGCTGACCGCATGGAAGAGCACCTCGAGGAGCTCGCGGTGGCGGAGACTTGGGAAAACGGCAAGGCCGTGCGCGAGACGCTCGCCGCCGACATCCCGCTCGCCATCGACCACTTCCGCTACTACGCGGGCGCACTGCGCGCGCAGGAAGGCCGTCTGAGCCAGATCGACGAGGACACTGTCGCCTACCACTTCAACGAGCCGCTCGGCGTGGTCGGTCAGATCATCCCGTGGAACTTCCCGCTGCTCATGGCCGCCTGGAAGCTCGCCCCGGCGCTGGCGGCGGGCAACGCGATCGTGCTCAAGCCGGCGGAGCAGACTCCGGCGTCGATCCTGTACCTGATGGATCTTGTCGGCGACCTCATCCCGGCGGGCGTGCTGAACATCGTCAACGGCATGGGCGACGAGGCGGGTGCGGCGCTGTCCGGCTCCGACCGTATTGCCAAGATCGCCTTCACCGGCTCCACCGAGGTGGGCAAGATCATCAACAAGGCTGCGGCGGACAAGATCATCCCGGTCACTCTCGAGCTTGGCGGCAAGTCCCCGGCGTTGTTCTTCGAGGACATCTTTGAAAAGGACGACGACTTCAAGAAGAAGGCGGTCGAGGGCTTCGCCATGTTCGCGCTGAACCAGGGTGAGGTGTGCACCTGCCCGTCGCGTGCGCTGGTGCACGAGTCCATTGCGGATGAGTTTTTGGAGCTCGGCGTGCAGCGCGTCAAGCAGATCAAGACCGGCAACCCGCTGGACACTGACACCATGATGGGCGCGCAAGCCTCCACCGAGCAGATGAACAAGATCCAGTCCTACCTGGAGCTCGGCCCGCAGGAGGGCGCGGAAGTGCTCACCGGCGGCGGCGTGAACACGATCGACGGCCTGGAAAACGGCCTCTACATCGAGCCGACCGTGTTCAAGGGCACCAACGACATGCGCATTTTCCAGGAGGAGATCTTCGGCCCGGTGATGTCCGTGACCACGTTCAAGGATTTCGATGAGGCCATCTCGATTGCCAACGACACCATCTACGGTCTGGGCGCGGGCGTGTGGGCGCGCTCGGGTACCACGGCGTACAAGGCCGGCCGCGCCATTCAGGCTGGTCGCGTGTGGGTGAACCAGTACCACACCTACCCGGCCCACGCGGCGTTCGGCGGCTACAAGCAGTCCGGTATCGGCCGCGAGACGCACCTGATGATGCTGGACCACTACCAGCAGACCAAGAACCTTCTGGTGTCCTACTCCGAGCAGGAGACTGGCTTGTTCTAAGCAGTTGCTTGTCGACGTTTCAACCTCCGGTTACCCACGTATCCGGAGGTTTTTCTATGCGTTGGCCTGCGAAAACAAAGAAAGTTGCGCTTAGTGGGAACAACTTTGGCGTACGTGCCGTTGTTACCTATGAGTGCGACAGACTCAAGTACGTCGCCGCCGGTGTTATAGTGGTGGCCGTCAAGTTGAGTCGGAGCACATCAACTTACTGATAAACCACTTCTCAACAGGAGGAATAACTCTTATGGCACGTGCAGTTGGTATTGACCTTGGCACCACGAACTCGGTCGTCTCCGTCCTTGAGGGCGGCGAGCCGGTTGTGATCGCTAACGCGGAGGGCTCCCGCACCACCCCGTCCGTCGTCGCGTTCGCGAAGAACGGCGAGGTTCTGGTTGGCCAGTCCGCGAAGAACCAGGCGGTAACCAACGTCGACCGCACCATCCGTTCCGTCAAGCGCCACATGGGCGAGGACTGGACCGTGGAGATCGACGACAAGAAGTACACCCCGCAGGAGATCTCCGCTCGTACCCTGCAGAAGCTGAAGCGCGACGCTGAGGCATACCTCGGTGAGGAGGTCACCGAGGCTGTTATTACCGTCCCGGCCTACTTCGAGGACGCTCAGCGTCAGGCCACCAAGGAGGCTGGCCAGATCGCGGGCCTGGATGTGCTGCGCATTGTTAACGAGCCGACCGCGGCTGCTCTGGCTTACGGCCTGGACAAGAACGAGAAGGAAGAGACCATCCTGGTCTTCGACCTGGGCGGCGGCACCTTCGACGTGTCCCTGCTGGAGATCGGCGACGGCGTCGTCGAGGTGCTGGCTACCGCCGGCGACAACGAGCTCGGCGGCGACGACTGGGATAACCGCGTAGTTGAGTGGCTCGTGGACAAGTTCAAGTCCCAGAACGGCGTTGACCTGTCCAAGGACAAGATGGCTATGCAGCGTCTGCGCGAGGCCGCGGAGAAGGCCAAGATCGAGCTGTCTTCCGCACAGCAGGCCTCCATCAACCTGCCGTACATCACGGTGGACTCCGAGAAGAACCCGCTGTTCTTGGACGAGACGCTGACCCGCACCGAGTTCCAGAAGATCACCTCTGACCTGCTGGACCGCACTAAGAGCCCGTTCAATCAGGTGGTCAAGGACGCCGGCATGTCCGTCGGCGACATCGACCACGTGGTTCTGGTTGGCGGCTCCACCCGTATGCCGGCCGTGTCCGAGCTGGTGAAGGAACTGACCGGCAAGGAGCCGAACAAGTCCGTCAACCCGGACGAGGTCGTGGCACTGGGTGCTGCCCTGCAGGCTGGCGTGCTGCGCGGCGACGTTAAGGACGTGCTGCTTCTCGACGTCACTCCGCTTTCCCTCGGCATCGAAACCAAGGGCGGCGTGATGACCAAGCTCATCGAGCGCAACACCACCATCCCGACGAAGCGTTCGGAGACCTTCACCACGGCTGAGGACAACCAGCCGTCCGTGCAGATCCAGGTCTTCCAGGGCGAGCGCGAGATCGCGTCCGCGAACAAGCTGCTCGGCTCCTTCGAGCTGGCAGGCATCGCACCGGCTCCGCGTGGTGTGCCGCAGATCGAGGTCACCTTCGACATCGACGCCAACGGCATCGTGTCCGTGTCCGCGAAGGACAAGGCCACCGGTAAGGAGAACACGATCAAGATCCAGGACGGCTCCGGTCTGTCCGACGAAGAGATCGATCGCATGATCAAGGACGCCGAGGCTCACGCCGACGAGGACAAGAAGCGCCGCGAGGAGCAGGAGACCCGCAATAACGCGGAGACCATGGCGTACCAGACCCGCAAGTTCATGGATGAAAACGGCGAGAAGCTGCCGGAGGACATCAAGGGCCGTGTGACCGAGGCAGCAGATGCTGTGGACGAGGCACTCAAGGGCGAGGACCTGGATGCCATCAAGTCCGCAGTGGAGAAGCTCAACACCGAGTCCCAGGCAATGGGTACCGCGCTGTACGAGGCCCAGGCGAACGAGGGTGCAACCCAGGCCGATGCGGCCGACGGCGACGACAACGTGGTCGACGCTGAGGTTGTCGAGGACGACGACGCAACCGATTCCGATAACAAGTAAGGAGGCGACGTCTGATGACGAATCCGCACGACGAGCAGATGCCCGACAACCCGGGCGCTCCGGAGGCCACGGACCCCGAGTACGTGTCCCCCGACCAGGCGGAAAACCTCGCCGACGAGGCTGCTGAGTCCGAGGCGCTTGCGACGGACGAAGACCCTCTCTTAGCCGCGGACGCCGAGCTCGAGGACGCCGCGAAGATCGCGGAGAACGAGATCGATCCGGACGCAGACGGCGACGGCGCAGTCAGCGACATCGAGCTGCAGCTGGCGGAGCGCACTGAGTCCCTCCAGCGGGTCAGCGCCGAGTACGCGAACTACCGCCGCCGCACCGAGCGCGAGCGCGGCGAGTTGGCCAACACTGCCAAGGCGAAGTTCGCCACACAGCTGCTGCCGCTTTTGGACGACCTGGATCTGGCCGAGCAGCACGGCGACCTGGAGCAGGGCCCGCTGAAGGCCTTTGCCGACAAGTTCCGCTCGATCGTTGCCGGCCAGGGTATCAAGGAGTTCGGTGCCGAGGGCGACGCGTTCAACCCGGAGATCCATGAGGCGGTGCAGGACCTCTCCCAGGGCGACACCAAGGCCGTGGGCACGGTGCTGCGCAAGGGCTACATGATCGGGGACCGCCTGGTGCGAAACGCCATGGTGATCATCGCCGATCCCGCCGAGCCTGCTGAGCCGGCCGGCGAGCCAGAAGCCGACACAACCGAGTAAGTAAATCGCTCGGATGGAAGGGCCGGGGAATGAGGTAGCGCGGACCCACGCGGCCTCGTCCCCGGCCTTTGTACTTAGATGAATTAGTGAACAAACTTTAGCGAGACAGACTCAATACTCTTTGTAGAGGAAAGGAGGGTGCGAGATGGCTATGCAACAAGAATGGGCCGATAAGGACTATTACGGCGACTTGGGCGTGAGCTCGTCGGCAAGCGCTGCAGACATCAAGAAGGCATACCGCAAGCTCGCACGCGAAAACCACCCCGACTCCAACCCCGGCAACAAAAAGGCGGAGGAGAAATTTAAGCGGGTGGCCGAGGCGTACGACGTTGTCGGCGACGAGCAGAAGCGCAAGGAATACGACCAGCTGAAATCCATGATCAGCTCGGGCGGCTTCGGCCGGTTCGGGCGGGGAGGAGGCTCCGGCTTTCCGGGCGGGTTTCGCGGCACGGAAGCGGAATTCGACCTCTCCGACATCTTCGGATCAGCCGCTGGTGGACAAGCTGGAGACAGCGGCCTTGGTGATATCTTCGGTGGCTTCTTTGGCGGCCGCGGCGGTGCTGGCAGGAACGCTCGGCCGTCGCGGGGGGCCGACGTCGAAACGGAAATAACCCTCGACTTCCGCGAGGCCGCCAAGGGCACGACCATCCCGGTCGAGCTCACCGGCGAAGCGCCGTGCACCACCTGCCACGGCTCCGGCTCCAAGGACGGCAAGACGCACACCTGTCAGATGTGCTCCGGCTCCGGCTACATCCGCGAGAATTCCGGCGCCTTCGGCATGGCACGTCCCTGCACGAACTGCGGCGGCACCGGCGAGATCATCGAGGACCCGTGCGACACCTGCGGCGGCACCGGCACTGTGCGGCGCACCCGCTCGATCACCGTGCGCATCCCCGCCGGCGTGATCGACGGGCAGAAGGTGCGCTTGGCAGGCCAAGGCGAGGCGGGTCCGAACGGCACGCCCGCTGGCGACCTGTTCGTCACCGTGCACGTGCGCAACGACGAGGTGTTCACCCGCTCGGGAGACGACCTCGAGGTCACTGTCCCGGTCGCGTTCTCCGAGGTCGCCCTCGGCGCAACCATCACGGTGCCCACCCTGGACAACCCGGTGAAGGTGAAGGTGCCGGCTGGTACCCCGAACGGGCGCACCCTGCGTGTGAAGGGCCGCGGCATCCCGAAGCGCTCCGGCGCTGGCGACCTGATGGTCACCGTCGAGGTGAAGGTACCCAAGGACCTGGATCCGTCCGCCACCTCCGCGCTGCGCGCCTATGCCCAGGCTGAAAAAGACTCCGGCTTCGACCCGCGCGCCGGGTGGGCCGGGCTCTAGCCCAGGAAGGAGGTGCAGACGATGGATGAAAAACAGGAGTACTTTGTCATTTCCGTCGCCGCTGAGCTGACCGGCATGCACGCGCAGACGCTGCGCACCTATGACCGGCTCGGCCTGGTCACGCCGATGCGCACCAAGGGCGGCGGCCGCCGCTACTCGCGGCGCGACATCTCCATGCTGCGCCGCATCCAGTACCTCTCTCAGGAGGAGGGCGTCAACCTCGCCGGCATTAAGACGATCATCGAGCTCTCCCAGCAGATCGAGGACCTCCAGGACGAACTGGAAACCCAACGCGGCCACAACGAGGAGCTGCGCCAGAAGCTGCAGACCGGTACTCGCCGCGGCGGTGAGCTGGTGCATGTGCCCCGCTCCACCGCGGTGGTCACGTGGGAGCCAGCTGCTTCTCGACGCCGCCGGCGCAGCGCGCGGTAGCGATCGGAGTTTTATACTCGGCCGCATGGCAACCCATGCTGGCGCAGCTCCGCCGCTCAAAGACTCCGGCGCGTGGCGTTTGCGTGTCCCGGAAGCGATTTTTCTCGTAGCGGCGTTCGCGTGGATGGTGGCGGACGACGCAGAAAAGGAAATCAGCGCCGGGTTTGGTTTCGCGCTCATCTTTGTCGCCCCGGCCTTTGTGGGTATTTATCTGCTGTGCTTGGTGTTGGGTATACCGCTGCAGCGTCAGCCGTTGAACCAGTTCTGGGGAGATATTGCGTACGTCGCCGTAGGCGTTCTCGCCACCGTGGTGATGATCAAGGTTGACAGCCCGTACGGCGTGCTGCCGGGCATCATGCCGTATGTCGTGGCAGCAATTTTGTTGACTGGTGTTTCGGCAGCCCTGCGGCGCCTCATCGCTTTCTCGGTGTGGAAAAGAAAGAGCAGCTGAGGCACCGACGGAAACGCCAAACGCCCGCGCAATGAACACGTTCAGCGCGGGCGTTTGTTGTTAACTTGCGACTATCCGAACTCGATGGCCGCGGCGCCGCCAATGTGGCGGAGGTTGGACTTGGCCAGGTTGAACAGGCGGCCAACGCCGCCCTCGAGGAACGCGGTGCGGGCGCCGGACTTGGTGAAGCCCTTCATCATGTCCCAGGTGATTCCCGGCGGCAGCGACAGCGCCTCCGGGTCGGTGACGATGTCCACGAGCACCGGGCCGTCGTAGGCCAGGGCCTCCTTGAGCACGGGCTCGAGGTCGTCCGGGTCCTCGATGCGGAAGGACTTGATGCCCACACCCTTGGCAATCTCGGCGTAGTTGGCCTGCTCGTGGTCGGTGCCGAAGTACGGCATGCCGGCCACCATCATCTCCAGTTTCACCATGCCCAGCGAGGAGTTGTTGAAGCAGATCACCTTCACCGGCAGCTGGTGCAGCTTGATGGTGAGCAGCTCACCCATGAGCATGCCCAACCCGCCGTCGCCGGACCAAGAGATGACCTGGCGGTCCGGGAACGCCGCCTGCACGCCGATGGCCATCGGCAGGGCGTTGGCCATGGTGCCGTGAAGGAACGATGCGGCCTCGTCGCGCTTGCCGTTCGGGGTGAGGTAGCGCGAGGACCACACGTTGCACATGCCGGTGTCGACGGTGAAGTACGCGTCGTCGTCCGCGAGCTCGTCCAGCACGGATGCGGCGAGCTCCGGGTGGATCGGCTTCTTGGACTCGAAGGCCTTGGAGGTGTAGCTCTTCACCACGTGGTCCAGCAGCTGGTAGTGGCGCTTGAGCATCTTGTCCAGGAACTTGCGGTCGGACTTCTCCTCGATGTGCGGGAGGATGTTTTCGATGACGCTTTTCACGTCGCCGACGACCGGGTAGTCCACCTTGGTGCGACGGCCGATGTGGGTGCCGTCGATGTCGATCTGCGCGACGTTCTCGTCCGGCAGCCAGTCGGTGTACGGGAAGTCGGTGCCCACCATGATGAACAGGTCGGACTCTTCCATCGCGTCCAGGCAAGCGCCGTAGCCGAGCAGACCGGACATGCCCACGTCATACGGGTTGTCGTACTCGAAGTACATCTTGCCGCGGAAGGAGTGGCCGATCGGGGACTTGATCTTCTCCGCCAGGGCGAAGACCTCGTCGCGAGCGTCGCGTGCGCCGTAGCCGCAGAACAGGGTGACCTTGTCGGCCTTGTTAATTGCCTCCACCAGGCGGGCAGCCTCGTGCGGGTCAGGGTAGATGCGCTTGTTGGCGCCGGTGGCGTAGACGGAGTCCGCGGTGTGCGGACCATCGGCGGTGTCGGCGGCGAAGACGTCGCCAGGCACGATCATCACAGACACGCCGTTGCCTGCCAGGGTGTTCTGCAGGGCGTTGTGCAGCACGCGCATGCCCTGGTCCGCCTCGTGGACAACCTCGCAGTAGGAGGAGCACTCCTGGAACAGAAGCTCCGGGTGGGTCTCCTGGAAGAAGGAGGAGCCGATCTCCATGGTGGGGATGTGCGACGCAATGGCAAGCAACTTCGCGCCGTTGCGGTGGGACTCGAACAGCCCCTGCACGAAGTGGGTGTTGCCCGGGCCGCAGGAAGCGCCGCACACGGCGAGCTCGTCGGCGGCCAGGGAATCGGCGCCAGCGGCGAACGCGGCGGCCTCCTCATTGCGCACGTGCACCCATTCGATGTCGCTCTGACGCACGGCGTCGGACAGCGGGTTGAGCGAATCGCCCACAAGGCCGTAAATGCGCTTGACGCCTTGGTCCTCTAGGCGCTTGACCACTTGTTCTGCAAAATTGGGCATTGTCTACCTATATCTCCTGATTAGTCGTTTCATTCAACATGCGCCATGGTAACGACATTCACGCATCTGGGTCGGCGCGCTGTTGCAAAGCAGACAGAAACGCGGGGTCTGTGAAGTAATCGGTGTGCCCGCCCCTGACTCCCAGCACACGCTCGCCGCCCCACCCGATGTACGACGGCGACGAGCCGATCGCCGCCGTCGGACCGGAGCGCAACATAAGGATCGGGTCTTCGGGGGAATCGACCACGTGCACCGTCGCTTCGGGCCCAGCCAGGGTCAGCTCCGAGACGTGCTCGCCCGAGACGCCTGCGCTGCCCAGGATCCACAGGTCGTCCGCAAGCAACCCGTGCTGGTGCGCCGCCTTCGTGGCCAAAAGCGTGCCGTAGCTGTGGGAGATCACGGTCTTCTGCGCGTCGGGGAAGCGCTCCTCCAACGCGGCCTGGAACATTGCAAGGTCGTCCGCGCCGGCATGTGCGCGGTGGGGCGAGGCTGCGTCCGTGAGCAGCGGGGGAGGGGCGTAGCCTTGCCACACCACCACCGCAGCTCCGGTCTGTTCCGACAGCATCTGGGCTTTGTCCAGCTCGCCCGGCAGCTTCGAGGGTGTGCCGGTGGTCGCACCCGCGACCATGGTGATCACGCGTGAGGGGTCCACCGCGTCGCCGACTAGGACCGTGGTTGCAGCCGGACCGGCCTCGAGGATCACGCCGCCCGCGTCGTCCACGGCTGCCATCGTGGACGCTGGCACCGTTTGTGCGTGCCGGGCGTGCAGCGATTCGAAGGACTCGTCCGGGTGGTCAAACAGCGGGTCGTAGTCCTGTTCCTTGCCGGCTGCGCCCAACAGGGTCCGTGACAGCCTCAGATCCAGCATCATGGACATTCCGTTGAGCCAGAGCACAACGCGCGAATGGGCGTACATGCCGATGAACTCGGCGGCCTCGTCAAACTGCTGCTGCAGGGTGGCGGCGACGACCAAAGCCACCGAGGCTTGCTCTAGCCGCTCAGCGCTTGCGCCTAGCGACGAGCCGTAGTCCGCAAACCTGGCCGCAGAGGCCTCGAACGCGGGGCCGCGGAACCCGGAATCCGCAATCACAGCGGCTGAAAACGGCGCGTGTTCCGCCCGTTCCCGCGCACCCTCAGCGGCCAATCTGGTGGCGGCTGCCGCAGCGAACAATTCGGATGCGATCAGTGCTGGTTTGTACGTCACGGCGCCAACTCCTTGCCGAATCGGGCATCTGCCTGCTCCACTTCGGACGCAAACGCGGCGACTTCATGGAGGTGGGTATCAAGGCGGGACGTGCAATCGTCGACAAGCAAATGCTCGGTGTCCTGCAAGGACGCGAGCGCGGATGCGGAGCGCGAGGGGCTTAATTGGGCGGTGGGAAGGGTAGTGAAGCTGCGGATGCAGCTGCGGGCGGCGGGTGCGGTGTCTGTGGTCAGGTGAAGAAATGTCATGCAACGAACCATCCGCGAACGCAACAGTCGACGCAATACCCTGAACCGAATCTGTGGATAACTCCCTTGAGACGCACCTAGAGTTGTCCACATGAAGATCGCGCTATTGCAAATTGCCGCCGGCGGCGACAAGATGGAAAATTTGTCCGCCATCGAACCGCGTATCCGCGACGCCGCCGCCCAAGGCGCCACGCTGATCGTTTTGCCCGAGGCCACCAGCCAGGCGTTTGAGCAAGGGCGGCTGGATACGCAGGCAGAGGAGCTGGACGGTCCGTTCGCCACAGGGCTGAAAAAGCTTAGCGACGAGCTCCGCGTCACCATCGTCGCCGGCATGTTCCGCCCCGCGGACACGAACACCGTGGACGGCAAGGAGTTCAACCGCGTCTATAACACCGCACTGATCACCGGCGGCGGGGCGCATAAGGGATACGACAAGATCCATACGTACGACGCCTTCAACTACAAGGAATCGGACACGGTGCGCGCCGGGGACAAGCTGGTCACGTTCGAGCACGACGGCGTGACCGTGGGGGTGGCCACCTGCTTTGACATCCGCTTCCCGGAGCAGTTCCAGGCGCTCGCTCAACGTGGCGCGAAAGTGGTTGTGGTGCCCACGAGCTGGGCGGACGGGCCGGGCAAGGTGGAGCAGTGGCGCATCCTCACCGTCGCGCGTGCGCTGGATGCTGGGGTGTTCATCGCGGCCGCTGACCAGGCCCGCCCGGACTTCGAGACCAAGGCCGGGGAGGCTTCAGGGCCCACTGGCGCGGGCCACTCTGTGGTGGTGGGGCCGACGGGCCAGCGGCTTGCGGAGGCCGGCTACGGGCCAGAGACGCTAGTGGTGGAAATCGACCCGGCGGACGCCACCGAGGCGCGCAAGGAGCTTCCGCTGGCGGAGATTCGGGAGCACAGCGCTATTCGCTGAACCACTCCGGCGCCGCATCGGGGACGACGGTCTGCACGTCTTGCGCCCCGGCAACCTCCAGTGCAGTGGCCAGGCTCATCGCCCGCTCTTGCTGCGCGCACACGATCACCTCGCGGCCCCACCACATGCCGGTGCCGGAGGCCACCTGCTCCAGCGACGCGCCCACACGCGACTGCGCAACCCACGTAATATCCAGCCAGTTTTGGGCCTTGGCCAGCGCGTCCAGCGCAGTAGTGTCGTACCACTCGCCGGGCTCGCGCGCGCCGATAACCAGATGCACCTCCGGCGGATCTGGCTGCTCCAGGCAGTGGAACACCAGCGCCTTCGCCGCGGCGAAACCGCCCTCGGCGGCAACTAGGAGCAGTTGCTTATCGACGGCTTCGCGCAGCCCACCGCGCGCCGCCCCCAACGTCAACCAGTCGCCAGGCTCCAACGGAATGTTGCCGGGTATGTGGAACTCCAGCTGCCCGAGCGGGTTGGATGGCAGCGCAGGGACCAAGCCGGTCCACTCGCCCGGACGCTTCGGCGACATCACAGGAATGACCTGGCCGGGAGAATACGGAACCGGCGTGCCTGCCTCCAGGCGCACCACCTGCACCTCGCCGTGGGGCGCCACGCTGGTCACCTGGGCGGCGGTGGCGGCGGGTACACCGGCGTAGTCGGCCTGTGAGGCGGTATCGCGCATGAGCTCGGCCGCGTCGGATAGTGCGGTGCGGTCGGCTTCGGCGTCAGCGCCTTCGTCGATAAGCATCTGCACAGCGTTGGGGTACTCCTCAGCCGGAAACCCCGTGCGGCGCAGATCCAGCGCCAGCGCCTTGAGCTCGTCGCGGACTTCCTCGGCGGGGCGTTCGAGCACGGCGAGGGCGGCGCGCAAAAGAAGCGGCGGCATCTCGTCTCCAGGTGGCAGCATCATTTCCGCCTGCGGGTACGCCTCGGAAAAACGGGCGCGCCACGCGCGGCTGACCTGCGGGCCATGGGTGCGCAACGTCTGCGCAAAGGGAACGGAAGGCATGAAAACAGGTTACCTAGCGGCTGTGGGCTAAAGTTGCACCCGGTTGAAATGTGATAAGTGGATAGAAAAGAGGTGCTGTGGTGGAATTCACCCCGTATACGCTGCTTACGGACATCGGCTGGATCTCGGTCCTGCTCATCGTCGGCAACATTCTGCGCAACCGGCTGAAGGTGCTGCAGGCGCTGCTGCTGCCTGCCCCGATCACCGCAGGCCTGCTCGGCCTGCTGCTGGGCGACGAGGTGCTGGGCGTGATCCACTGGTCTGACCAAGTGGGCACGTACACCACGCTGTTGATCGCGGTGGTGTTCGCCTCCATGGCGTACTCGATGGAGCTCGGCGGCTCCGTCGCCTCCGGCGCCCGCAACATGTGGGGCTATTCCACCGCCATGTTCATGGGCCAATGGGGCCTGTTTATCCTGCTCGGCTTGTACGTGTTTGCGCCGGTGTTCGGCACCGAGCCGTGGTTCGGCATGATGCTGCCGGTCGGCTTCGTCGGCGGCTTCGGCACCGCGGCGGCCGTGGGCTCCGCACTCGAAGAAATCGGCGTGGAGGGCGCGTCCTCCATCGGCTTCACCTCCGCCACCGTGGGCACCCTGGTGGCCATCGTCGGCGGCGTGATCATGGCCAACTGGGGCATCCGCAAGGGCAAGTCGTCCCAGCTCGCTGGCACCCTGCCTGACGACCTGCGCACCGGCTACATCCGCAACGAAGCGGAGCGCCCCTCCATCGGTAAGGCCACCACCAACCCCTCGTCCATCGAGCCGCTGGCGCTGCACGCCGGCTTCATCGCGTTCACCGTGCTCATCGCGTACATGGTCAACAGCGTGATCAAGGACCAGTGGTCCAACGTGTCCATCCCGCTGTTCGCCATGGCATTCGTTATCGGGCTCATCGGCCGCCTGGTGCTCAAGCTCGTCGGCCGCCCGAACTACCTGGACGGCTCCACCATCAACTCCGTTTCCGGCGCCGCCACGGACTACATGATCGCCTTCGGCATCGCCTCCATCGTGCCCGCAGCACTGGCGGGCTATTGGCAAGCGCTCGTGCTCATCTTCGTGCTGGGCACCCTGTTCTGCGTGGTGTGGATGTTCTGGGCCGGCCCGACCTTCTTCGGCGACCAGTGGCTCGAGCGCGGCCTGTTCGGCTGGGGCTGGGCCACCGCCGCCGTAGCCACCGGCATCGCGCTGCTGAAGATGGTGGACCCGAAACTGAAGTCCGGCACGCTCAACGAGTACGGCGTGGCCTACGTCGGGTTCGCCCCGTTCGAAATCGGTACCACCATCATCGCGCCGATCGCGGTGATCGCCGGCTTTACCGCCATCTTTGGCTGGATCGCGTTCGCGATTGCGGTCGGGGTGGTCGTGCTCGCGTACGCGATGAAGTGGATACCGGCCACGAGATCGTCGTAAAGCTTGATGCTTATCGACGTCCTTCGGTTTCCTCCCAAACCGTATACACCGCCCGCATCTTGATGAGCCCCCGCGTCACCTCCTTTCCCATCTGACGCACTTCGTCCAACGCGGCGCCCGGGAGGAGCCGGCCGATGAGGTAGTGGAGGACTTTCGCGTCTTGCATCAGCGGGCTATCGGGTGGGGCGACGGTTCTGAGAACGTCGAGCGCGATGACGATGGTTCGCGCTTCCTCGTTGGTGAAGCGCAGCGGGTACACGTAGTGCCCGGGGTCTAACCAATATTCACCGTCGGCGCCTGGCGTGCTTTCGATGCAGTATCCGGCGGCTTTGAGCTGAGTGAAGTAGTTGCGGAGGGTGCGCGGTTTGATGCCGGTGAGCTCCGAGAGCTCCCAGCCGGCGAAGCGCTGGCCCCATTGCATGAGTTCGATGAGCTTTAACCCCCGAAGAGCTGGTGGCGTGTGCATGGTTCCCCCTGAAGTTTTTGGGGGCGGGTGTGGTGTTTTTGGAATGTGGCAAATATTTGCCACATTCACTTTTTGGTACCCATCCCCTTGTTGAGCTTGTGCTACGGAAAATTCTACCCAAGGTGAGCTAACCCCGCGCAACTTTTTTGCCGTTGACAGGAACAGACTCAACTTCGTGTGCGTTACACCTAGTGCAGAACAAACATTAGGCAAGAAAGGACCATGGCATCATGGCGAACAAGTACACGCAGAAGACACAGGAGGCCCTGCAGCAGGCGCAGATGCGCGCCTCCGCCGCCGGCAACCCGGAGATGCGCCCGGCACACGTGCTGGAGGCGCTGTTGAAGCAGGAGGACGGCATCGCCGCCCCGGTGCTCAAGGCCACCGGCGTGGACCCGGAGACGGTCGCGCGCGAGGCCGGCGAGCTGATTAGCGGCTACCCCAGCGCGCAGGGACAAAACATGGCCAACCCGGGCATCAACCGGGACCTGCAGGTCGCGCTGAGCACGGCGCAGGATCTCGCGGGCGAGCTTGGAGACGAGTTCGTTTCCGCCGACGTGCTCCTCGCCGGCATTGCAAAGGGCAACGACGACGCCGCTGAGCTTTTGACCAAGCGTGGCGCCACCTTCGAGGCGCTGAAGGAGGCCTTCTCCTCCGTGCGCGGCGGCAAGAAGGTTACTTCCGAGAACCCGGAGGACCAGTTCCAGGCGCTGGCGAAGTACTCCACCGACCTGACCGCACGTGCGCGCGAAGGCAAGATCGACCCGGTGATCGGGCGCGATTCGGAGATCCGCCGCGTGGTGCAGGTGCTTTCCCGCCGCACGAAGAACAACCCGGTGCTCATCGGTGAGCCGGGCGTGGGCAAGACCGCGATTGTGGAGGGCCTGGCCCGCCGCATCGTGGCCGGCGACGTGCCGGAGTCACTCAAGGGCAAGACGCTGATCTCGCTGGATCTGGGCTCCATGGTCGCGGGCGCGAAGTTCCGCGGCGAGTTCGAGGAACGCCTGAAGGCCGTGCTGGACGAGATTAAGGAGTCCAACGGGCAGATCATCACGTTCATCGACGAGCTGCACACCATCGTCGGTGCCGGTGCGTCTGGCGATTCCGCGATGGATGCCGGCAACATGATCAAGCCGCTGCTCGCCCGCGGTGAGCTGCGCCTGGTCGGCGCGACCACGCTGGACGAGTACCGCCAGTACATCGAGAAGGACGCCGCCCTGGAGCGCCGCTTCCAGCAGGTGTACGTGGGCGAGCCGACGGTGGAGGACACCATCGGCATCCTGCGCGGCCTAAAGGAACGCTACGAGGTGCACCACGGCGTGCGCATCCAGGACTCTGCGCTGGTGTCGGCGGCGGAGCTGTCCAACCGCTACATCACCAACCGCTTCCTGCCGGACAAGGCCATCGACCTGGTCGACGAGGCCGGCTCACGCCTGCGCATGCAGATCGATTCCTCCCCGCAGGAAATCGACGAGCTCGAGCGCATCGTGCGCCGCCTGGAGATCGAGGAGATTGCCCTGCAGAAGGAGTCCGACCCCGCCTCCGAGCAGCGCCTGGAGCACCTGCGTGAGGAGCTCGCGGACCAGCGTGAACGCCTCGGCGAGATGAAGGCGCGCTGGGAGAACGAGAAGGCGGAGGTGAACAAGGTCCAGTCCGCGAAGGAGGAGCTCGAGCGTCTGCGCAACGAGTCCGAGATCGCGGAGCGCGAGGGCGACTACGCTAAGGTCTCCGAGCTGCGCTACGGCCGCATTCCGGAGCTCGAGGCTGAGGTTGCGCGCACGGAATCCGAGGCCAGCAACAAGACCATGCTGGAAGAGGAGGTCACCCCGGACATCATCGCGGACGTCGTGTCTTCCTGGACCGGCATCCCGGCCGGCAAGATGATGCAGGGCGAGACGGAGAAGCTGCTGAACATGGAGTCCGTGCTCGGTGAGCGCGTTGTGGGGCAGAAGGAAGCCGTCGTCGCGGTCTCCGACGCGGTGCGCCGCTCCCGTGCCGGTGTGGCTGACCCGAACCGCCCGATCGGCTCCTTCCTCTTCCTCGGCCCCACCGGCGTGGGTAAGACGGAGCTGGCCAAGTCGCTCTCGGAGTTCCTCTTCGACGACGAGGCGGCCATGATCCGCATCGACATGTCCGAGTACGGCGAGAAGCACTCCGTCGCCCGCCTGGTCGGTGCCCCTCCGGGATACGTCGGCTTCGATGCCGGCGGCCAGCTCACCGAGGCCGTGCGCCGTCGTCCGTACTCGCTCGTGCTTTTCGACGAAGTCGAGAAAGCGCACCCGGACGTCTTCGACGTGCTCCTGCAGGTCCTGGACGAAGGGCGCCTCACCGACGGCCAGGGCAGGACGGTGGATTTCCGCAACACCGTGGTCATCCTCACCTCCAACCTGGGCGCCGGCGGCAACCGCGAGCAGATCATGGACGCGGTGAAGCACCACTTCAAGCCGGAGTTCATCAACCGCCTCGACGACGTGGTGGTCTTCGACCCGCTGAGCCAGGACCAGCTCGTCGGCATCGTGGACATCCAGCTCGACGGCCTGGCCGAGCGCCTCGCCGCCCGCCGCCTGACCCTCGACGTGTCGGATTCCGCGAAGTCCTGGCTGGCCGAGCGCGGCTACGACCCGGCCTACGGTGCCCGCCCGCTGCGCCGCCTGATCCAGCAGGCCATCGGCGACCGCCTGGCCAAGAAGCTGCTGGCGGGCGAGATCGTCGACGGCGACACCGTCCACGTGGACGTCGCCGACGGCGGCGAGGGCCTGGACGTCACCGCGAGGTAGATAATGGGTGCATGACCCAACTCGTGCACACCCCGGAAGCGCTGGCGAAGGCGCTTCCGGCCGGCCCCATCTCCCTCGTGCCCACTATGGGCGCCCTTCACAGCGGCCACCTCGCCCTCGTCCGCGCAGCCAAAGCGCTGGGCAACCCCGTGGTGGTCAGCATCTTTGTCAACCCACTGCAGTTCGCGCCGGGCGAGGACTTGGAGGCGTATCCGCGGACGTTGGCCGATGACGTCGCCAAGCTTGAGGCGGAAGGCGTCGACGCTGTCTTCGCGCCTTCCGCCGAGACGATGTACCCGCACGGCCCGCGCACGACGATCCAGCCCGGTCCGCTCGGCGCGGTGCTGGAGGGCGCAACCCGGCCGACGCACTTCGCGGGCGTGCTCACGGTGGTGGCGAAGCTGTTCGCCCTGACCGGCGCCGCGGACGCGTTTTTCGGCGAGAAGGACTACCAGCAGTTAGCGCTGATTCGGCAGATGGTCGATGACCTGCACCTTCCCGTGCGTATCCACGGTTGCCCGATCGTGCGCGACACCGACGGCCTCGCGCTATCCTCGCGCAACCGCTACCTCTCCGCCGAGGAGCGCACAGTTGCCCTCGCTATCCCGCGGGCGCTGGCCACCGGCAGCCTCGCCGAAGCACAATTGCTTCTCGACGCCACCGAAGGACTCCACCTCGACTACCTCGTTGCCACCGCCCCCGACATGTCAGATCTGCCAGAGGGGTACACGGGGCCGGCGCGCCTGCTCGTGGCGGCGAAGGTCGGATCGACGAGGCTGCTGGACAACGCCCCGATCGAGCTCTAGCGCGGCGGCGCGTTCCCGCTGCATCACGCCACTCCGCCCGCCTCGATCCGCAAACCCTGGGAACCTTAGCCTGGGAATGGCCGATTTTTGCGCGAACCCAGGGTTTAGTGCCCAGGGGCTGTGCAAAGTAGCGCCGACCACCCCCGCACCCGCCTAGAACGCGTGCTCCGGCCCCGGGAACTCCCCGGTGTGCACGGCGCGCTTGTAGTCGGCGGCCGCGGCGGCCAGATCCGCGCCCACCGAGCCGAACTTCCGGACGAATTTCGCGCGGTGGTCGCCGGCGGGGATATCCGCCATGTCGTGCCAGACCAGCACCTGAGCGTCGGTGCCTGCACCTGCGCCGATGCCGACGGTCGGGACCGGGCACGAGGCGGTCAGTTCCGCCGCTAAGTCCGCGGGCACCATTTCGAAGACCACCATGTCGGCGCCGGCTTCGACGACCGCGTGGACGTCGTCACGCAGCTGATCGGCCCCGGCGTCGCGGCCCTGGACCTTGAACCCGCTCAGGTTGTCCACGGACTGCGGGGTGAAGCCGACGTGGGCGCACACCGCCAGACCTGCGCTTTTCAGCGCACGGATGCGCGGGGCGATCCGCACGCCTCCCTCCAACTTCACCATGTGGGCGCCGGTGCGGCTGATCAGGTTGGTGGCGGTGCGGACGCATTGCTCGTCGCTAGCCTCGTAGCTCCCGAACGGCAGATCCATGATCACCAGCGCATGTCCCGCGCCGCGTACGACGGCCGCGCCGAGGAACGCCATCTCGTCCACGGAGACCTGGTTTGTGGTGTCGTAGCCGTAGACCACGTTGGCCGCGGAGTCGCCGACCAGGAGACACTCGATGCCGGCCTGGGAAAACACCCTCGCGGTGGCGTAGTCGTACGCGGTGAGCATCGCCCACTTCTCGCCGTCGGCTTTCTTGCGTGCGAAATCAGCGACGCGCACTTTCTTGGTGGGGGCAAGGTATCCAGTCACGCATGCAGTCTAGGCCAGCGGGTTTCCCCGCTGCCGTCTCGCATGTACGACCGTCACCTGCACGTATTCTTTCTAATATGTCGTAAATCTTAGCGTCCCATAAGTGTGATGGGTAACATACTTAGTGACATTGCATACCCGTAGACAAGGAGTCCCCTATGACCGTCCCAACAGCAATGCGCGCAGCCGTGGCTGAGCAATTTGGCCCAACCGTCAACGTCGAAGAAATCGATCTGCCAAAACCAGGCCCGTTCCAGGCACTGGTGAAGCTTCACGCTTCCGGGATCTGTCACACCGACCTCCACGCGGTTGAAGGGGATTGGCCCGTCAAGCCGCAGCCGCCATTCGTGCCGGGGCACGAGGGCGTGGGCGAGGTTGTAGAGCTGGGCCCGGGCGAGCATTCGGTGAAGGTTGGCGACATGGTTGGCAATGCCTGGCTGTGGTCCGCGTGTGGCGAGTGCGAGTTCTGTCGCACGGGGCGTGAAACGTACTGCAAGCAGGCAGAATACGGTGGCTACACCCAGAACGGCTCTTTCGGTGAGTACATGCTGGTGGACACCCGCTACGCGCCGCGCATCCCTGAAGGGGCAGACCCGGTTGAGGTTGCTCCGATCCTGTGCGCGGGCGTGACTGTGTACAAGGGATTGAAGGAAGCCGAGACTAAGCCGGGCCAGTTCATGGTGATCTCCGGTGTTGGCGGACTCGGCCACGTTGCGGTGCAGTACGGCGTGGCCATGGGCATGCGCGTCATCGCTGTAGATATTGCGGACGACAAGCTTGAGCTGGCCAAGCAGCTGGGCGCCGAGTTTACAGTGAACGCAAAGACCACGGATCCCGGTGAGGCAGTACAGGAGTACACCGAGGGTGGCGCTCACGGCGTGCTGGTCACCGCAGTGCACCCGGACGCGTTCGGGCAGGCGATTGCGATGTGCCGCTCCAACGGCACCATCGTCTTCAACGGCCTGCCGCCGGGGGAGTTCCCCGCGCCGATTTTCGATATTGTCCTGCGCGGCATCACCATCCGCGGATCCCTGGTGGGCACCCGCCAGGATATGGCGGAAGCGCTGGACTTCTACGCGCGCGGAAAGGTCAAGCCGCACGTGACCGCTTGTGAGCTGGATGATGTCAACGAGGTGTTTGAAAACATGCGCAACGGCAAGATTGCCGGCCGCATGTCGATCAAGTACTAGACTGCCCTGCATGCAGGCATCCACCACTATCCTCACCCGCGTTGCCATCCCGGGCGTTGAGAGCGAGCAGCTGCAGGCGCACCAGATTGGGCAGAATCATTTTGTGGTGGCGAGCGTTCCGTTCGTGGATACGACGCTCGCGATGGGCGACATCGTGGAGTGCGTGACGGTGGGCGGGGCGTTCCATGTGGATCGGGTGGTGGTGCGCGGCGGCGCGTCGACGGTGCGCGTGCTGCCGGAGGACCCCGACGGCCTGGACCCGGATGAGATTGCTGGCACCCTGCTGGCGTTCGGTTGCCGGGTGGAGCTCGGCCCGGGCGGCATGCTCGCGGCCAGCATCGGCGCGGACTGTCCGCGTGAGGGGATCACCGAGTGGCTCAGCGGTCTGGAGGAGCAGGGCACGATCCAGCTCGCTCCCGGGTACATGGCGTAAAACACCGTTACACTTGCGGCCATGAGCGTGTTTGTCTCCGCCGCTGAACTCAACGAACGCATCCAGACTGGCCAAAAACAGACCATTATCGCCGCGCTGTGGGAGCCGAAAGACGGCAAGGCGTGGTCCAAATTCCAATCGGAGCATATCCCGACGGCGCTGTACTGCGACCCGTCGGTGCAGCTTGCCGGCTTGCCCGGTCGCGCGGTGGGCCGCAACCCGATGCCTGCCATCGACGTTGTCAGGAAAGCGGCCGCGGGCTGGGGCATCGAGGACGGCCGCCCGGTGTACATCTACGACGGCGGCAACGGCCTGTTCGCCGCCCGCGCATGGTGGATTCTGCGCTGGGCGGGTGTGCGGGACGTGCACATTCTCGACGGCGGCTTCGCCACCTGGGACGGCGAAGGCTTCCCCACGGTCGCGGGCCCGGGAGGCATCGTCGTCCCGCGCGGCGTCGAGCTCACCGAGGGCAACTTGCCGTCCGCCACGATGGAAGACGTCAGAGCATTTGAGGGATTGCTTATCGACGCCAGAGGTGCCCGCCGTTTCCAGGGCCTCCGCGAAATCCTGGACCTGCGCGCCGGGCACATCCCGGGTGCGCGGAACTTGCCGGTCAACGACCTGTTCGATCCGGAAAGCCACAAGGTGAAGGACACCGACACGATCCGCGATTGCTTCTCCCAGCTGGGCGTCACCCAGAACACGGACCCAGCCGGCGTGATCACCTACTCCGGTTCTGGCAACCACTCCGCCCTGCTGCTGGCCGCGATGGAGCACGCAGGCCTGCCGCTTTTGACGCACTACGTGGGGGGCTGGTCCCAGTGGAGCGCGAACCGCGACAACCCGGTGGCGACGGACATTTAGTGTCGGGCCGCGCGGTAGCATAGGCCGCGATGGTCATCCTGCTGTTCGTTCTCGCACTCGTGGCGCTGCTCGCCGCCGTGGCGCTGTTCGCGTCGGACTCCCGTGAGCGCAGCACACACCCCGAAAAGCCCGCCAAGCCCGCCAAGCCCAGCAAGCGCGCCCGCCGCGCCTGGGCCCGCGAACACGGCTACGCGTTTGCGTCCAGCGACGACATGCTGGCCAGCGAGTGGTCGCGCGGCGCCGCCGCCGGGGGAGCGCCCGCCCGAAACGTTGCCACCGGCGCCGCCTACGGGCACGACGCGCACGTGGCGGACCTGGGTGATGCCACCGTCATCGCCATGGGCACCGGCGCCGAGACCAGCGCGGTGGTGGATTTCCGCCGCACGGATTTCACGGCGGAAGGCTCCGACGACCTGGTGGAGCTGGACACGCACCACGGGTTCACGTGTTTTGCGACGCAGGCGGGGGCGGGCCGGAGGTTCGTCGATAAGCGAGTGCTCACCGCCCTCGAACAACTTCCCGCCGCCGTGCAGGCAGTCTGGTTCGAGGGCGCGTGGGCGATTGCTCAGCTGGGCCGCGACGCCACCCCGCAAGATTGGGACGCCACCCTCGCACCCCTGGCGTTGCTCGCGGATGCGGCCCGGACGCTGCCGCCTATCGACGACACCGCGCTGAACCTCCCATTCCCCACCCGCGAAATCCCAGGACACGCCCCCGCGGCAGTACCTGAGGCGGAGGACGAGCCGGTGATGCAGCGCCCGGAGGATCCCGTGGAGCTGCCGACGCGCACCACCGGCGGCGAGCGCGGTGAGGTGGCAGACCACACCATCGGCGGCGACGACGTGGAAGCCATCGCGGGCGACGAGCGCCGCGTGGTGGACCTGACCCGGGTGCGCCGCATGCAGGGCCCGAGCTCAATTTTCGACGACAAGGAGTAAAACGATGAAGGAAAAACTCGCTGAGCTGGTCAAAGAGCTGGCAGTGGTACACGGCAAGGTGACCCTGTCTTCGGGCAAGGAGGCGGACTACTACGTGGATCTGCGCCGCGCGACGCTGCACCACGAGGCCAGCCCGCTGATCGGCCAGCTGCTGCGCGAGCTCACCGAGGACCTGGACTTCGACGCCGTCGGCGGCCTCACCCTGGGCGCCGACCCGGTGGCCACCGCCGTCATGCACGCCCCCGGCCGCCCGATCGACTCGTTTGTGGTGCGCAAGGAGGCGAAGAAGCACGGCATGCAGCGCCGCATCGAGGGCCCGTCCATCAAGGGCAAGCGCGTGCTGGTGGTCGAGGACACCACCACCACCGGCAACTCGCCGCTGACCGCCGTCGAGGCTTGCCGCGAGGAGGGCGCCGAGGTGGTCGCGGTGGCCACCGTCGTCGACCGCGCGACCGGCGCCGACCAGGTGCTCCGCGACGCCGGCCTGGAGTACCGTTTCCTCCTCGGACTCGAAGACCTCGGCCTTGCCTAACTTGCCTAACGTGTCCAACTCGTCCAACGAGGAGCTCCGCGGCCCCACCGAGTGGAACGAAGGCCGCCACGGCGTCGGCCCCTGGGAAGGCCAGTGGCCCGACGACCCCCGCTACGACCCGGAGTTTCTCCGCGACGGCGACCGCCGCAACGTCGTCGACGCGTACCGCTACTGGTCGCTGGACGCGGTCGTGGAGGACCTTGACCAGCGCCGCCACCCCTTCCACGTGGCCATCGAGAACTTCGAAAACGACATGAACATCGGCACCGTGGTGCGCACCGCCAACGCCTTTTTGGCCCGCGAGGTGCACATTGTGGGGCGCAAGCGGTGGAACCGGCGCGGCGCGATGGTCACGGACCGCTACCAGCACATCCGCCACCACGAAACGGTCGCGGACCTCATGGAATGGGCCGCCGCGGAGGGGATCCCGGTAGTCGCCATCGACAACACTCCCGGCTCCGTGCCGCTGGAGACTGCCGAGCTTCCCCGCGAGTGCGTGCTGCTGTTTGGTCAGGAGGGGCCAGGCGTGACCGAAGCCGCCCAGCAGGCGTCGGTGATGACCTGCTCGATCGCCCAGTTCGGCTCCACCCGGTCTATCAACGCAGGGGTGGCCGCCGGCATCGCCATGCACGCCTGGGTCCGCCAGCACGCGGACCTCTCCCAAGCCTGGTAGGGGTCGGGGCTTCCTATCTGGGCGGCCACGCCTTCCTAATTTTGTACGAATCAACATGCGCGCACATTGATAAGTCCTTGACCTGCACTTTTAAAGCTGGGCGACTGTCCCAATTGTTGATTTGTGCATATTTCGTTTAGCCGGGCGGTCCCCACCCCTAAAACCCGTAAAACCCGCCAGAACCGATGAAACGAAACCGGCACCTCTGGCAATATAGGTACGAACCGTTTGAACTTGAGGAGTCCCCTGTGCCGGAAACGTGGGCGCACCGCGCTGACCTGGCTGAATCTGCCGTAAATGAACGCCACGCGCAAAAGCTCTGGGGCTTGCCCAAAACAAACCTGGCGGTGGTGGCGTGGCCGCCGGGCCCGAAGGACCGCCTGTTTTGGCACTGGCACTACTGGTGGCAGGCGCAGTACCTGGATTGCCAGGTCGACGCCGCCACCCGCCGGGAGACCAAGACCCGCCGCCGCCGGATCGCGGACACGCTGCGCGGGGTGCAGCGCCGCAACCGGGGCAAGCTGCTCACCAACGTCCACTACGACGACAAGGCGTGGCTGGCGCTGGCGTGGAACCGCGCGACCCGCATCGGCGGGATCAAGCGCAACCGCCACTTGGATGATCTGGAGTTTGACCTGCTCGCGGGCATCGACCCGGTCACGGGCGTGCTGCCCTGGCGAGGCGGCGAGACGTTCTACAACGTGCCGTCGAATGCCACCGCGGCGCTGCTGTTCGCCCGCACCGGCAGGCTGGATAAGGCGCGCGAGATTGTGGACTGGATCTTTGACAATCTGGTGCGCGAGGACGGCCTGCTTGACGATGGCATCCGGATGCGCATGAGCGGACCGGAGGTCGTCGATAAGATTTACACCTACAACCAGGGCACCGCACTCGGCGCGAGCCTCGAAATCGCACTCGCGCTGCGTGAGGACGTCGGCCTTGCGTACAACGAGCAGATCGATTCCTTCGTCTACTCGGAGCGCGCGGACGCGTCGATGTTTTACATCACCCACATCCGCGCGATCGTGCAGGCGATTGCGCTGAACCTGGCCACCCCGCAGGGTGTGCTGCTGAGCCCGCCGGAGGAGTCCGGGGAGGGCGACGGCGGCCTGTTCAAGGGCATCCTCGCGCGCTACCTGGCAGAAGTGGCGCTGCGGCTGCCGGAGGATTCGAAGGAGAACATCGCCACCCGCAAAATCGCGGCGCGACTGGTTATGCGGTCGGCGGATTCGCTCTGGTCGCACCGCCTTGAGGTGGACGGTTTGCCGGTGTTCGCCGCGGAGTGGACGCAGGATGCGAAGTTGCCGCACAACTACGGGCTCGGGCCTTCGTCGATAAGCGAGGCGGTGGGGCTCGTGCGTATCGACGAGCGCGACCTGTCCGTCCAACTTTCCGGCTGGATGCTGCTGGAGGCGGCGGCGAGGGTGGCTGCAGCGCAGGCGTAAAACGGGCATACTGGGGGCGTAACTGCAACCCCCTAGCAGGAGGATTTCCATGCCTATCGCAACCCCCGAGGTCTACAACCAGATGCTGGACACCGCCAAGAAGGGCGGCTTCGCTTTCCCGGCGATCAACTGCACCTCGTCGGAGACCATCAACGCGGCAATCAAGGGTTTCGCTGAGGCGGAGTCTGACGGCATCATCCAGTTCTCCCTCGGCGGCGCTGAGTTCGGTTCCGGCCTGGGCGTGAAGAACAAGGTTGCGGGCGCAAAGGCGCTGGCGGCGTTCGCGCACGAGGTGGCGCAGCACTACGACGTCAACATCGCGCTGCACACTGACCACTGCCAGAAGGAAGTGTTGGACGAGTACGTCCGTCCGCTCATCGCTATTTCCCAGGAGCGCGTAGACCGCGGCGAGCTGCCGCTGTTCCAGTCCCACATGTGGGACGGCTCCGCGGTGCCGATCGACGAGAACCTCGAGATCGCCCAGGAGCTGCTGGCGAAGACGAAGGCAGCGAACATCATCCTCGAGGTGGAGATCGGCGTCGTCGGTGGCGAAGAGGACGGCGTTGAGGCGAAGGCCGGCGCGAACCTGTACACCAACGAAGCTGATTTTGAGAAGACCGTTGACGCCCTCGGCACCGGCGAGAACGGCCGTTACCTGCTGGCGGCTACGTTCGGCAACGTCCACGGCGTGTACAAGCCGGGCAACGTGAAGCTTCGTCCGGAGGTCCTGGACATGGGCCAGGAGGTCGCCGCCCGCAAGCTCGGCCTGGACGAGGGTGCCCAGCCCTTCGACTTCGTCTTCCACGGCGGCTCCGGTTCGGAGAAGGAGAAGATCGAGGAGTCCCTGCGCTACGGCGTGATCAAGATGAACGTGGACACCGACACCCAGTACGCGTTCACCCGCCCGGTCGCGGCGCACATGTTCTCCAACTACGACGGTGTGCTTAAGATCGACGGCGAGGTGGGCAACAAGAAGACCTACGACCCGCGCTCTTACCTGAAGAAGGCCGAGCAGGCCATGTCCGAGCGCGTCATCGAGGCGTGCCAGGACCTCCACTCCGTGGGGAAGTCCGTGTCTAAGTAAGCACTCTTTGCTTATCGACGAAACCTCCGGCCATCCCCGGGGGTTTTTCGTTTGCCCGGATCCGGTTGCCCTCCCGCCTAGACTGTCTAACCATGGCGAAGCAGAGGATGGGTACGCGGGAGCGTCTTCAACAGGTAGATAAGTCGGTGCAGGCGCGCCTGAAGCGTGTGCGCAAGCGTCTGCTCCCGATTATGCAGATCGGTCTCGCGGCGGGCTTGGCCTATTTCTTGGCGCGCGACGTTGCCGGCCACCCGCGCCCGTTTTTCGCCCCGATCAGCGTGGTCATCATTATTGGTATGACGGGCGGGGATCGCGTCGCAAAGTCTGTGGATATGGCGCTCGGCTGCATCCTCGGCGTGCTGGTGGGCGACCTGATTTTCTATCGGCTCGGCGACGGTGGCTGGCAGATCGCGGTCATCGTCGCTGGGTCGCTGCTTATTGCGTCATTTCTGTCCAGTTCGATCCTGGTGAACAACCAGGCCGCGATCGGCGCGATCCTGATCGCCACGATCATGCCGCCGGACGCTGAAGTCACGGGTATTGACCGCACCGTGGACGCGATCATCGGCTGCCTGGTCGCGTTGGCCACTATCGCGCTGATCCCTCAGGCACCGATGCAGTCGGCGCGCGCGGAGGTGTCCAAGGTGCTGGGCATCATGTCGTCGGTGCTCGACGACGTCTCGGACGGACTGCGCGACAACGACCCCGCGAGCATCGACGAAGCTCTTGACCTGATCCGCGGCACTCAGACCGGCATCGACGACCTCGCCGCTGCGATCAAGGCGGGCCAGGAGACGTCGCGAGTCTCGCCATTTCTGTGGGGTACGCGCCGCTACATCAATTCGCTCGCGCGCGTGATCCCGCCCGTAGATAATGCGGTGCGCACGACTCGCGTGTTGGCACGTCGGGCGGGAGTGCTTGCCGACGACAACGATTCCGCCACCACCGCCCAAATCCAACTCCTGGACACCCTTTCCCAGGTGTGCCTGGAACTTTCCGAGGTCTACGACGTCAACTCTCGCGTCACCCAGGCCACCGTGATCCCGCAGTGCGTCAACGAGCTGCGTCAGGCTGCTCAGGAGGCCGGCATGGACGTTATCCCGGAAGACGGCGTGCTGTCCGCGTACGCCATCTTGGCGCAGACCCGCTCCCTGATTGTGGATCTGCTGATGGTGTGCGGCATGTCCAACGAGTCGGCGCTGGCGGCGCTTGCGCCAACCTCCAAGACACCGAAGGTAGAGCCGGAAGCCTTCGACTTCGACTAGCGTCCGTCCTGCACAGCAAAACCCCGGCTGGGAGGAAATCCCAGCCGGGGTTTGAGCTAACTAGAGCTTAGTGTTTAGCGCTTGTTGATGTCGCCCTCGACATCGCCCTCGACAACACCGTCGGTCTCGAAGCGCTCCTTGCGGACATCCTCGGAGACGCGCTCGGTGTCGCGGACGGTGTCCTTCTCCAGGGAGACCTTCTCCACCGGGACGGACTCCTTGGAAACGTTCACGCGGTCCTCGGAGAGGGTGACGGAAGCTTCCTGCTCGCCGATGTTGCCGTCGTAGTTGGCGCGGTCAGCGTCGGTGATCGGCTCGCGGACAACGCGGACCTCTTCGCGCTCAACCGGAACCTCGACGGTCTCGGTCTCGTTGACAACGTACTTGCGCAGGCGAACCTGGCCGGTCTCGACGCGGTCCTTGGAGACGTTCAGCTGCTCCTCGGAGCGGATGATCTCGCCGTTGTCAGCGACATCGCGGCGGTCAGCGTCGACAACGTCGCGACGCTCGGTGTCGACGTCGGTCTCGACGTTGCGCTCGCCAGCTGCGTAACCAGCACCTGCGGCACCAGCAGCGCCGGTCTCTGCGAAGCGGTTACCGGTCTCGTAGGTGGTCACGTCCTGGGTGTTCTCGAGGCCGTAGTGGCGGTAGAACGCGTCCTGGTCCTCGGTGGTGAGGTGGCCGTTCTCGTCCAGATCCGGTGCGTCTTCGATGCGCTCCTTCGGGAATGCGAGGTGCAGCTCGCCGTCACGCAGGGTGTGGCCGCGCAGCGGGACGATGGAGTCGCCGCCACCGAAGAGACCGTGGTTGACGGAAACGAAGTCCGGCTGGCCGGTGGTGTCGTTGACGTAAACGTCCTTCACGCCGCCGACCTTGTCGCCGTCGACGTCGTATGCGGTTGCGTTTGCGAGGTCCTCGATGCGGTTGAAGTCAGCCATGATTTCTCCTTAAAGGTTTTGGCTAGTAAATTTGTTTTGCTACCGCAGTTTCCGTGTGAAGCGGTCCTTGCGGGAACAAATTCGAATGTAGGGAAGTCCCCGACGGCGCGTTTGGACGACCGTTCAAAACCATCCGATCGCACGAAAGTTCGAGCGACAAACCCGCCCCCTTCAGGTAGTCCCCGTCACACCTCCCTGACGTGCGCCTTTGTTTATCGGCGCCACGCAAACCGCCAAAACCTGCAACAAGGCTCAATACCGACGAGGTAACGAAACGCTAACCAAACGCCACAAAAGTCCCACTGTGAGATAAATCACCTTTTAGAATTTAGGGCTCTCGCACGCTCTGGATGTCGCGTAAATGGCGGTAAAAGGTGACCCGGGAGACGGGTCGGGGGCGCAGAATGCCGTCGATAAGTACTGCAATTTCCTCGCCCCCGGATTGCAGCGCGCGGCCCGCGAGCACCCGGGAGGAGTCGGTGCGGCGCACGGGAAGCCGCCGGAGGAAGCGACGCGTGGGCACCAGCGGGCTGGTGAAGGGGACCGCGACCAGCCCCGGCGCGTCCACGGTGGGCACGAGCCGTGCGCCGTACTCGCCGCCGCCGACGAGCACCTCCGAATCAACGACAATTTCGCCTACGTAGGGCGCCGACCCGTCGCCGGTGTAGAGCTCCGCGGCCCCCGCAACCGCTTCGCCGAAGTCCGTGCGCACGCAGGGCATCGGCCGCACCGTGCCCTCAACCGCGAGTGCTGCATCGCCTGCGCCCCACACGAGCGCCGCGGGTGAATGCCTATCGACGGGCACGTAACCGACCTCCACCCACATCACGTCCGCGCGCATGAGGCGGGTGAGCACGAGGCCCAGCGCGCGGTCGTCGCCGGAGACCACAACGCGCACCGGCTCGGAGGGGCGCTGCGGAGCAAAGGAAGGATCGCCCAGGTGGGAGACGTTCGGGCTGGCCTGGATCTCGTCCAGAGACGGGGTGGGGTCCTCCGGCAGCACCTCGCGCGCGATGTCCGTCAGAAACTTCAAGTCCCGCTGGCTGGGGTGCTGCGGAAGGTCGAAGCGCTGGGCGCCGGGGATGACGGGCGCGTCGCCGCACGCGCAGTGGATGAGCAGCATGGCGCTCACGCTACAATATGGCCGTTATTGCGCCATATATAAGGAGTGTGCGATGTCCGCCATCATCATTGTGGGCGCCCAGTGGGGCGACGAGGGTAAAGGCAAAGCGACCGACATCCTCGGCGGCAAGGTCGATTACGTGGTTAAACCCAACGGCGGCAACAACGCGGGCCACACCGTTGTGGTGGGCGGGGAGAAGTACGAGCTGAAGCTGTTGCCCGCCGGCGTGCTCAGCGAGAACGCCACCCCGATCCTGGGCAACGGCGTGGTGGTGAATCTGGAGGCGCTGTTCGAGGAGATCGACGGCCTGGAGGCCCGCGGCGCCAACGCCTCGCGCCTGAAGGTATCTGCCAACGCGCACCTGGTGGCCCCGTACCACCAGCAGTTGGACCGTGTGCAGGAGCGCTTCCTGGGCAAGCGCGCCATCGGCACCACCGGCCGCGGCATCGGCCCCACCTACGCCGACAAGGTCGCGCGCGTGGGCTTGCGCGTGCAGGACGTCTTCGACGAGTCCATCCTGCGCCAGAAGATCGAGTCCGCCCTGGATGTGAAGAACCAGATGCTGGTGAAGATGTACAACCGCCGCGCGATCTCCGTGGAGGAGACGATGGACTACTTCGGCCGCTACGGCGAGCGTCTCGCGCCCATGGTCATCGACGCGGAGCGTGTGCTGAACCAGGCACTGGATAACGGCGAGCACGTGCTCATGGAAGGCGGCCAGGCCACGATGCTGGATGTGGATCACGGAACCTACCCGTTTGTCACGTCCTCCAACCCCACCGCAGGCGGCGCGTGTGTGGGCTCCGGCATCGGCCCGACCCGCATCACCGGGGTGCTGGGCATTATTAAGGCGTACACCACCCGCGTGGGCGCCGGCCCGTTCCCGACGGAGCTGTTTGATAAGTGGGGCGAGTTCCTCCAGGTCACCGGCGGTGAGGTGGGCGTGAACACCGGGCGTGTGCGCCGCACCGGCTGGTACGACAGCGTGATCGCCCGCTACGCCTCCCGCGTCAACGGCTTCACAGACCTGTTTTTGACCAAACTGGACGTGCTTACCGGCATCGGGGAGATCCCCATCTGTGTGGCCTACGACGTGGACGGCAAGCGCTTCGACGAAATGCCGCTGACGCAGACCGACTTCCACCACGCCGAGCCGATCTACGAAACCATGCCGGCCTGGGACGAGGACATCACCGAGTGCCGGGAGTTTGAAGACCTGCCGCAGAAAGCCCAGGACTACGTGCTGCGGCTCGAGGAGCTCTCCGGCGCGCCGATCTCCTACATCGGCGTCGGCCCGGGCCGTGACCAGACCATCGTGCGTTACGACGTGATGCGGCGGTAGTGGGGGTTCCTGGGGTTTCGAGGGGATAAGGGGCGTCGCGCTTAGGGACGCCCCTTCGGCCTTTCCACCCCCTTCGGTGGGGAGCCGCTTGAATCAGTGTGCAGGTGAATGCGCGCATCTAGGAGACGGACCCCACTGTCCAGCGACGTCACCCCAGTCGCAATCCAGATCGACGCCATTAACAGGCGGCCGGGCTAGTACGGAACGGGCGCGAGTGGCTCCGTGCAGGACCACGAGCTGACGGGGTCTTCGGGGCAACATCTAGGCAAAGATTTTCCGCACGCGGGAGTGTGGAGGCCTTTGTCTATCGACGCCTCTCTAGCCACCCCCATAAGGGTGATAAACGAAAACTTGCGTCACATTCTTACCTGAAATTAAGAACCGTTTCGTTTTGGTCCGTCGGTTGGAGCTTCGTAGCTTGTGGCTGCACAGCGACTTGGCGGGAAGTTTTGTGGCCTAAACTTCCTAGCTGCGATTCCGCTGATCGTGCCCTCTCATCTTTCTTTCGGAGGAGATGAAGTGTGTGATTTCGGGTTGCTCAGGGTGTTGTTAGGAACGTCGTCGCTCGGAGATTGGTCGTAATGGGCGTGTTGCATTTTCCGTAAGGGGCGCCATGTCATCTGCGCAGGTGATTGGCGTTATTTGTCTATTTGGTCAGAAATTGTCGACTTCTGGTGGGTGTGGATGTTCATAAAAGGGGCATTGCAGGCGCCTTGGGGCATCCGTACGCTTGTCCATGTTGGCCCTTATAGACAATTGCCTAGCTGTACAAATGTCACGGGCTCAGCGTTCTGTTGTTTCAGAGATTCCTCGAAAGGGACTTGTATGAAGAAGAACTACATCGCTCGTCGCCGCGGAACGTCCGTGGCTGCAGCGGCACTATCTTTCGCGCTGGTTGCGCCGTTTGCTCAGCCGGTGGCGGTTGCTCAGGATGTTGTGACGACTGCCGCTGAGGCAAATCTTGATGACGCGATTGATGCTAATGCGCAGATAATTGACGCGGATCCTATTGCGTCGAAGCGGATTACGCGTCCAGATCACCTGACCAACCCGTTCGGCGCAGGTTATGGCCTGCTGTCTGGCCACGTCACTGAGGCGACCCCAGGGGATGCATTGAGCGCGAACCCCAGAACGTCTGGTGGTACCGGTGGTCTACCGGCACCGGAGGGCACGTATGTTTACGCTCAATTCCGTGATGTTGATGGTTCAGTGTCACCGATTTTCCGTACGCAGGTGCATAACCTGGAGGGCACGATTGTCGGCCTCAACGGTGGGCAGGGCACATTTGCATTTGGTCTTCCTGAGGTTGAAGAGCAGCTCGAGGTTCCCGAGGTAACTGCTGAGCCGGGTACTCCGGAGTACGAGGAACAGTTGAAGGCTCAGGAGGAGGCCGCGCAGAAGCTCGAGGAGCAGCAAACTAACATTCCGGAGTCGGTGTCTGGCACCAAACGCCGCGGTGGCATGGAGTGGGTGGATGCGAACGGTAAGGTGCACCGTTTCCACGCGCACCCATCGCAGCAATATCGTTTGTGGGTTGATCCGTATGAAAACGAGCGCGGCCAGCTGGTGGAACCATTCCGTCAGATCAACGGCGTTACTCCGGGTTCGTTCGTCGGTGTGACGACGAACCAGAACAATGGTGCATGGCCGAACTCGCGCGCGTCGATGGCGCTGACCGGCATGGTGATGAAGGAGCGTCCGGCTGACTGGATGGTTGGACCGGATTCCCCGGCTCTGAAGAATGCGGTTCATGATGAGCAGGGGCCGATATCAAACCCGGCTACGACGACGGAGCTGGATCGATACATTGCGGGCAAAGTTTGGTTGGAGGCTGGCAACGGCACCTCGATCACTAATGCGCCAAATAAGGATAGCCGTGATCGTCCAGCAGCTGGCTATCGCGTGTACGCAGCAACGCTTACGCGTGAGGGAGCAATCGCTAACGAGGAAATTAAGAAACTCGAGGATCCGGCGGAGCGCACAGAGGCTACACGCAAGATGCTTGAGGATCACCCTGAGTACATCTTGAAGACGGTGTGGGGAACTACCGATCAAGAGGGTAACTACACGCTGCGTTTTGATGACGCGGAAAATCCGTCTACGGAAGATACGGATTATTGGGATCCGAATAACTTGTTCATGTGGGTGACGGATCCGTCGGGCGAGAACGCTCTGCCGACGTATTCGCCATATGTGACGAACTCGTTCTACCACTTCAATGACAACCCATCGTGGTCATCTGGTACCCCGTACTGGCGTCCGGTGCGCAAGGCGGTGGATAATGCGCACTTCGGCGTGATGGTTAATGAGCTCCAGAACCTAGATATCACCAACTATGACGCGTTTGCGAATCCTGCGTCACCTGGGGACACGGCTGAAATTGAAGTCTCTGGTACCTTTCCGCCGTTCGATGCAGAATCGGATTGGGTAAACGTTGTCTGGCGGGATTCCAATGGCAATGAGCTGAAGCGCTGCGATCAGATTGGCACCGCGGCGCAGGCATCGGAGTGCTCGCTTGAGATTCCTGCAGATGTTGCTGATGGCGAAGTCATTACTGCGTCGTTGGAGATCGGCGGTCGAGTAGTTTCTGCTGATTCGTTGCTAGTGGTTGATCGCGAGCGTGACAATTCAAAGTACACCCCTGAATACACTGACGGCGAGGTTTCGCAAGATCCGACGAAGCCATTGGTGATTGATGCGCCGAAGAACACCCAGCCGGATGCTGACGGTAATGTGCAGCCGCTTCCGGAGGGAACCAAATTCGCCCCAGGTAATCAGGTTGTAGGTCCGGATGGTCCGTTGACGGATGATGAGGACAACCCAGCATTCCCAGACTGGATCACAGTTAATGAAGACGGCACCATTGAGGTGAACCCGACGGTAGAAACCCCAGTCGGGGACTACAAGGTTCCAGTCGTAGTGACTTACCCGGACGGTACCCGCGAGACCATCTACGCGAACGTCAAAGTCACCCCGAAGGTTCCCAACCAGAACCTGGACTTCGAGCCGGGCTACGAGGATGGTTCGGGTAAGCCGGGCGAGGATGTGAAGGTTCCTGCGCCGGAGTTCAAGGACAAGGACGGCAAGGAGACCAAGGCGCCGGAGGACACGAAGTTCACCCCGGGTGAGAATGCTCCGGATGGCGTGAAGGTTGATGAAAACACCGGTGAGATCACTGTTCCGGTTCCGGAGGATGCGAATCCGGGTGACAAGATCACTGTTCCGGTTGAGGTGACCTACCCGGATGGTTCGAAGGACAACGTCGATGTCACCGTCACCGTTGAGGAGCCGGATACCCCGGCTCCGGTTGAGGAGGACAAGGACAAGTTCGAGCCGGGCTACGAGGATGGTTCGGGTAAGCCGGGCGAGGATGTGAAGGTTCCTGCGCCGGAGTTCAAGGACAA
>NZ_JANRML010000064.1:0-984 GCF_026930265.1 Corynebacterium pilbarense
TATTATTGCAACTATATCTTCTCTCTTGTTAAATATCTTTCAATAAATTTATGTATTATTATCTTTTAATTAATTTTTATTTTAGCCTTATGATTTTGGGGATTACTCTCCCAAGATGCCGGTCATGAAATTATTGTGTGAAATAAACTTAAAGAATAACTTAATGAAAGAATAAAACTACCTACTGTTGTCGCCCTAATGCACACTTGCAAACGTGAGCTAAGTCCGGCTCACTTAGTGTGCCCTCGGAGACACAATGTCTAAGTCCCTGCCCACACTGTCACCTTGACAGGAACTTCTTCCGTCTAGGCTTACTCCTAGGGAAGCCAAGGGGGGTAGACCCTAGTTACTAGATTTGATTTAACTTTAAAGTTCTAGGAGTTGGTTTTAATTTGTTAGAAGGCTTAGGGGAAAACTAACCTAAGATGCTAAAGCAGCAAATGCAAAGTGCAAGCTTAAATGACAAGCAACCCTTTCCCTAAGTCAACTAAGGACTAGTGCCTAAGGTTGGGCAAATGGGGTCAACTATGTTTGAGGGTGTTCAATTACCAAAATATTACAAGTTAAAGATTTGAAACTATCCCACAAACAAGAATACAATTACTTACACAAAGAATAATAAATGTTACAAGGATACAAGATATACACAAGATACAAATGAACAAGATTAAAGGTGCCAAAGTGTGAGATTTAAGAGATGCTTCAAGATCAATCACATAGGGCCAAGCATGCCCCAATAGCACTTACTCTATTGGACTGCCTTCACTGGCTACAATCACAAAAAGCACTCAAGAATCAAAGAAAGTGATGCCTCCCCAAGTTGGATACTCAACACTTTCTTGATTCACACCACAACAACTAGTAAACAAGATATTTCAATGTTATAGTCAAATATTCAAATAGACATAAGAAACATAACCAATAAGTTGCAATAGAGATAGATTAAACAATGAGATTATCACCAATATGTTCTCCTATCAATAC
>NZ_JANRML010000065.1:0-977 GCF_026930265.1 Corynebacterium pilbarense
ACTCGCTTGACGGCGTTGCTTCGCATAGCTGCCCCGTTGTCGGAGTGCACGGTTTGCACTGTGGGGTAGCGCGTCAAGATGTCGTCGAAGAGTTTGGATACACCGCGTGCGTCTTCGCGGTGGGTGACCAACGTGCCGATCACGGCGCGTGAGTACAGGTCGATAATGGTGTGGCAGGCGTAGGTTTCGTTGACGAACGGGCCAGGCAGGAATGTGATGTCCCAGCACAGCACTTGTGCTGGTGCAGTAGCCACGACATGTGGTGGCTGGTTGCTACCGCGTTTCGACCTGCGTTTGGTGCGAGTGCAGTTGCGGTGCTTCAACAGTCTGTTGTGCTTGCGGGCGATGCGGTAGAAACTGCTCAAACTAGCGATATACAGCCCGTGGTTGAAGGCGTTGTAGAACACATCGTCCACGCTCGAGTATGGATTGGCATCCAGCTGGGCGAGAATCTCGTCGATCTGCTTTTGTGTAAGCCTGGGGATGTTGCGTTCGTGGTGGGCAATCGGGTTAGTGGTTTTCGGCCGCGGGTTGGATTCGTAGTAGATCCGGCTGCGGCTGACGTTGAGCAACACACACGCCCGGGAAGTGGAGTGGCCTAATCCGACAAGTGCGTCGATGAGTCGTTGTTCTTCTTGTCGACCAGCTTCATAGCGTCGCGTTTCGTCTTCGGATAGGCGTTTTCCTCCGCGTCGTAGTCCACGCCAGGAAGATCGGGCATGGACGCTAAAGCTTTTCCCAACACATCACTGGTTTTGACCCATTTATCCAGTTCTTGTTCTTGCCGGGTGAGTTTGCGGTTGGCTTTGGCGAGTTCTTTTTTCAACCGTTCGTTTTCCCGAATCATCGCCTCAACCTGGCGACGTGACTGCGTAAGGTCATCTGAGGTGTGCTTTCCCACTGTTCCTGCCTTTCGTTTATGCGTGTAATGCGCGATCGATCCGTCTGCGACCATGGTGGCCCACCGCAGCACTGTC
>NZ_JANRML010000066.1:0-977 GCF_026930265.1 Corynebacterium pilbarense
AGTACGAATCTAACCATGTGAATAGATGTCCTGATGTCGAACATGGCAGAAACCACTTGATTACCAGTCAATGATGTAAACCGTTAACAAGTGTGAGGGAGATCACCATTGATGTCGATGATTCCCAAGGTACTCTAGTACATCCCAACGAATGTGAATAGATGAGCTGAGGTCGAACACTCGTGGAATCATTCGATCAGAGGTCAATGATGTAAACCCACTGTCGAAAGCGAGGAAACCTGCCATTGAGGCATGCAAGCTCCAAGGTACCAAATAATTTCTAAGTCTTGATTCCGGATAATGAGCTGAAGTCGACGGAACAAAACTCGTCACAGGAGGGCCTTGATGTATCCCCCATCAATGACACGAAATGAGTAACAGATTTTGAAGGTGAAACAGAGTATGATGTAAATTGAACTAGACACAGGGAAGGCCGACACGGAGAGAATGGATAACTGCAGATGGCCGACTCAATATAGGTTTCAGATGGACTTCTCTTGAACATATGAATGACACAACAATGGTCTTGGCAGCATTGACTCAAGGAGGACCCACCATACATGCATATGGCCAAACGAGAGACAAATGGATTTCCCAACCCGAATTCAATGATCAAGGGGGGTGTCATGTTCAAGAGTGACACTTACTGCCAATTAACTCAAAGACGAAACATATCCCTTTCCCAAATTTTTCCCCCACCATTTCTGGCAAGTACCTCTTTATTTTTACGCAAGCTTGAAGAGGATCACATATGCTTGTTGATATAAGCTCATCCTTCGGACGAGTCCCTCGGAGTATGTTTAACGAACCCTAAGAAGGAGTGGTTCGATCCTATATGGGTCTTTCGATGTTTGTTTAATGAGTCCAAAGAAAGAAAACTCAGCGGTTTTTCATATTTATGGATTCTGAAAAACACTTAAATGAAACTCCAAAATGACATTTTTCATAATGTATTCTGATGAGACCGAAAAAGAGAT
>NZ_JANRML010000067.1:0-867 GCF_026930265.1 Corynebacterium pilbarense
AATTGATGACATATTTCCGAGGAAACATATTTCTGAGATGACATATTTCCAGGACGACATATTTCCGAGACGACATATTACCGGGCCGACATATTTCCGGGACCACATGATATTAGGTGGTTTTTCAGCACATGGTTTTTTGCCGATGGTTTTCTATTTCCAGTTAAGGAATTAGGGTTTTGGACTAATCCAGGTCATTGGGTTAGGGTTTTGGATGTCGCTGGCTCCTATATGTATATATTGTATTGTAAACAATGTAACACAATGAATGAATATAATATATGCTGGTTTTCCCGGTTTGGGTTTCCAGGTGAAAAATCTCTGTGTAATGTTTGTATTTTCCATTGTATATTTTTTGTTCTTTTACTGAAAATCTGTTTGCAGTAAAATATTGTACAAGGTTAAAATCTACATTTTGTATCAGAGCTTTGTTGGTTTTAGGGGGATGCCTTTGTGGTCAAGGGTTTGGTTCGGGACTGTGATAAGCCTTGTTGCAGTGGGAGATCTGTGGTATTGATTTTTCAGGTGAAAAGAAATGGCAAGCAATTCAAAGATGGAGATCGAGAAGTTTAATGGGAAAAGCTTTGAGTTGTGGAAGCTCAAGATGGAAGATCTTTTGGTGGACAGAGATCAGTGGATCGCAGTAGATCCAGGTACTGCACCTACAGGAACTTCTGCAGATGACTGGAAAAAGACGGATCGGAAGGCAAAGAGCACAATTTGACTGTGTCTCTCCGATTCAGTATTACTGAATGTCTCAGAGGAAGCTACAACCAAATATTTATGGGAAAAGTTGGGGAAGTTGTATCAGTCTAAGTCCCAGGTAAATAAACTATTCCTGAGAAAGAAGTTGTATAACTTGAGGAT
>NZ_JANRML010000068.1:0-856 GCF_026930265.1 Corynebacterium pilbarense
GTGATAATGGCATCGAATCCTGGGAGTACCAATGGAGGAACTCCTTCTTCTGGGGAACCTTATACCTTTCCTTCATTTGGAAACTTTGGTCCTCCATATGTTGCCACACTGAGTCTTCTAGGACTCACTATCGGATTACCAGTTTGGTTGTTCCCCACTCCGGTGATCCCGAATCCTCCCAATGTTTCAGTTACACCTAATACTTTGGATGTCAATACACCACCCACACATCAACCTCATGTCGAATTTTCACCTTCTTCGTCCATCAAGTCTCCTTCCATTTCTCCTTCTTCGCCTAGTGAAAGCTCTAAAGCAAGTAGCCAGGTTGATCAGAAGAAGAAGAAATGGAAAGAAAAGAAGAATAAGAGCTCGAAAAGGACCAAGGCCCCAACAAAATCAGATGTTGGATCCAAGAAACCAGTTACTGTTAATAGTACTGGGAGTGTTGATGAGATCAACAAGATTAAAGAGAAGAATCCAAAACCCAAATTCCCTTGCAGCCTTTGTAAGGGTGATCACTTTCTGAGGGATTGCCCCGGTCTTACCCAGGTCTTAGAAATGTGGTCCTCCACGTCATCGGCCTCTGTCAGTCATGTCGATGATACCCCGTCAACTAGTGATGTTCAGGTTGGTAAGAAGAATAAAACTGCCAAGTTCCCTTGCATGTTATGTAAAGGTAATCATTACTCTCACCTTTGTCCTCGCATGGACGAGGCTTCTTCTCTTTTGGAAAAACTTCAACTTCCAAAAGGTTATCGTAAGCTTTCCTCTGACCCGTCATTGGTTGATGGACTGGTCAATCCAGTTCCATCCTCGGTTAGTCCGGTTGCCCAATGGACGTTCCATTTCCACCTTT
>NZ_JANRML010000069.1:0-853 GCF_026930265.1 Corynebacterium pilbarense
TGTTTAGCCATTTGATTAAGAAGAACATAGCCTAGCCATTGCTACACTATTTCTCCTTTTTCTAAGTTAGTTTTGAAACATAAATTGAAGAAAGAAGACGTCCTAGGCCTAATTGATTTTACACCTAGGGTTTGAAAAGCCTTGGCCCTACAACACTTTTCATCCTTAGATTTATGTTTTGAAGCTAGCCGTTTTGCCAAAGAGTTTTAAGGAAAGAGGGAGGAGCATGAGGCCTAGCTTTAGCTACACCTAGGTAAGTCTTTCCTTCTTAGGGTTTAGGGTTGGTGGCCTTGCCATAGCAACACCATCAAACCCTAACTCTCTTGTCTTTGAGTTTAAGTCCTCCCTAAACCATTAGTCTCACTTCAAGTTGACTCCATTAACCCAAGGCACTAGTCTAGAGGTGATCTCAAACTTGTTTATGTTTCAAATCTCTTTCAAAACACTTTTAATTGAAACCCTAACTAACCTAGCGTCTAACCCTAGCTAGTTTTTGAACTAACCTAAAATTGATAACGTTGGCCTTAAATGAACTTGTGCTTGGATAGAAAGGTGCGGCCCTGTTATCTCTTTATAGCCGTGGAGTTGAATTGTCTTTTTGCTGGTTGATTTTGTCAAAACGTCCACCATTGGCTAGCTAACCTGCAGAACACCAAAATTTATATAGCTGTGACGTCATACATTGTTAGAAACCTTGTTTAGACCTTGCATGTTTGACTTTGTCATTTCTTTGATTGGTGTTGAGCCATAGACTAAATTTGTAAGGTTGGTTGATTTAAAGTAGTGTTCTTTGCCTTTCAAATTGACTTGTTGACAAAGCTTGACGTCATACTTATGGTGACTGCAACAAAAC
>NZ_JANRML010000070.1:0-853 GCF_026930265.1 Corynebacterium pilbarense
GAATAAGTTGAATGAGAAAGGACAAGTTATCAGGAACAAAGTGAGGTTAGTCTGTAAAGGCTATGCTCAGATAGAAGGACTGGATTTTGATGAAACATTTGTGCACGTAGCAAGGTTAGAAGCTATCAGAATGTTTCTTGCTTACTCTTGTCATAAGAATTTCAAAGTTTATCAGATGGATGTTAAGTCAACATTTCTTAATGGAGATCTAGAGGAAGAAGTATATATGGAGCAACCTGAAGGATTTTCATTGACAGACAATCCTAATTATGTTTGTAAGCTGAAGAAGGCCTTATATGGACTAAAACAAGCACCACGAGCTTGGTATTCTAGACTGGACAAATTTCTACAAGAAAAAGGGTTCAAGAAAGGTATTGTTGACAGTAACCTTTACATTAAGTCTGAAGGTGATGATTTACTAGTTGTTTTGGTTTATGTAGATGATATTATTTTTGGCTGTACTAATGAATCATCTGTCCAGTGGTTTGCTAACTCTATGCAAACAGAATTTGAAATGTCTATGATAGGAGAACTGTCATTTTTCCTTGGTCTGCAAATTACTCAGAGGCCCGAAGGGATCTTCATTTCTCAAGGAAAATATTTAAGAGAAATGCTGAAAAGCTTTCAAATGGAAGATTCTAAACCAATGGGTACACCTATGGTAACTGGATGTAAATTAAGCAAGGATGATGATTCGCCCGATGTTGATCAAAGCTCATATCGATCAATGATAGGAAGCTTGTTGTACATCACAGCATCTCGCCCAGACATAATGTATGCTGTAGGAATGGTAGGAAGATATCAGGCTGCACCTAAACAGAGTCATTTGCAAGCAGTCAAAAGGATATTCAGG
>NZ_JANRML010000071.1:0-837 GCF_026930265.1 Corynebacterium pilbarense
ACATGCTAGTTTCCTAGGGCTTTTAAAATTCTGCAAGGTTGTACCAATGACATCTAGTTGATTTAGGTAATCAAACTCTTGTAAAGGACCAAGCGATGTCCACATGCTGCAAGGTGACATCTAAATAACTAAAATTTGGTACACTTTCACTCACACACAAAAGTCACTTTCACACTCACATAGACTTTTCTCGAAACATGGAGGTTTAAGTAGGTTTCCTCCAAAGGGATTCTGAACTACCCAATCTTTTCTTGGTAAGACTATCCACTCCCACTAATCAAACGAGGTTGGTTTTCACCCCCAGCCTCACAAAACAATTTCATCTAAAAACTTTCTAAAAACTCACTAAGTTTTCCTCCACAGGAGGTGCCAAAAGAATTTTTTTAGTCTAGGTAGGATTTCGGGGATAGGCATCCAAATAACTCCCCGTTATCTGGTTCTCACATTGTCAAAAACATAGAAGTTGTCAAATAGGGAACTGAAAATCCTCCAAGTCAAGTGTTCCTAACACCATAAGGCAGGGAGATACCCATGAAGGGTTGAAGGCCGAGGTCCGGTTGTTCTATGTGTCCCCCCTTGAGGCACCCACCTCTTGGACGAGATCCATCCCGTGACCCATTTCTTAGGCCGAAAATCCAAATTCCACAGTTTGACCGAGGTACCTAGTGACCAATTTTAGGACATCTACCCAGGTGGCAATTGTGGGCTGCAATTGCACCTTGATCAGATTTTGTGTGGCTATTGGGAAATATTTCCAGCTCTTTCAGGATATGCACCCTCTACCCCTCATTATAACTAATTACTTCATCCTTCACTAGTCCCTCTTTCAATGGCTTC